>CAYSXO010000086.1:0-12441 GCA_964434995.1 uncultured Sphaerobacteraceae bacterium
GGCTTGACCCGAAGGAAGCCGGGGTGAGGGCCAACCCTGGCAGCCACGACGCTCAATCACCCCAATAGCGCCTTCTCGGCGCCATCGCATAGGAAGAGCATCAGGGCATGAAGGGTGCCTGGTCGCCGAGCGCAACGGTCGGCTGGAGGTCAGCTCCCGTTCGCTTCGCGGTACTCCCGATCGAGCGCCGCGCGCAACGTCCGCAACTCCATTCCCAGCTCATCAAGCGCGGATCGGAGAGCCGCCTGTTGCTCATCGTTCAGGTCGGTATGAAGATTTGGATAGATCGACCGCGTGAGCAGCAGCCGCAGGGCCGTCACGAATTCTCCAAACTCCTCCCGCGTCTGTTCGGACAAATGTACTCGCTGCGCGCTGAACGAATCGGCAAGAGCAAAGACCCGCTCGCTTACTTCGTTCCAGTTCTCCCAGATGAGCGCCTCGGTCAGGAGATCACCGGGCGCCTCATACGGTTCGCCAGGCAGGAGGACCGGGTTCGTTACCTCCGAAAGGGCCGATTCCAGGCGGGCCAATCTCGCATAAAGCTCGGCGCTGACTTCCAGGCGTCGCTCGCTGCTCTGCCGTTCGATCGAGAGCCGGCTCAGCGCCGCATTCAGGTCAGCGCGCAGCCGCTCCAGGACCACCTCGCGACGTGCCTCGTCGGCATCGGCTCGCCGCTGAACGTCGGCGCCAAGGCGCACGATCTGCGCGCTTTGGCGCTCGACAGCAGCCGAAACATCACGGAGTTGGGCTTCGATCTGATCGAGACGTTCCATCACTGGAGACGGCATGATGGCAGCCACGTCAACGCGCACGGGCCCCACGTCCGCCAGAATATCCTCCCGTTCGCGAGCGAAGAGCGGCGTTTCTCCCGGCGCGCGCGCAGGGGTGGACCGAGCCGCCAGCAGACCCGATTCCACGGCGGCATCAACCGCGGCGGCCAGAGGCGCCTCGTGCGCCAACCCGTCATCAGCGGGGCCCGCGCCAGCCACACCGAGGACGCGCAACCCCGGAAGGCTCAAGGCATCGAATCGCTGTCGGGTCATGACCGCAACGGCGCCGACAATGAGGAGAATGAGGATGACAACGGCGATGACACCTGGATCCACTGCTCCTCCTTGCCAAACACCAGGGCGCGGACGAGACGCACAAATGACTATACCTGCATCTGTATCAGACGCGAGTGTTTCGCGCTCGTGATACGGGTGCGCCCTGTCGTCCCCTAATCGGCAAGGCTGGGCAGGCCAGCCAGCGCCGCATCGATCTCCGTCTGCGGATGCTCGTAATCCTGCATGCTGCCGGAGAGATAGCTGTCGTACGCAGAAAGATCGAAGAAGCCGTGCCCGGAGAGATTGAAGAGGATCGTCTTCGCTTCTCCGGCCTCTTTCGCTCGTGTCGCTTCTTCGACTGCCACACGGATCGCGTGCGAGGCCTCTGGCGCGGGAACGATGCCTTCCGTGCGGCCAAAGAGCACCGCCGATTCAAACGCTGCCCGCTGCATGACTGACGTTGCCTCGATCAGGCCCTCGTCGAGAAGCTGGCTGACCAGCGGCGCGGCCCCGTGATAGCGAAGGCCGCCGGCATGAATGCCTGCCGGCACGAAGCTATGGCCGAGGGTATGCATCTTGACCAGCGGCGTGAGTTGCGCGGTATCGCCAAAGTCGTAGGCGTAGACGCCGCGCGTCAACGTCGGGCAGGCGGCTGGCTCCGCGGCAACAATGCGGATCGGCTTGCCCGCCATCTTCTCCCGTACGAACGGGAAGCTGATGCCAGCAAAGTTCGACCCTCCTCCGACACACCCGACCACGACGTCCGGATAGGCGTCCGCCATCTCGAGCTGGGCCATCGCCTCCTGCCCAATGACCGTCTGGTGCAGCAGGACATGATTCAGCACGGAACCGAGTGAGTACTTGGTGTCGTCTCGCGTCGCGGCATCCTCGACCGCCTCGGAAATGGCAATGCCAAGAGAGCCATTCGAGTCGGGATCCTGCTCGAGGATCGCGCGTCCCGCGTTGGTGTCGGTGCTCGGCGACGCGACACATTCCGCGCCCCAGGTCTCCATCAGCGCCCGGCGGTACGGCTTCTGGGCGAAGGAAATCTTGACCATGTAGACCTTGACCTCAATGCCAAAGAGCGACCCAGCCAGGGCAATCGAGCTGCCCCACTGACCGGCGCCCGTTTCGGTCGCGATCCGCTTCACCCCTTCCTGTTTGGCATAGTAGGCCTGCGGGATAGCCGTGTTCGGCTTATGCGAGCCAGCCGGGCTGACACCTTCGTACTTGTAGAAGATGCGGACGTCCTTCGGCAGATCGAGCGCCTGTTCCAGCCTGTGGGCGCGATGCAGCGGCGTCGGCCGCCAGAGCCGGTAGACCGCGAGCACTTCCTCCGGGATGGGGATGAAGCGTTCGGTCGAGACCTCCTGGGCAATAACCGCCATCGGAAAGAGCGGCGCCAGATCCTCCGGTCCGATTGGCTGCCGCGTGCCGGGATGCAGGACAGGCGACGGTGGATTTCGCAAATCGGCAGCGATGTTGTACCAGGATGTCGGGATGGCCTCCTCAGGGAGGAGAAACCGTGTTTGTTCGAGCATGGGGAGCTCCTCTCGCCACGAGGAAACCGGCCACGCGCGATCCCGCGGACGGCCGCGCCGGGATCGCCGAGGCAAGGCGCCTCAGGTTGCTTCATCGCGTCGGATGGTACGCCCCCTGTCGTGTTGTCGCAATGAGGGTGCGTGCATCGGTGGTGGAGTCTGGGCGAAACCGTGTTGCCTGGACCATGCAGGCCCGTGGTCAGTGACTCGGTTAGGATGAAAACCACGGGTGCTACACTCCGGGGCTCAGGCCGAAGAAGCCAGGCGCGCGACTCCCTGGCATACCGCACGACCGTTCCTGGAGAGGATCAACGAACCATGACTGCTGCCGCTCCCAACGTGCCGGGCGCGAGGAATGTCGCCGCGAACGGCCATGATTCCCGGCCACACGGCGCCGCCTCGTTCGCCGCCGGGACGTTGCAGGCGGAGCTCGAAGCGCGGATCGCCGGCGAAGTCCGCTTCGATCCCATCTCGCGCATGCTCTACAGCACCGACGCCTCCAACTACCAGATTGAGCCGGTCGGCGTCGTCGTCCCCGTAACGGCGGACGATGTCCTGGCGACGATCGAGATCGCCAGCAAGCATGGCGTTCCCTTGCTGCCGCGCGGCGGCGGTTCCTCTCTTGCCGGGCAGACGGTCGGGGCAGCGCTGGTCGTGGATTTCTCCAAGCACCTGAATCGACTGCTCTCGATTGACCTCGAAGGGCGCACGGTAACCGTTGAGCCGGGCATCAACCTCGACGCGCTCAATCGCCTGTTGCGCGAGACCAGCCATATGTTCGGTCCTGACCCATCGTCATCCAATCGCGCCACTGCCGGCGGCGTGGTCGGCAACAACTCGACTGGCGCGCACTCAATCCTCTACGGCATGACTGGGGACAATGTCGAGCGGGTCAAGGTGGTGCTGGCGGATGGCGCCGTAGTCGATCTCGGCCGCACGACGCCTGAGGCAATGGCCGGCCGCGCCGCGGTGGACGACAGCAAGGGACGCCTCTTCGCGGACCTTCTCGTTTTTCGGCAGCGCTATGGCGGGCTGATCGCGCGGGACTTTCCGGCGCATTGGCGGCGGGCGACAGGCTATTCGCTCGACCAGATGATCCGGCCAGATGACCGATTCAATCCCGCTCGATTGCTGGTTTCGTCCGAGGGCACCCTCGCCACCCTGGTGGAGGTCACGTTCCGCATCGAGCCCCGGCCCGCGCTGACGGGATTGGTCATTCTGCAGTTCGATGAACTGGTCGCCTCCATGGCCGCGACCCCAACGATCATGGAGACCGAGCCGTCTGCCGTCGAGCTGATGGACCGCATGCTCATCAATCTCACCCGCTCGCAACCGGGCTATGCGCGCCAGATCGCGATGATCGAAGGCAACCCGGCGGCGGTGCTCGGCGTCGAGTTCTATGGCGAGAGCGATGCGGAATTGATGCGAAAAGCCGAGCGGCTGAAGGCGCATCTCGTGGCACGAGGCGTGCGCACCACGGCCGATCCGCTGGTGCTGCTCGATCCGAAGGCGCAAGCCGATTTCTGGTCGGTGCGCAAGGCTGGGCTCGGCTTGCTGATGAGCATCCGCGGCGACCACAAGCCCATCGCTGTCATCGAAGACGTCTCAGTTCCCGTCGAACACCTTGCCGAATATGTCGGCGCCGTCGAGGAACTGGTCGTGGCGCACGGCACCGAGGCCGCCTACTACGCCCACGCCTCGGCAGGCTGCCTCCACATCCGCCCGCTGGTCAACCTGAAGACGCGCGAAGGGGTCGTCTCGATGGTCGACATGGCCAACGCGGCGGCTGAGATGGCACACCGGTTCGGCGGCCATATGTCGGGCGAACACGGTGACGGCCTGCAGCGCTCCGAACTGAACGAGCGGATTTTTGGTCCGGAACTGTATCAAGCGATGCGCGAGTTCAAGCGGATCTGGGATCCGCGTGGCCTGATGAATCCTGGCAAGAAGGTCGACGCGCCGTCAATGACGGAAAACCTGCGATACGGCCCGTCGTACCACGCGCGCGAACCGCAGACCTATCTCGACTTCAGCGCCGACGGCGGCTTCGCCCGCGCGGTCGAGATGTGCAACGGGGCCGGCGTCTGCCGCAAGCTCAAAGCCGGGACGATGTGCCCGTCGTTCATGGCCACGCGCGACGAGAAGGACTCCACCCGTGGCCGCGCCAATGCCCTGCGTGATGCGCTGGCGGGAGGAATGCTCGACCGGCCCGATCTCGGTTCGAAAGACGTCTACGAGACGCTCGATCTTTGCCTTTCCTGCAAGGCGTGCAAGACCGAGTGCCCCTCCAGCGTCGACATGGCCAAGCTGAAGACCGAGTTTCTGGCCCACTATCACGACGCGCATGGCACGCCCCTCCGCTCGCGGTTCTTCGGCCACATTCACGATATCTCGCGGCTGGCCTCGCCCTTCGCGCCATTCGTCAATCTGGGCATGCGGCTCGGGCTGGACAAGCCGGTGAAGTCGATGCTCGGCGTCGCGCCAAATCGAAAGCTCTCCCGCTTCGCCTCTCGCACCTTCACCGAACGCTGGGCCGAGCACCAGCGTGAGCGCGGGGGCCAGACGCGGCAAACGCGCGGCCACGTGGTCTACTTCCACGACACGTTCGCCGAGTACAACTACCCGCACATCGGGATGGCGGCGGTAACGTTGCTCGAGGCGGCGGGGTTCAATGTCATCGTCGAGGAGCGCCGCGCCTGCTGTGGCCGCCCGATGCTTTCCAAAGGTCTCATCGAAGAAGCCCGCGCGCTGGCGCGGAACAACGTCGAGATCCTGGCGCCGTACGCTCGCAATGGCGTGCCGATTGTCGGGACCGAGCCGAGCTGCATCCTGACCCTACGCGACGAGTACCGCGACCTGCTGCCGAACGACGAGGCTGCTACGGCAGTGGCGAACGAGTCGTTCATGATTGATGAGTTTCTGGCAAAGCTCGACGCGGCGGGCGACCTCGGCATCGTCTGGAAGGACGACAAGGGGCCCGAGGTGCTCTTTCATGGCCACTGTCACCAGAAGGCGCTGATCGGGATGGGGCCGTCGATGGCCATGCTGGCAAACGCGGGCTGTTCGGCCAGAGAGAGCGGCGCGGGCTGCTGTGGCATGGCCGGTTCGTTCGGCTATGAGGCCGAACACTACGAGGTCTCGAAGAAGATCGGCGAGGACCGGCTCTTCCCAGCGGTCGCCTCCACTGGAGAAGCGACGACTGTCAGCGTGGCAGGCGTCTCCTGCCGGCAGCAGATCGAGCACTTCACCGGCCGCAAATCGCGCCACATCGCTGAGGTTCTGGCCAGCCGCATCGCCCCTGGCCACCTTTGGGCGGCTCATGCGCCCGAGCCAGTTCCGGCTTCCGTGACGCCCACGCCGGAATCACTCGTCCACGCCGAGAACACCGGATCCGGCCCCGCCTGACTCCGGGAATCCAGTGGCCACGTGACCGCGCTCTTCACCCTTGAACGCGGTCACGTTGTCCCTGGCGTCGATCGTGTCTTCGCGTTCTTCCGCTCATTCTTCTTCGGCCTGGCCGTGCTGATTCAGCAAACGAAGCTTCTTGCCGAAAGGTGCTCGTTCCCAGCATTGGGTGGCCGTATCACAGGCAACTCGCCGGTTCGCCGCGCGGGCGTCCCCTGCTGAGCACCAGCCGCTTCTGTTGACCGCAACGCGGAGGCACGGAGCGCGGCCAGACGTCCCCGCCCGGCGGCTACCGCTGCCGGCCGACGACTTCCGACGCCGTTGCCAGTCGCCAATGGTCTACCACGCGGCGGTATGAATCCTTCATGCGCTCCAGCCGCCGCGACTCGGCCTCGATCCGGCCCTCGACGCGTGCGCGCAAATCGGTGAAAACCGGATCACCCGACTCGTGGCGCGTATAGAGGCGATAGAGCTCGCCGCCGCGCATCCGTGCCAGCGCGGACCGGACCTCGCCAAGGGCTGCATCGAGCCGGCGCAACTCCGCATCTGCCCAGGCCAGACGGTCGGTAACAGGACGTTCATCCCAGTTGGGGTCGTCGGCAATCGACTCCAGATGTATGGCCCGCAACCCGGCCAGATCGCGGAGGCGAAACGCTTCATTGACCCGCTGCATGATTCGCTCGCGGCGCTGGCGGTCATGGTCGTCACGGGCAAGATCGGGATGGAGCCGCTTCGCAAGCTCAATGTAGAGGCGCTTGGCTTCCGCCGCTTCTGTCGCCAGCCAGCGCCGCGTCGCCTCTGGCACATGGGGGCCTCGCGGGCGCCCGCGAGGGGAGGTTCCGGACAGCGTCGCCTGCTCCAGAAGCTCCTCGTCTTCCGGGTCCAGCTCGTCGAACTCATCGGGCGCAAGACCATCGATCGCCGCGCGCAACCGGGCAAGGCGGTGGCTGTAGTCCGCTGTTTCTCCCTCGAGCCGGCGGAGCGTAGCGAAAAGCTCGCCAAGCCGTGACTGCGCCAATGCCTCGAAGTCGGCGATCGCGCCGCGCAGCGTGGCGAGATCCCGCTCCAGGGTGGCCAGATCCCGACGGCGCTCCCCGATGACGATCAATTGATCCTGGTACCGCTGCTCGGCTGGCGACAGCGATCGCACCAGTCCCGCCCGGCCCCCTCCCCCACCGGATGTCGTATTCACGCTCTTCAGATGGCCTTTCAGCGTTGCGGATCGAACCGGGTTTTGGGGCAGCGCCCCAGAGCAACCACAAACCGTACCACCACGCGGCCCACAACCGCCGCTCTCCGCGCGAATCCGGGTATAGTTCGCGCGGTCGTATCACTATGTCGATCGGCGCCTCAACCCCATCCCTCGGGAGGCGCTTCGACGCGGGAGCAGCTCATGGCGGTCGATATCGAAAAGAACCTGGCGACAGCGGACTCCGCGCCGCTGCCGGCGGTCCCGGACGCCCGTGGCCGATTTGGACAGTTCGGCGGGAAGTACGCCCCCGAAACGCTTATGCCCGCGATTGACGAACTCGAATCCGCCTACGCCGACGCCCGCCGCGACCCCAAATTCAGAGATCTGCTCGACCGGCTCTCACGTGACTATGTTGGCCGCCCAACACCGCTCTACTACGCGCGCAACCTGACCGACCGCGCTGGTGGAGCGCGCATCTTCCTGAAACGTGAAGATCTGGCGCACACCGGCGCCCACAAGATCAACAATGCGCTTGGCCAGGGATTGCTCGCCAAGCGAATGGGCAAGCAACGGATCATCGCCGAGACGGGCGCCGGGCAACATGGTGTGGCAACCGCCACGGTTTGCGCGCTGCTCGGTCTCGACTGCGTCGTCTATATGGGCGAGCTCGACATCGCCCGGCAATCACCTAATGTGTTTCGCATGAAGCTGCTTGGCGCGGAGGTGCGGCCAGTACGCTCCGGCTCGCGCACGCTGAAAGATGCCACCAACGAGGCGATCCGCGACTGGGTCGCAAATGTGGAAACGACCTTCTATATCATCGGCTCGGTCGTCGGCATGCATCCCTATCCGATGATGGTCCGCGACTTTCAATCGGTCATCGGCCGCGAGGCACGCGCCCAGATGCTCGATGCCACTGGCAGCTTGCCAGACGCGGTGGTGGCATGCGTTGGCGGCGGGTCGAACGCGATGGGGATTTTCTACCCGTTCATTCAGGATCGCGAGGTGGAGCTGGTCGGCGTCGAAGCCGCCGGGCACGGGATTGCCAGCGGCCAGCACGCCGCGTCGCTGACGGCCGGCACGGTAGGCGTCCTGCACGGCTCCCGCAGTTATGTCTTGCAGGATGAGTTCGGCCAGGTTCAGGAAGCACACTCGATCTCCGCTGGCCTCGACTACCCTGGCGTCGGTCCCGAGCATTCGTATCTGAAGGACACCGGTCGCGCCTCATATGTCGCGGTGACGGACGACGAGGCGCTGGAGGCGTTCCAGCTGCTCTGCCGCGAGGAGGGCATCATTCCCGCCCTGGAATCGTCTCACACCATCGCGCACGCGATCCCTCTGGCGCGGCGCCTCGGTCCCGGAAGCACGCTGCTGGCCAGTCTCTCTGGCCGAGGAGACAAGGATCTCCAGACGGCGGCAAGCGCGTTGGGGATGTCGTTGTGACGGTATCTGAATCAAAGGCGATGACAGGCACGGCCCACGCCGGGAACCACCGCATCAACGATGCGTTTGCCCGGTGCCGGGCGGAGGGACGAACTGCGGTCATCCCGTTCGTCACCGCCGGGTATCCCACCCTGGAGCGTTCAGAGGAATGGGCGCTGGCCATGATTCGCGGCGGCGCGGATCTGATCGAAATCGGGGTCCCGTTTTCCGATCCCCTGGCCGACGGAGCCACGGTACAGCGCACCAGTCAGGTCGCCCTGCAGAACGGAACGACATTGGGCGATGCCCTGGAGATGACGCGCCGCCTGCGCGAACAGCATGGCGTCACGATCCCGATCCTGTTGATGGGGTATGTCAACCCCATGCTGCGCTACGGGATTGAGCGGCTGGCCGCCGACAGTGCAGCGGCAGGGGTAGACGGCTACATCGTGCCCGACCTGCCCGCGGAAGAGAGCGACGAGCTTCTTCTCCCCCTCCGCAAAGCCGGGATCGACCTGATCTTCTTCCTGGCCCCAACGTCGACGCCGGAGCGAATTGCATCCGTCGCTCGTCGCGCGACGGGCTTCATCTACTGCGTTTCCATAACCGGCGTCACCGGCGCGCGCGCCAGCCTGCCCGACCTGCAACAGTACATCGGCAGCATCCGGGCGCGGACCGACACGCCGATTGCCATTGGATTTGGCGTTTCGACGCCCGACCATGTTCAGCAGATCGGGAACGTGGCAGACGGCGCGGTCGTGGCGTCGGCACTGATCAATTTCCTGGATACCGTGCCAGAAACGGCTCAGGCTGGCGCGGCCGAACAGTTCATCCGCGGACTGCGGGGAGAAGAGGCGTTTCCACCTGTGCCCAGCCAAGCGATGTCTGGTTCCACACATGTCATCGAGGGACGAGCAGGAGACGACTCCGCGCCCGAACCATTGGAGTCCGCGGCAACGCGGCCACGCATGGTGGCCTGCCGGGGCGTCCGCGGAGCCACGACAATCGAGGCAAACACCTCCGAGGATATTCTGGAAGCGACCACCGATCTGCTAGACGCATTGATCCGGCTGAACCAGATCTCGCCCGAGGATGTCGTCAGCGCGGTTTTCACGACCACTCCCGAGCTCAATGCCGCTTTTCCTGCCTTGGCCGCGCGCAAGCTCGGCTGGACCGAGGTGCCCTTGTTGTGCGCCCACGAGATGGATGTGCCGGGCGCGTTGCGCGGAGTCATCCGTATCCTCCTGCATATCAACACCCCGCGCACACCGGGGGAGATTCGCCATATCTACCTGCGCGATGCTCGTGCTCTGCGTCCGGAATGGGCCCTGGACGACGGCGAACTTGCCGAGGTCCTCGGGCGGAGTGTCGGACGCGCACCCGCGTAGGACAGCGCTCATCACTTGCATGTTGCGCCGGCCGCGGAACGGCGCCGGTCTGGAGGTAGCAGATGATCATCGTTATGGAGACCACCGCCACGCGGGAACACGTCAACGGCATCGTCGCCCGCGTCAAGGCGCTCGGCCTCGGCGCGCACCTCTCGGAAGGGGAGGAGCGGACGATCATCGGCGTCGTGGGCTCCCCTCTCCCGCCGTCGCTCGAAGATGAGTTGGAAATCCTCTCGGGCGTTGAGCGCGTGGTGCGCATCACCAAGAAGTACAAACTGACCGGCTGGGATTTTCATCCCCAGAAGACGACGATCCAGGTCCGGGACGTCGTCATCGGTGGCAATGCCGTCACGGTGATTGCCGGCCCCTGTTCGGTGGAATCCGAAGAGCAGACCGTCAGCACCGCAAAGGCCGTCAAGGCCGCCGGGGCCTCGATCCTGCGCGGCGGCGCCTACAAGCCGCGCACCTCACCCTACGAGTTTCGCGGACTGGGGCGGCGTGGCCTGGAGATCTTGGCCACCGCGCGCGAAGAGACTGGCATGCCGATCATCACCGAGGTGATGACTCCTGCCGATATCGACAACGTCGGCGAATTCACCGACATCTTCCAGATTGGCGCGCGCAATTCGCAGAACTATCTCCTGCTGGAGGAGGTCGGCAAGGCCGGCAAACCGGTGATGCTGAAGCGCGGCCTCTCGATGCTGATGGAAGAGTGGCTACTGGCGGCAGAATACGTGATGGCGCAGGGCAACCCGAACGTCATCCTGTGCGAGCGGGGCGTGCGCACCTTTGAAAACGCCACGCGCAACACGCTGGACGTCAGCTCGGTGCCGGTGATCCAGGGCATGAGTCACCTTCCGGTATTCATCGATCCCAGCCACGCCGCCGGTAAGCGGGCGCTGGTGCCCGCGTTGGCGCTGGCAGGCATCGCCGCGGGCGCGGACGGCCTGATGATCGAGGTTCACCCAAGCCCGGATCACGCCCTCTCCGACGGCGCGCAGTCGCTGACATTTGACCAGTTCGCGGCCCTGACGCCGCGCATCGCGGCGGTGGCAACGGCTGTTGGCCGCAGCCTGAGGGCCGACGCTGCCGAGGTCGCGACCCTCACGATGTAGCCAGTTGGATGTCATTCGCTCTAGCGCCGCCGGCAAGCGTGCACTCATGCAGGACTCGTGCGCTCACGTGTTTGGCATCGCGACTGAGGCGCGGGGCGCAACCCTTTCGATGAGGTTCGCTACCCGGCCGGGATAGCGGACTTGCCGCGCGATGCGTCGGAGTCTTGCGCCGGCCTTCCGAGAACGGCAAGACGATGAGAGACGTCGATCGCCAGATCAGCGAGAGTGATCTCATCGAGGCGACGCAGGAGAAGCGCTTCTGCCTCCGTGTAGAATCCGTGGAGAGCGCCGTTGACCGCTTCCTCGATCAGACAACCGCGTGGTGACGGCTCTGGCCCAGGAAGGAACTCGCCGCGATTGCCAAGCGCCGCATAGACCTCGCGCAAGGTAATCGACGCGGGCGGACGCGCGACGGTCCAGCCACCGCCGTGTCCCTTTACCGAGGCGACGATCCCGGCCTCGCGCAACCCGGCCAATGACCGGCGGATCACCACCGGGTTGGTCTGGCAATGCGCGGCCAACACCTGTGACGTGGTCGGACGATCACCTGCCGCCACAAGGTGTGCAAGGACGTGCAGCGCAACAGAGAGCTTTCCGCCTCGTTTCATGCAACGACTATCGTTACGTGTGATGATCGTGTCAAGGCGCTTGGTCGAACCCCTGGTCGACTGGCAGTGCGCTCGGCGGGCAACGTTTCTCCAGTTGGAGATTTCCTCCCCGCGATGATTCCCAAGTCATAATTCGCGAGACAATAAGCGCAAACTTATGTTCAGCCAATCCCGTTCCTGGTGTCAGTTTTGAAGTCGTTGCCGCCAAGGGGGTTGACAGTCTCAGGCGCTGGTGATACAAGTAGTAGGTGCGATCCGGGATTCGCCCGGATGGTGTGGGACGGACGCGGGAATCGCGATTCGGACATGGAGCAGGAAGGAGGCGGCCAAGTGATTCACTGTTTGATGCCATTGACCGCTAACGGTTCCATGTGCCCGGGGGTGTGCCGTCCAAACGGCTAACCTTTGTGATGCGTGATTCACGCCCCGGGCCTCCAGGAGGTCCGGGGTTTTTGTTTGTCTCGCGAGGGCCGCTCGCGCGTCCGGACGGGCGAAGTCGGCCAGACGCAGGGAGGGAGTTCGAATGAATTACTGCTTGATGAGCCCCATTCACGGCCGCGCTATGGCGGCCACGAAAGCACGCCATGAACGGTACGCCGCATTGCCCGGTACCGATGAAACCGGCAATGAACCACTCAACCCCTTTGCCAACGATCGTGCGGGGCGCCCCCGCGGGAGATATAAACACCCATGTCAGGTATCGACATCGCGCTGAATCATCAAG
>CAYSXO010000086.1:12451-14184 GCA_964434995.1 uncultured Sphaerobacteraceae bacterium
CAAGTGGCGGTCGCGCGTCACCAGGACTATCTGGCCGAGGCCAGGCAACACCAGCTCATCGCGGATGCCTATGGCAGCAACGTGGCCTCGCGCAAGAACAGCATCGACATCGCCCGCGCGGCCATCGCATCGGTCCTCTTTCGCATCGGCGCCTGGCTGATGCCGGAAGAGACGAGCGAGAAGCTCATTGGCCACGGCCATGGCCTCGAGCTACGGCCAGGCCGATGACAACCGGCCACGGACGACACGTCCAGAAGAAGGGAGCCGCGAAGTGTCGCGGCTCCCTTCTTCTTTGTCATCCATCACCAGCCATCGGCCACCGGCCATCCACGTCCAGTGCTCAACTCGTCAAAGCAAACCAGCCAGTCAAATTCGCTGGCGCTTGTCGAGGACAGCGGGAAATAGGAGCGATTCAGCGAGCTACCCTCACGCGCCGGGAGACGCAAAGCCTCTGCATGTGCCGACGCGCTGGCTGGCGGCATTGGAATGAGGCATGCATCGCCCGCCAACGCGGACAACCGGGCTTCGAGCGTGCCCGGCTCTGGTTGACCAATGCCATGGTCTTCAGAGGTCCCGACCGCTGATCCGATGACCGCATAGCGAGCGCCGATCGTCGCCTGCAGGTGCGCTCCCGCTGGCCACCAGACCAACGAGTCAGAGGCGCCCTCCCCGTGCGATTGCCATTCCGCGCGGTCCTTCTTCAGGTGACTGTTGTGGGCGAACGCCAGCACGCGGCCCCTTCCGCGCTCGCGGGCCACAATACGGGCGAGGTTGTCGGCCATTATCGCGTCACGGATGCCCATCAGCCGGGCATAGCGGTCATGCCCTTCCCGTGCTACCGCGGCGTGATAGGTCAGAAGCTGCCGCGCCTCGACCGCGAAATGCTCAGCTTCGAGGAATCGCGCCTCGCCGAGCGCATCCACCAGCTCCGGCCTGCGAACGCGCAGTTCCGAAATCAACTCTTCCGTCTCCGCCCGCAGCGCGGCTGCCGCGGGCGACAGGCCAATCGACAGCGCTGGTTCAAACGCCGCGGCGGGATTTTCCCACTCCGCGTCCTGCCCGAGGTGCGGCTCGATTCTTTTGCGGAGTCTCCGGGCGCCCGCTTCGTCGATCTCATCGAGGTAGGCGAGCACCAAATGCAGGAGCGTACGGGGACTGTCGCCAAACATCACTTCGGTCGGGCTATCGAACCCATGGAATCTGACGGGGACAGCACTGGCGGCACTCGCGTTGAAACGCCGCATCCATTCCACCAGCGCCCGGTTGGCCTCAATGGCTCCAAACCCGTGGCTGAATCCGGACGCCGCAACATCGTCATAGGACGTGGCTCCACGCCCGGCAACGTAGTCATTGACCAAGCGCGATCGGGGAAAGCTGCTCTCGATGGCAATCGCGGAAAAGCCGTGCGCCACGACCAGCCGCTGGAAGAGCGCATTGCGAAAGGCGAGCAATTCCTTGCCGCCGTGCAATGCCTCTCCCATGCCAATCAGGTCGACCGAACCGCCAATCGCCGCCATCATGCGATCGACGCCCGCGGTGACAGAGGCGGTGGAATCGGGAGAAAAGGGAATAGCCTCGTGTGCGATCCACGAGTCCAGGGAGTCGCCCCCCGAGACCGGGGGATGTGGCCCACGTGTCTGGCCATGGTCAGGGCTCATCGCCCCAGTATGCTCGCCAATCCCTGAAAAACGCCATCCCGATCGAAACGTGTGCGACTCGCTTACACCCCAAAC
>CAYSXO010000087.1:0-8430 GCA_964434995.1 uncultured Sphaerobacteraceae bacterium
GCTCCTCCTCGGCGTTGAGGTGATAGAGGTTGCCGAAGAACTCGTCGAAGCCGTGGACGGTCGGCAGGTATTCGTTGCGGTCGCCGAGATGATTCTTGCCGAACTGCCCGGTGGCGTAGCCGTGCGGCTTCAGCAATTGCGCGATGGTCGGATCGCTCGCCTGCAGGCCAACCGTCGCTCCGGGTATGCCGACCTTGCTCAGCCCAGTGCGCAGCGTGCTTTGCCCGGTGATGAACGACGAGCGGCCGGCGGTGCAGGACTGCTCGCCGTAGGAGTCGGTAAAGAGCATCCCCTCCCTGGCGATGCGATCGATGTTCGGCGTGCGGTAGCCCATCAGCCCCTGCGAATAGGCGCTGATATTGGCAATGCCGATGTCGTCGCCCCAGATGACGAGGATGTTCGGTTTGTCTGCCACGGACATTCCTCTCTCGCGTACACCTGTTGACCCCGCTATACGGAATCCTGATGATCACTCCCTCGTTCGCCCGCGTGCCTTGACCGCCGCGCTCCCCTCTCAGATCGCCATGGGAGAGGGGGTGGGGTGAGGGCGCTCTCCGCGCAGGAGACACCGATCAACCGGATTCCGTATGACTCCCGGCGCCAGATTGGCACATGCGCCCGTCCACCGCCGCGAACGGGCGCACTATGCGGCGGCCTATGCGTCGAGTCAAGAGGTGATTCCGTTCGCCCGCGTTCAGGAAACCGGAAAGGCGGCCAGCGTTGGACATCGCGCTACAACGAATGCGATGGCTCCCGCGGCAGGGGCCGGGCACGTGAGCACCAAGGGCCGCTGCCCTCCGACAGGCGCAGGCATAGGCTTCGTCTCCCAAGCGTGGTCCACGGCCTGGCCGATCCGCGATGAAGGGGTCCATTCCCGTGTTACGTCGCCGCACCCTGCCGCGAACTCGCCGTTCCAGGGGTTCCCTCCAGGGTGTGGAGTTCGTCGGACATGTGCTGCCAAAGGGCGCGTTCCGTGGCGAGATCTGCCGGGATTGCCAATTCCATCTGTGCCAGAATCTCGTGCCGGTAGAGGTCAAAGGCGACCCGGATAAGGCTGCTCAACTCCAGAGCCTGTCCGGCGGCTCCCTGGTAGCAAAGGCGGGACGCGGCCAGCCCGGCGACGAACAGGACAAACGCAATCGTCCAGTGAGAGGCAGCCACACCAAGGACAGCCAGTGCCGCAAAGGCGAGCGTCGCGAAAACGACACTGAGGTTCAGCAGCCCCATCATCGGCGCCTGCGCCGCGCCGAGCGAGTCCTGAAACGAACCCGGCAGCAGGGGTGTCAAGCGCGGCCACCAGAATGCGCCATCCATGGCATAAACCAGCCGCGGATAGTCGGTGGCGGCAGCAAGCACGTTGCCCAGCAGCGTCGGCTGAATCTCGTCGGGGTCGCGCGGGTAGGCAGGCTCGACAGAGCGTTTCTTTCCATTACGCTCCAGCAAATCCCGGCTCCTGCGCTGGCGTCGTGTCGACCAGGCGGCAACTGGCCCAGGCAGTGCGCTGCCCACGAAGAGAATGGCCACCGGCCGCGTCAACGCGCGCAGCAGGAATGCCACCATCACGATCGTCCCCACGAGGATGATGACGGCGAGGCTTTGCTTGACGGAGTCGAGGTCATAGACCCAGGCAGTCACGTGCTCCAAACCAGCCAGCGCGGCCAGGAGGCCGAACCCGCCGAGCACCGCGACGAAGGCTGGCAGCACGTACGCGGTGAGAAACTTGGAGTCGAGACGATCATTGAGCGCGCTAAACGCGGACGAGAGCACGGCCCCTCCCCTGTCCGGCGACAACACCACTGCCAGGCAAACCGCTTCAAGAGCCGTGGAGCGTGGCGCATGTGGCGCCGGCTCGGCGCGGCTCGATAGCGTTCGGTAAGTACGGCGCGGAGCGCAAATTCTCGCGTGCGCGAACCAGAACAGTCTATCGCTTTCGCGCGGACACATGGCGCGGCGCCACATGCGCCGCGCCGGTTCGCCGCATTCCCTGCCCTCGGCTTCGAACCATTCTTACGGAAGAGGCGTTATCCCCGTGACGAGCACGATCACGCGAGACGGTCGGACCGGAAAGGGAACCATGGCATCGTCTTTGCCCACGCGGTTCACCCTCACCACGGGAGGGCAGGACTACGCGGTCGAATCCGGGTCAACTGGGTTGCACACGGTTGCCCGCCTCTTCGTCGCCGGCCAGCAGGTCGACGAACAGAAAGGGATGGATAAGACAATTCACCTCACCGGCGGCGCGCTCACCGTGGTCGTCGGCCTCAATTGGCTCGGGGGCGTCACCGAGATCCTGGCAGTCCCGCGAGGAACAGATCCCAGGAAGGCCGATGCCGAAGGGATCGCCTTCACGCCGCCACCGGGGAGCCATGCCGCCCGCATGGACGAGCTGCGCCGCCGCCAACCCCTGCTCTACGCGGCGCGACACGTGGTGATCGCCGTGGCGCAGGTGGTCTTCGGTTTCCTTGGCATTGGCGCGTTGATCTGGGCGCTCGTCGAAGGGCTCCTGCCGCGCATCACCCTGCTGCTGCCCGACCTGCCCGCGATCCCCTGGCCGGCAATCCCCTGGCCGAGTTTGCCGCTGCCCGCCATCGACCTGCCCGACCTTTCTCACCTGGCCTGGATCAAGGATCTCTGGAACTCGGTGAACTGGCTCGTGCCGATCATCATCGCCATCATCGTCGCTCTTAACGAGGTCAACAAACGGCGGAAACGGGAACGGGGGTGATGGGTGATGGGTGATGGGGCGCCGGGGAGCATAATGCTCGTTGGTTCGGCCATGCCAGCACCCGTCATCAAGTCCCCACCACCCCACCACCCATCACCCACAAGTGCGGCAACTGCCACGATCCATCGAGCAGTTCCTGCTTCGGGCCGTAGATGCGGATCACGACGGTGAATGGCCCGTCAGGGGCAGGCAGCCAGTTCGCGGCGAGCTCGGGCTCGGGCGCTTCGAAGGAGATATCGATGGTCAGGCTGCCGTCATCGTTGGAGCGCAGCCCCTTGGTGCGGTCCCCGATCGAGTAGCGATCGATCGGGTTGGGCACGAGAAATCGGTCCGGCAGGCTGTACATGGTGGCTGACCAGAAAAACCGGGCCGGCGGCAAGGCTTCGGCCGGGAAGTGGAGCTGGTAGCGGCGCGCGCCATCGAGAGCCTGGCCGTCTGAGCCCGTCTCCCAGCCTCCGTACCAGGCCTCTTCGACCGCGTTGCCGTAGAGCCCCTTGTTCGCGCCGACCGCGCGCTTCAAGTAGTCGTTGCCCAGCTCATCGCGAGAGCCAAAGAGGCCGTTCGAGGTCAGCGTCGTGGAGAGCGCGACATTCAACGTGGCGATGCCGTCCGCGACGCCTTCGTCGATCGCCTGTTGCATCGCTGGGTCGAGGTCTTCGTAAGCAAAGGCCGCACCTGGCCCGATACCCATCCGCCGGAAGCGCTCCATCAGCTCGTTCTCGGACGGATGCACCGGCTGGCAGAACTGCAACAAGAAGTTGAGGTAAGGGATGAACTCGCGGGAGGTCAGCGCCGCCTCGTCCCAGGGAAGCCAGTCGACCTCGTCAGCGGCAGGCGGCGGAATCTGGGCCAGAAACTGGCTCAGCGCCTCCAGGCGGTACTGCGATTGCACCGCCTCCAGCGTCGGAATGTCGTCTGGGCCTTCCAGCAGCGTCCGGCCCAGCAGGGTGACGAATTGCGTTTCGCAGCGTAGGACGCCGTTGATCCCCTCCGGAACTTCGCCCTCCCAATCGGGTCCGGCGATGAGGTAGCTGCCAGCCTCGATCCCGGTGGTGCTGACGCCGATGTAGCCCGTAATAAACGTATAGAGGTCGATCCATTGCAGGGTGTAGTACCGATCCTGCGCGACGGCCGGGACGCTCATGACAAATGGCTCGGCACGGAGATCGATCCGAGCCCAGGAGTAGGGCGTGTCGTTGTTCGGGGTGACGACGTCGTGGTTCTCCGGGATAAAGGTCTGGGAGTAATTCTTGAGGACGTTGAAGCCGCCGATATACTCCGGAGCGTCCGGGTCGATCGCCTGCTTGACCATCGTGCGATAGTTGTCGATCATCGGGTAGGCGTAGATGTAGGCTTCGGCGACGATCGACCGAACGTCGTCGGGTGTGACCGTGGGGTCCAAGGGGATTTCCTCCATCGCTTGCGCCCGTCACGGCCAACGATACCGCCGCGATTTGGCGGATCATGCCTGGGGCGGGCATAGCGCCGGCGTTCCAACCAAGGCGGCTGAGAGGCTGGCAACTGGAATGTTCTCGGGGAGATGATAGCCGGGCGGCCCGGCGGGACTCGTGCCGCGGATGATGTTTCACTACCGGATCGTCGCGTGAGGCGCGCCGGAAGCAAAGGGAGACGCATGGTTCATCCACTCGTAGAGCAACTCCGGTTTGCGCGCGGGGAGTTCCGGCGCGGGCTGGAGGGTGTCACCGACGTCGAGGCGCGCCGCCGCTTCCTTCCCATGAACTGTATCAGTTGGAATGTCGGCCACCTTGCCTGGCAGGAGCAGCGCTACTGGCTCCTGGCGCCACAGGGGATCATGCTCTTGCCCGAGGTCGATCGCCAGTTCGCCTATGGCGCTCCCGCTGCCTCGCCGCCGCTGGCCGAGGTCTGGAGCGCCTGGGAAGCCATCACCGCCGCTGCCGATCCCTGGCTCGATGCGGCCACCGAGGAGACGATGCAGCAGGACGCGCTGCGCGACGGGCAACCAACCGGCTTCAGCAACGGCACGCGGTTCCTGAAGATGATCTACCACTACTGGTATCACACCGGGGAGAACGCGGCGATCCGCCAGAACCTGGGGCACACGAACCTGCCCGAGTTCGTCGGAGACATCGAGGGAGAATCGCCGTATCGTGGGGGCATGATGGGGTGATGTCCGGCGATCTCCGATTTCCCGCGAACTCCACGATTACGGCTCAGCGTGACTCGTCATCGCGCGGTATGCAGAGTCCCGCACATGAGTTCGGCATCAGACGGTTCCGATCGTTCCAGCACGGGGACAAATCGCGCACCTGAGCCAGGCGCCAGAGACGCCCGGCAAGAGGTGGTACAGAATCCAGCGGTTCGCACGCTCGTTCTTTCGCACTTCGCCACGGTCTTCGGCATCGTCACGCTCTCGTATGGCGCCATGGTCTATCTAAAGACAGTCGGCACTTCATACATTGGTCATTTCCCTGACGGGCGGCATATGGTATCTGGCCGCGCTCATCTTCGGCCTCGAGTTCTCTCCAGGAGATCCAGGACACCGGTCCCCTTTCGATCCTGACCGCGATCAGATCGACCGGCGCTAGCGCGGCGGTGCAGACCTGAGTCCATCGTTATGCGTTACTGAACGGCCAATCGACCACCGTCGGGATGCAGGAGGTGCTCGAGAACGCGCCTACATCGGGAGCAGGACGCACAGAAAAGGTCGCCACAGCGATCACGAAGCCAAGATCGCCCGAAGCCGGCCAGAATCTGCAGTGCGGCAAGCTGACCAGCCCAACCTTCGGCAAGCCAACCTGAACCGCGTACTGGCCAGTGAAACAGCCAGCAAGCCTACGGTGTTGCTCCGCTCGCCACAATAAGCAGTAAAGATCTCCGCCTCGTTGCCGATGCGAGCAGTGTGGGCATGCGTTCGTCCATCTCTCCGCAACCTCCTTGCAGCGGCGGCGGACACAAAGGGGCCGCGGCGGGATGTCCCACCGCGGCCCCAGGATTGGTCGTGCCGCGCTTACGCTGCCGGCGTGGCCATCGCCTCACCTTCGCTGACCGGATCGGAGAGCGCCACCGTGGTCAGCGGCGTATCGGCCGAGCCCGGCCGCCCGTAGAGGATGACGTCGTAGGTCGAGCCTGCCTTCAGGTCGATCCCCGACGTGGTCAGAACTTCCTCGCCCGATTCCGTGGTGAAGGCCAGGTCGACCGTGCCGGCCGGCATCTCCAGCGCCTCGGAGACCCCGCCATAGCCCAGGCCTTCCAGCAGCGTCTCGCCCCCGGCCGCCGCCACGTTGACGGCGGGCGTATCCACGCTGGCATGGATGACCCGCACCCGGCTGGTGTCTGCCGGCAATGACGAGCGGTCGATGACGGTCGGGATGATCAGCGGGTCGGAGATGATGAGCCGGTAGTCGTTGCCGACCGGCACCGGGTAGATGGTATCGAAGACGGCGTAGTTGATGCCAAAGCGATCGCGCCGGATGGTGACGCGCACGACGCCAGGGTCAATGTCGAGCCAGTCGCTGTACTGGCCGTAGTCGAACTCGTCGAGCTTCTCCTCCCAGTTGAAGAGGACCTCGACCTTGCCCAGGCCGGGAGCCGCGTGGAGCACCTGGGCACGGGTCGAAAATGTCTGTTGAGCCCGCGCCGCAACGCCGAAGCGAAGACCGAGAGCCGAGGCCACCGCAACCGCGCCGGCGCCTCGCAGTAGGCCGCGTCGAGTTCCTCCTGCCGTTTGCGCCAATGGCATTATGTCCATTCCTGGCATGATTCCCTCCTTTTCGCTCTACCGCCACCGCGCGGACTTCACGATCGAAATCCGTGCCAATAGCCCGTCGCTGCCTGGCGTGATGACGCATGTTCCGCATCTTCACCGAGGGGTGGCGCCAGCCGGCTTGCGCAACTGCCATACCGTGTTTGCAAAAGGCGCCAAAGCCATTGCCGGTACACCCTTGTCGCAACGCATCGATCGCCCGGGGCGTTGTTACGCTCTATTGTGGCACACGGCTTGGGCCAGCGAACATGGCCCAAACCGGGTCATATCCGGGAGGCTCACGGGCGTTCCAGGCACGTCCCGAGTGCCGTGCCGTGGCGGCTCCGCGGCCGGACGCTAGCGGAGCGTCTGCCTTGAGACTCCGCGCATGGCCCATCTCACGCATGGCTGGACGGGACGATCAGGTTCGCCGCATGCGACGGCGCCCTGCCATCGACGGCGAGGTTGACGACCGATATGGCAGCCGATCCCGCGCGATCATGACATCGGCCAACCATCAATCATGAGACCGCGAATCGGCTGCAGACTGACCGTGTCAGCACGGACAAGAATGAAGCCGCGGCCGAACAGGCATCAGCCAGGGCTGCTGAATGCTCGCTGCAAGCCGGTCATCCACCCAGCTTCCCGTGAGGGAAATCCCGGAATGTCTCGAGAGCCTGCTCGACATTCGCGGTGGCGGCATCTGGCCATTCCTCGACCCGCGCGATGGCCCATTCAGCCCAGCGGGCCTTCATTTCGGCCTGCTCCCAAATCCAGCGGAAGACGAGCGCGTTCAGATGCACGCGCTCGGGGAACGGGTCTTCGTGCCGGAGGTACTCGTCCGCTACTGCCGTGCAGAATGCCCTGGCGGTATCCGCCTCCACGTACATGGCATGCAGGTTGGCGAGGAGATCCGCTTTCGATCCCTCGTTCCCGAAGAGAACCTTGAGCAGCGATTCCGACTCGAAGCGGGACGGCGCGCTCTCCGTGCCAAGCCAGCGCTGGAGTTCGGCGCGGCCGGCTGGCGAGATGGTGTAGACCGTCCGCGCCCGCCGACCCGTCTTCTCCACATCCGCCGTTGCCATGCCGGCTTCGACCAGCCGTTTCGCCTCCGCGTAGAGATTGCTCTCCGCGCGCGGCCAGAGGTGATGCAGGCTGCGCTGCATCTGCTGGGTCAAGGCATAGGTCGACCAGGGGCGGATGGCGAGCATGCCGAGGATGGCATAGCTGGTGGTAGTCAGGTCTCGCGAATCGCCGATTGACAAACCCTCCTGTCGGGAGTAATTTATCCTCCTGTTTGGAGTATATGAACCTGGAAGGGACCATGCAAGCTATCGTCGCACCAGAATCGCTCGTGCGGAGCGCCACGTCTTTCGACTTCAACCCCGTCGTTGACCTGCTGCGCGCGGCAAACGCGGAGTTCGCGGAGGTGCTCCCTACCGCGCTCTACGAGGCCTACCTGGCCAGCGTCCTCGACATCCAGAGCCGCATGGATGTTTCCGAGCTCTATGTGGCCGAGGATGCCGGCTGCATCGTCGGCGTCGTCACCTATTACCCCGACGCCTCACGCCAGGAGTGGGGCTGGCCCGCGCACTGGGCGGGAATCCGCGCCGTCGCCGTGATGCCCGCCGCGCGCGGGCGAGGCATCGGCCGCGCCCTCGTCCAGACGTGCATCGACCGCGCCCGCGCGCAAGACGCTCCGGCCATTTGTCTGCACACCGGCACATTCATGCACGGCGCCATCGCGCTCTACGAGCGCATGGGCTTCCAGCGCATTCCCGACTATGACCTGGACGTCTCGTCGCTCTTCGATCCCGAGACCGGAGGATTGAGTCCAGCCGTGCCCGCCTATTGGCTCGACCCGCGAGCTTAGGGCGATGTCCAACGCAATTTTGGCGCGGGCAAGGGAGGATGTTCCTGGTCCCAATATGGGAGACAAGTTACCGGTTGGCAAATACGCCGAGCAGTTCCGTATTGAACT
>CAYSXO010000087.1:8440-14021 GCA_964434995.1 uncultured Sphaerobacteraceae bacterium
CCCGCATGGATTGCCTCGCTCCGCTGTACGCTATGCGTGCCATCGCATGGCATTTTTCAGGAGTGGTTGACCGGCGACGCGGTATCGGCGAAGATCGCGCAACACCATCAGCGCCAGCCATGCTGGCGCCTGTCATACCGGCCCGGCTTCCCCGCTGACCGCTCGCGCCGATAGCTCCGCGGATGAAGCCCCAACTCGCGTCACGAGGTCTGAGCTACGGTGTGTCCGTAATTCTGTCGCTGTTCGTATTCGTAATTCGGGAGAAGGAGGAGACCATGTCATTCGGGAAACTCCGCCAACGGGGATGGCGAGCCATAGCCACGGCCGCGCTCGTGGTTCCGATGTTGGCGTCAGTGGGCGCGCCGGGCGCCGGCGCTCAGGATGCCGCGCCGCTGAAGATCGGAACGCTCTTCCCCTTCACCGGTGACTTGTCCGACTTCGGCCCAGGGTTCTGGAGTGCGGCCGAATTGGCCGTGAACGAGATTAACGCGGGTGGCGGCGTGAACGGCCAACCGATCGAGTTGCTACAGGGCGACACCGCGACGTCCCCCCAGCAGGCGGTGGAAGAGGCGCGCCGGCTGATCGACCTGGAGGGCGTTTCCGCCCTCGTTGGCCCGGCCGGCAGCGGCGAGGCGCTGCCCGTCGTCGAATCGGTGGCTGGTCCGGCCGAGGTCCTGGTCATTTCGCCGTCGGCGACCTCGCCGGCGTTGACCGTCGCCAATGACAACGACTTTTTCTTCCGCACCACCATTTCCGACGCGGCGCAGGGCGCCGTGATGGCGGATCTGGCCCAGGAGCAGGGCTTCGGCTCGGCTTGCGTTCTCTACGTCAACAACGCCTATGGTCAGGGCCTGAGCGATGCCTTCGCAAAGAACTTCACCGCGCTGGGCGGCACGATCACCGCGCAGGTGCCGCACGAGCAGGAGCAGGCCAGCTACGCCTCGGAATTGGCCACCTGTCTCGAGGGCGGGCCAGACGTGCTGATTGGCGCTGCCTATCCGGAGAGCGGCCGCACCTTCCTGCGCGAGCTGGTCGAGGGCGGCGAGGTCCCGGGCATCATCTTCAGCGACGGCCTGAAGGCGCCCGAGATGTTCGCGGAGCTGGGCTGGGAGGTCTTCGACGGGGACTATGGCACCGCCGCCGGTTCCCCGGAGACCGATGCCGGCGCGGTCTTCGAGGCAGCTTGGCAAGAGGCCTACGGCGAGCTGCCGCCCCTCCCCTACCTGCGCGAGGTTTATGACGCCATCTACCTGATCGCGCTCGCCGCCGAGAAGGCCGACTCGGTCGAGTCCGCCGCCATCCGCGATGCGCTGCGCGAGGTGGCCAGCGCGCCCGGCACGGCCGTTGGGCCAGGCACCGAGGGCTGGCAGACCGCTGTCGAGCAGATCGGCGCGGGCGAGGACATCAACTACGAAGGCGCTGCCGGCCCGGTCGACTTCGACGAGAATGGCGATGTCTCCAAGGGCACTATCCTGATCTGGCAGGTGACCGGCGAGGAGATCGTCGATACTGAAGCGCGCGACACCGATCTGAGTGCCGGCGCCGCCGCCGCGACGCCGGCGGCCTAGCGTCCAATCGCAATTCCGGCGTTCGACAGGGATTCACGCGCAGGAGCCGATCCGGCATTATCGCGGATCGGCTCCTGCCGCGAACTGGCGTATCCAGTCTTCTGTTTCCTCTCGCGCGACACGACATGCACCTATCGAGCGACACGATGACCACCGCCACCATGGCACACCCGGCAACCTCCAACGGCAGCGCGCATGACGAGATCCTCGCGGTGCGCTCGGTCACCAAGGCGTTCGGCGGCAACCGCGCGGTCGATAAATGCTCCTTCACCGTGCGCCGGGGCACGATCACCGGCCTGATCGGCCCGAACGGGGCGGGGAAGTCGACGCTGCTCAATGTCATTGCCGGCGCCCTGCGGCCGACATCGGGCGAGATACTGCTCGATGGCCGGGCAATCAATGGCCTGCAGCCGCACGATCTGCTGGCCCGCGGGCTGGCGCGCACGTTTCAGGTGCCGCGGCCGATCCCGACCATGACGGTGCTGGAAAATCTCGTTCTGGCCGGGCCGGATCAGGCGGGCGAGCGCATCTGGAACTCCTGGTTCCGTCCGGCGCGAGTCGGCGCGCAGGAGAACGCCATTGTCGACCGGGCGCTGGATGTTCTTGAATACGTCAACCTGATTCACCTGCGCGACGCCTATGCGGCCAATCTCTCCGGCGGCCAGAAGAAGCTGCTGGAGTTTGCGCGAACGCTGATGGTGAAGCCGCGTATCGTGCTCCTTGACGAACCGGCGGCCGGCGTCAACCGAACCCTGATGCGCCAGCTCGCGGGCTACATCGAGGAGCAGTGCCGCGATCATGGTGTTACGTTTCTCATTGTCGAGCACGACATGGACCTCGTGGCACGCCTCTGCAACCCCGTCGTGGTCATGGCCCAGGGCCGCCGCCTCTTCGAGGGCTCGTTCGATGACGTGCGGCAGGATCAGACAGTCCTCGATGCCTACCTGGGAGGCCAGGTCCAATGACCGCTGCGCCCGCGCTCGCCGCGCACGGGGTCACCAGCGGCTATGGCGAAGTGCCGGTCGTGCGCGACATCTCGATCCATGTCGCCCAGGACGAAATCGTGACCATCATCGGCCCGAACGGCGCGGGCAAGTCGACCTTGCTGCGAGCGCTCTT
Source organism: uncultured Sphaerobacteraceae bacterium (assembly GCA_964434995.1). Taxonomy (GTDB): domain Bacteria; phylum Chloroflexota; class Chloroflexia; order Thermomicrobiales; family UBA6265; genus JACCXM01. The sequence goes on from CAYSXO010000087.1 coordinate 11,128, forward strand.
CGGGTTTCTCGAGCCGTGGCAGGGCCAGGTGACGCTCGATGGGGAGGACGTGACGGGCCTGCCGCCGGAGCGCATGGTGCGCCGGGGCCTGGCCTTCGTGCCCCAGACGAACAATGTCTTCCCCAGCCTGACCATCCGCGAAAACCTGGCGATGGGCGGCATCACGCGCGACGACGGGGTCGAGGAGCGGATTGCCTGGATCTTCGATCTCTTCCCGGTCCTGGCCGAGCGGCCGCGCGAGCGGGCTGGGCGGCTCTCCGGCGGCCAGCGACAGACGCTGGCCCTGGCGCGGGCGCTGATGCTGGAGCCGAAAGTCCTCCTGCTCGACGAGCCCTCGGCTAGCCTCTCCCCCATCATGGTGGAGACGGTCTTTGCCAGCATTGTCGAGATCAACAAGCGCGGCGCCGCCGTGCTGATGGTCGAGCAGAGCGCCCGGCAGGCGCTGGCCATCAGCCACCGGGGCTACGTTCTGGCCAATGGGCAGAACCGGCTGGAGGGACCAGCACGCGACCTTCTGGAGAGCGACGAGGTGCGTCGTCTCTATCTGGGCGAATAAGGCAGACCGCGATGGCCCGAGCCGCCACCGAAAACCTGACCGAGAGCGGCGCTGCCGTCACGCGGCAACAGGCCGCGCCCTGGCAACAGACGATGGGGGATCTGGCGCCCTGGATTCTGATTGGCGTCTTCCTGGTCTGGGCCGCGTTCGCCCACACCCAGCAGTTTGTGGTCGGGCTGATCGTCGGCAGCCTCTATGCCCTCGCCGCCGTCGGGCTGACCCTCATCTACGGTATCGCCCGGGTGCCCCACTTCGCGCACGGCGACGCCATGATGGTGGCAGCCTATCTGGCATTTTTTGCCATGACCGGTGCAGTTGTCGGTTCGCGCGCGGGCGATGTGCACTTCCCGCTCCAGATCGGCAACCTGCCCGGCGCGACCGAGCCAATCTGGCGATTCTCGTTTGGCTACGGCCTGATCCTGGCCATGGTGGCGGGTACGGCCCTCGCCGTCCCCCTCCTGCTGGCGATCGACGAACTGGTTTATCAGCGGCTGGGCCGGCGTGGCGTCGGCACGGCGATTCTCGCCGTCTCCTCCCTCGGCGTCGCCATCAGCATGCGCGGGCTGATGCTCCTGATCTGGGGGGCAGACAGCCGCCGTTATACGCCCGGCATCCGCCAGACCGTGGAGTTGCCGGGGTTGCCGCCAATCGTTGCCGACCAGATCTTCATCGTGCTGGCGGCGCTCCTGCTCACCGTGGCCACATACATCATGCTCTACCGCACGAAGCTCGGCACGGCGATGCGGGCCACCGCCGACAACCCCGCCCTGGCGCGGGCCAGCGGGATCGACGTCGCCGCCACGCGCCGCTGGACCTGGATCATCGGCGGCGCCCTGACGGCAGTCGCTGGCTGCCTGCTGGCGCTCCAATCGCAACTCTCGCCGGAGCTTGGCTTCATCCTGCTGCTGCCGATCTTCGCGGCGGCGATCCTCGGCGGCGTGGGCAGCCCGCACGGGGCCTTCATTGGCGGCCTGCTCGTCGGCATCATCGGCGAGGTCGCGGTCGGCATCGGCTTCATCGCGCCGGGCTACAAGCTGGCGGTCGTTTTCGTCGTCCTGATCGTCGTTATCCTGTTGCGGCCACGCGGCCTGTTTGGAGGCCGTCCATGACGCGTTCCCGCAATCTCCCCGCCATCATCGTCATCGCCGTGGTGACGCTGCTCCTGGTCGGGCTCCCCCTGCAGCGGACCGAGAGCGTGGCATCGGTCGTCACCTTCCTGGCGCCGACGCTCGCCACGATGGCGATCTTCTCCGTCATCTGCATCGGGCTCAACATCCAGTGGGGCTATACCGGCATTTTCAACTTTGGCGTGGCGGCCTTCTTCATGATCGGCGCGTACACGGCGGCGATCATCACCAAGGCGCCCGCGGATGGCGAGTTCGCCACCTATGTCGGCGGCTTTGGCGACGCGCTGTCGGCCGTGCCTTTGCCGGGCGCCGGGGAGTGGCTCCCCTTCCTGATCGCCGTCCTGGCCGCCTCCGGGATCTCCGCGCTGCTGGCGCTGCTGCTCGGCTGGCCGACCGTGAAGCTGCGCGAGGACTATCTGGCCATCGCCCTGATCGGCGCGGCGGAGGTGTTGCGCCGCATCGCCACCGAGGAAAAATGGCTGGTGAATGGCAGCCGCGGGCTGGGCGGCATCCCGCGCCCGTTTGCTGGGCTGGTCGATGCTGATACCTATCGCTTCCTCTTCCTGATCCTCACCATCGTGCTGCTGGCGCTGGTCTACATTCTGGCCGACCGCGGCATCCGCTCCCCCTGGGGACGCGTCCTGCGCGCCATTCGCGAGGACGAGGCGGCCACGGAAGCATCCGGCAAGGACGTCGTCGCCTTCAAGCTGCAGGGGTTCGTGCTTGGCGCGGCCATCATGGGCGCGGGCGGGGCGTTCTTCGCCTTTCAGCAGGGCGCGATCTCGCCCGATGCCTTCACCCATTTCTTCGGCACGTTCATCTTCTGGGCGATGTTGATCGCGGGCGGCAGCGGCAACATGGTCGGGGCGATAGTCGGGGTCTACGTGATCTGGGGTCTCTGGTCAACCACCTTGCAACTGCAAGGCTACGACCTTCCCGAGTTCATCTCGACCCGCATCCCCCACCTGCGCGACACCCTGATCGGGCTGACCATCGTCGCCGTGCTGCTCCTCAACCCGCGCGGGCTGATCCCCGAGCAGGCCCGCGTTTCGCGCTGGCTCGACCAGCGAGTGGCGGCGATGCGGCGCTCCGAGCGGGCGCTGCAGGTCGAGCAGGCACGCGCGCGGGAGGCCGAAGCGTAAGTCGCGCCCAGGCTTCCGCCGCGCGGGCAGAACTCCGTAGAAATTACCGATGCGTTCTTCTGGCTCCCG
>CAYSXO010000088.1:0-4639 GCA_964434995.1 uncultured Sphaerobacteraceae bacterium
ACGCCTTCCAATTATGGAGGCGTCAACCGCGTGGACAGTCACAACGCGTCGGCAGCTTGATCCAGCGACAGGAGAACTGATCGCACGTCACGGGCGCCAGGTGCTCGTCACAACGCGTCGGCAATGGCTTGATCCAGCGACAGGGCCGCCCCGGCCGACCGGCCTGCGCCGAAGCCGCGCCCACCGAGGTGATGCCGGGCGATGGCGAGGCAGGGCTTTGAAAGCGACGCCGGCACGAGCCTGGTCGGTCTTCTGGAGGCCGCGAAGACCTTCAATGCACAGCAGTGAGGCGTGGGCTGCTCCGGCCGAAAAGACTCCACGAATCATCGCGGAGGATGTGGCAACTCCCGTCCTCGGGACGGCTTTGCCGCAAGCAAGGCGTCCGCGCCGGTCTGGAAATGCGTTCTCCCCCGGCCTTTCCTCGGCAACGCACTGCCCGATGATGCAATCGGGCAAGCGCCTGTCTTGACCCCGCGTCATTGACGGATTGCGCCGAGAGGTCTAGGCTGACGCCCTGACCGGAGCAATGGCGTCCGGTTTGCGCCAGGTGTGCCCGGCGCAAGGGATGAGGCGATCCGGCCGCGCTGGCCACGCCACTCGATGACGAGGAGAAATTGATGACCGATCCCCGTGTCGATTCCCTGCTTGACGAAGCGACGCGCATGCGCCTTTCGCGGCGCAGCATCCTCCGCCGCGGCGCCGCGCTTGGCCTCTCCACGGCCGCTATCGGCAGCGTCCTTTCCAGCACTGGCCGCGCCGTGGCCGCGCGGAGGGCGCCCGCGTTCATCCAGGAGCGGACGCTCAATACGCTGCAAGCCACCTATTTCGTTCCGGCCGGACAGGAGTTCTTTACCCAGATCGCGCAGGATTGGGGCAGCCAGAATGGCGTCACGGTGACGACCGATTACATCGCCTGGCCGGACTTGCAGCCGCGCATCGCGGCGGCGGTCGAAGGTGGTTCCGGCGCGGATGTCATCGAGATGTGGGATACGTGGCCCTATCTCTATTACGAGAACATGGTGCCCATGGACGAGCAGGCCGGCGTGGTCAGCGACGAGTATGGCGGTTTTTATGATTGGGTGACGAAGACGGCCGCTGTCGATGGCGCGTGGTACAGCATCCCGCACGGCAACTCCAGCTCTGCCTTCGCCTACCGCATCAGCCTCTTCGAAGAGGCAGGCATCGAGGATCCGCAGAACAACTTCCCCGAAACGTATGAGGATCTCTTCGCCGTCGGCAAGACCTTGAAGGAGATGGGCAAGCCGTTTGGGCAGGCGCTGGGCCAGAGCCTGGGTGACCCGCCGAGCTTCGCGTACCCCTTCATGTGGAGCCATGGGGCGATGGAGGTGGAAGAGGACGGCACGACTGTCGCCATCAACAAGCCGGAGTTCGTCGAGGCGCTGCAAGCGTTTACTCAGCACTGGAAGGACGCCTACGACGAGACGGGACTCTCCTGGGATGACGGCGCGAACAACCGCGCCTTCCTCTCCGACCAGATCTCCGGCACGCTCAACGGCAGCAGCATCTATCTGGCGGCGGTCAACGCCAAGGCCGGTGAGTCAACGCTCGACTACGAGGTGCTTGTCGATCCGGACGACATCTGGCACGCGGCCTATCCGACCGGCCCAGCGGGTCGGTTCAACACCCTCGGCAGCCGCTCGATGGCGGCGATGAGCTACTCGGCGAACACCGAGGCAGCGGTGGAGTTGCTCGAGTACTTCTTTACGCCGGAGGTCTTCATCCCCTGGCTGGAGGCGCAGGGTGGGTACATCATTCCCATGGCGCCCGGCTACGCTGACCTCGAGATTTACACCGGCAACCCGAGCCTGGAGCCTTACCCGAGGGTCTCCGAGTACAGCCGTAACAAGGGGTATGCCGGCCCGGCGAACCAGAAGGCGGCGGAGTCATCCGCGCGCTACGTCGTCGTCAACACGATCGCCCAGGCAATCCAGTCGGGCGATGCGGCGGGCGCGGTGGCGCAGGCCGAGGCACAGCTCCGCCGGATTTACGGCGGCTAGACGCCGTGGGTGATGGGTGACAGGTGATGGGAGACGGGCCGTAGGCTTTCGGCCTTTGGCGCCGAGTATCCGTCGTTCTCCCTGTTACCCGTCACCCATCACCCATAACCCGTCACCCGTGGAATTGCCATGAGCGTTGCAACCGCCGAACCACGGATAGAAGAGACAGTGGCGCCAACGCGCCGGGGGAGAGCACGGTTCTGGGACCGTGAGGCGCCGCTGGCGTATCTCTTCATGATCCCTGGGCTGCTGATCCTCGTCCTTTTCATGGCGTATCCATTCTTTTTGGGCATCTATCTGTCGATGACCGACAAGATGGTCGGGTTCGCGGACTTCAACTTCATCGGTTTCGAGAACTTTCAACTTCTTCTGAACGACACGATCTTCCATCGTACTGTCGCCAATACGCTCATCTACAGCTTCGTGACGGTGCCGTTCAAGCTGCTGCTTGGCCTCGGCCTGGCCCTTGTGCTGAATCAGCAGTTCCGCTTCAGCCGTTACATCCGGGCGGGCCTGCTTTTGCCCTGGATCGTGCCCACCGCCATCAGCAGCCTGGCCTGGCTAATGCTCTTCGACAGCGTGCTCAGCCCTCTCTCCTGGGTCCTCAAGGACTGGGGATTCGTTCAGTCCAACATCAACTTCCTGGGCGACCGCTGGAACGCCATCGGTTCGGTCTGCGTGGCGAACATCTGGCGTGGCCTACCCTTCTTTGCCATCTCCATTCTGGCGGGGCTGCAGGCCGTGTCGCCCGAGTTGCATGAGGCGGCCGCGCTGGATGGCGCGAATGCCTGGCAGCGGTTCTTCTCGGTGACACTGCCGACAATCCGCACCGTCGTCCTGATCGCCACCCTCTTTTCGATCATCTTTACGTTCTCGGACTTTCAACTCATCTACGTGCTGACCAAAGGTGGCCCGGCCAGCTCGACCCATATCTTCGGCACCTACGCCTACCAGATGATGGGCTTCTCCGCGCTCGGTCAGGCGGCGGCAGTCGCGCTTTCGATGTTCCCGTTCCTGGCGCTGTTCGCCAGCATTCTCCTGTACTACATCCGCAAGGAGGACTAGGAGCCAGGATGGTTGGCAGCAACGTCATCACCCAGCGCCTGCTGAAGCTCTGGATCCCGCTGGCCCTCTACGCGGTCTTCCTGCTCTTTCCGTTCGCCTGGATGCTGATCGTCTCGATCAAGCCGGATCAGATGCTGCTCGACACGCGCATCAATCCATTCGCCATTGTCAGCCCGACGCTGGAGAACTATCGGTACCTGCTGCAAGAGACGGAGTTCCCGCGCTGGATCTGGAACACCTTCGTGGTGACGATCGGCTCGACCCTGCTCTCGCTCCTGTGCAGCATCCTGATCGGCTACGCGCTGGGGCGGTTCCGCTTCAGGGGCGGCAACACGATGGGCATTGCCATCTTTCTACTCTACCTCGTGCCTCCGACCCTGCTCTTCATCCCGCTCTCGCAGATCGTCTCCCGCTTCGGGCTTTACAACAGCTACTGGTCGCTGATTCTTGTCTACCCGACCTTCCTGATCCCCTTCGCCTCATGGCTGCTGATGGGCTACTTCCGCACCATCTCGCGCGAGTTGGAGGATGCCGCGCTCGTCGATGGCGCCACCCGGCTGCAGGCCATGACCCGCATCGTGCTGCCGCTGGCCATTCCGGGTGTCCTGTCGGCCGGCATCTTCTGCTTTACCCTGGGCTGGAACGAGTTTCTCTACGCGCTCGTCTTCATGGGCTCAGGCGATATGAAGACGGTCCCGGTCGGGGTCGTCAGCGACCTGATCCGGGCAGACGTCTACTTCTGGGGCTCACTGATGGCGGCGGGCATCCTTGGCTCGGTGCCAGTGGCCATTGCCTACGCCTTCCTGGTCGATAACTATGTTTCCGGGCTTACGGCGGGGGCGACGAAGGGGTAGGGCCAGAGGAGGGAAGAAACGGATCGGGAGGTCCTACTGCGACGAGTTGGCCATGTGAACGCGAGACGGCAAACAGGTCTCAGCGAAGGATTCAACTGGCCAACGCGGCCGATCGCGTCTCCACGTCAATGTCGACGACGAGCGGAATCAGTGGTGGTTCTTCTCGCGGCACCTCATCCCCTGCAATCAGAAGCCCCTCGACGTGGCAGGCGATTGCCTCGCGTGCGTTGGCTAGCGCCTCATCGATTGTGCGGCCTTCGGAGATGCACCCGCGCAATGCAGGCACCGTAACCGTGTAGCCCTCGCCATTAGGATCAGGATCGAGCAGAATGGTGAATCGCATTACAGCGTCTCCCGCAGTTTGTCTTCAGTCATTTCACATTGTTCCAGGATCGATTTCAACGTTTTCGGCAGCAGAATGGTAGTGCCGTGTACGGGAATCGTCACCTTGCCTCGTCGTTCCGGATGCTCGATCTGGACGTGGCTGCCTCTGGTGTGGACGATGACCCAACCGTGACGCCGAAGCGCTGCCACAACGTCTTTGCCACTTACGCGAAGCGACCGTTTGGTCAATGCTCGTCCTTCATGGTTTGTAACCTGCTTTGTCCGGCTACCGAAGCACACAGTGGTTCAAACGTCGTGATGTCCGTGCATTCTCGCACGGACCATGACCTCCGTTATTTGGAGTGAAGGCTCGACTGC
>CAYSXO010000088.1:4649-7883 GCA_964434995.1 uncultured Sphaerobacteraceae bacterium
GGCCACCATTCAGAAGCACAATGGACATCCGATTCCAGGGCTCATTGAAGGCAGCAGCCATCATCGGCTCAGTGCCGGTGGCGATTGCCTACGCCATCCTGGTCGACAACGACGTATCCGGGCCTACGGCGGGGGCGACGAAGGGGTGGAACCGTCGCGGCGCCATTCAGGCGCAGAGCGCGGCCACCGGAATGTGGAAGCCAGGGAGGACGACTTCGCCGTCAAGCCAATCATTCGCGGTAAGTGACCGATCCTCGCCACTTGGGCGGCGTATGTGAACTGTTTGGCGTACTGGATCTAGTACCCATATGAGACGCACGCCAGCGTCGAGGAACAACGCTGTCTTTTCCTCAACTGACGGCCCAGATTGCGACGGCGAAACGACTTCGACGACGAGATCAGGCGCCAACACGGGATACGCATTCTCGTTTGACGGGACGCGCTCCTGCCGAACAAACGCCAGGTCGGGCTCGAGAAAAACGTCGGGGTTTTGTTCGATGTTAAAGCCGCTCTGGCCATACACTACGCCGAGTCCATGCTCAGCGACGAAGTTGTGGAGGAGTGAGCCCACCACGATGACGATCCGTCCACGCCGCGCCTTCGGCGGTGGCATGCGGTAGAGCACCCCTCGGATTAGCGCGTACCGGAACTCATCATCCGGCAACTGCTCGACGTCATCGACTGTCCAGAGCTTTGTCGTGGCCATGGTTGGGATCTCCCGGCGGTCTGAGTCGCGCTCGAATCGCCGCCAATTGGGCCATCGTAGCATTGTGGGGACAGTAGCCATAGCTTCAGTTCTGTGGGAGTGCAGGAGCGGACGCCTCATGAACCGCGCGCCGCGGAAGATCGTCATCAAGGGAACCTCGGCCGCCGGCACGTCAACCCTTGCCGCTGACCTGGCGCGGCAACTCGGCGTGATCTCCATCGAGCTTGATGCGCTGCATCACGGCCCGAATTGGAGTGCGCCGACCAGCGAGGATTTTCGCGCCCGCGTGCGCGAGTCGATGGCAGCTGCACCAGACGGCTGGGTGATCGATAGCAACTACGACTCGAAGCTCGACGATACGGTCGTCACCGAGGCGGACACGACCGTCTGGCTCTGGCGGCTATGGGGCCGGACAACTGACCGCATCCTCAACCAGGTTGACCTATGGAACGGCAATCGGGATTCGTGGCGCGGCGCGTTTCTGGGCCGCGAATCGCTTTTCGCCTGGGCGCTCCGTTCGCACGTCCGGCACCGCCGCGAGTGGCCCGGCCGCTTTGGCCAGCATCCGCGCTTCGTCCGCCTCCGCTCGGACGCCGAGGTGTGCCGCTGGCTACGCGAGCCGGGCGCAGGCTGAGACCGCGCCCGGCGCTTCCCGCTACGGCTCGAGTCGACGAATGCCTGGCAAGCGGTCAAGCCCGCGGTCGTAGCTGTAAATGGCGTCCAGATCGAGGCGCCGCATGTGCTCGATCGCCAGGCAATCGGCAAAATCAAGGTTGACCTCTTCCCAGAGGTCGAGCGCCCGCAGAATCGTCGCTTTCTCATCCATGCGGAGGCGAGGCAAGACCAGGATCGGCCGCAGCGTTGCAGCGACCAACTCGCGAGGGAAGGCATAGGTTGTCCGTGAGGTGAGCGCGTAGGCGATCTCGGCAACAACCGCTTCGCTAGTCACCAGGGTTGCTTCACCACGCTTCACCTGCTGGAAGAGCTCGAGACAACGCTTCGCCTTCTGTGGATCATCCTCGGTCAACAACGTTATGATGACGTTGGTGTCGACGAACTGACTCACCAGGACTTCATCTCTTCGGCCAGGTCTCGCGCTCGCTCCTCACGCGCGATTTCAATGGCTTCCTCAACTGAGACGCCGAGCCTGTTGGCGGGCAGGCTCCCGGCCACCTCTTCCAGCGAAGGGTAGGCCTTCTCCAGCCCCACCTTGCCATCGACGATGATGAAGCGGATCTTGTCGTGCGGCCGCAACCCCAGCTCGTCCCGAATCTCTTTCGGGATCGTGACCTGGCCCTTGCTCGTCAGGGTCGTGACCCATTTCATGCACTCTCTCCACTCACAGCGCCAATCGTGTCATCCCGAGCTTGCGAGGGATCTCTTTTCTTCCGCGTCGATCCATGCCTGTGGCCGAGATCCCTCGTTCCTCGGGACGACACGATTGGCGCGTGGCGCTCCAGATGGCCGCGCCCACACCCCTCTCGACTTCTCGGCTCCACGACTCCTCGACTTACGAAACCACATATTCCGGCTCCGGCATCTGCTTCGGTGGCGTGATGGCTTCCACGATGCACCCGAGACCGTGCTCCGAATCGAAGTAGGCGTAGGCGCCATCTCCGTCCACCCCGAAGCCCCGCCCGCTCTGAAGCAGCGGATAGCCAAGCGCCGCCATGCGCGCGATCTCGGCGTCGATGTCGTCAACGATATAGCCAAGATGATGCAGTCCTTCTCCGCGGCTCTCCAGAAACTCGTGGTAGGTCGTTGGACCTTCCAGCGGCTCGATCAGCTCATACTGGGTATTGCCAACCATCGCCAGCGCCAACTTCATCGTGTACGGCTGTTCCTGGCCGCGAAAGGTCATGGTGCTACAGCGGTGCGGGCCGTAGGTATAGACCTCCCAATTGCCGATGCCGAGTTGCGCCGCGTAGCGTGTCATGGCCGCGTCAAGATCGCGCACGACGACCGCGACCTGATCGATCGAGCTGATCCCCGCGGATGCCTGATCCATCGACTCCCTCTCTTTCACAACGCTGACGTATGGCGGGATCGTACCAGCCAACGCCCGACAAAACGCGGTGGCCCATTGCGCGGCGGAAAGAATGCATGTATGATGGCTGCACATTTGTTCTTGCACATACGTGCAGCATGGTCGGGAAGGTTTGCGGCACGATGACCGATGCCAGCAGCGAGCTGATGGCGACGACAGCCCGCCTCTACTACCTGGACGGGCTCGACCAACGCCAGATTGCCGAGATCCTTGGCGTCTCGCGGTCGACCGTCTCGCGCCTGCTCACCGCCGCGCGCGAGCGCGGCATCGTCCGCATCTCGGTCGATCCCTTCGATCCGCGAGACAGTGCGCTGGAGCGCGAGCTGCAGGAGCGCCTGGGGCTTTCCCGCGCCATCGTCATCAAGGCCATGAGCTCGCAGATCGACAGCGTCCGGCGCACGATTGGCTATTTTGCCGCCCCCCTCGTCAACGAGCTTATCCGCCCGCGAGTGACGATCGGCATCGCAGGTGGCCGCACCGT
>CAYSXO010000088.1:7893-14007 GCA_964434995.1 uncultured Sphaerobacteraceae bacterium
GCCGACCGCGACGTCCGCGTGGTGCAGCTCATGGGCTACATCGACCCGACCGCGCGCCGCGCTGATGCGCCGGAGTTGGGCCGCGCCCTGGCCGAGCGCTATGGCGGCTCGTTCCTTACCCTCCACGCGCCTGCATTTCTGGGTGATCGCCAGACGCGGGACGCGCTGCGCGCCCACGAGCACATTCGGCTGCTCTGGAGCCAGTTCAGCCAGCTCGATCTCGCCCTGGTTGGCGTGGGCACGCTGGAAGAATCGATGTTTGCCGAGCGAGGTGTGCTGGGCCGGGACGAGCTCGCGCGCCTGCGCGCCGCCGGGGCCGTGGGCGAGATTTGCGGCCGCTTTTTCGACCGCGACGGGCAGGAGTGCGCGACCGACTTTCGCGACCGGGTTATTGGGATCGAGCTTGACATGCTGCGCCAGGGACCGGACGTGATCGCGGTCACCAACGGGCCAGGCCGCGGCGCGGCCGTCCTGGCCGCGCTGCGGGGCGGCCTTGTTACCTCACTCATCACCGATGACGCGGGCGCAACCGCACTGCTGCGCGCGGCCAGAAAGGAGGCCCTATAGACGTGAAGCGCTAAAACGGGAGAGTCGTCAGGCGTTGACCGCTGTCACTGACCAATGAGGGTCTCGACTCAATGATGGAGGCGATTCCATGAACCAGCGGCACTCAATCTCGCGTCGTTCGATTCTGAAAGCCACCGCGGCCGGCGCCGCCGGCGCAGGCGCCGCCTCGCTCCTCGGCATGCCCGATGTCTTTGTCCGCCGGGCAGCGGCGCAAGAGGCGCTGAACGTGATCATGATCGCCGACCCCTGGGTCGACGTCATCTCGGAGCTTGGCTCTGAATATGAGGCGGAGCGAGGGGTCGCCGTCAACGTCGAGAGCTATCCCTACGACCAGACCCATCAGAAACAGGTGCTCCTGGGGACGCAGCAGTCCGACGCGGCCGATGTGGTGGTTCTCGATTCGCCGTGGGTTGGCGAGTTTGCCGAAGCCGGCATCGTGGTCGACCTGAAGGAACGGGTTGACGCCGCGCCGGATTTGCAGTGGGATGACTTCATCCCCTCTTACCGGGCCGTCTCGGACTGGAAGGGACAGATCGTCGGCATCCCCTTTGCGCCGTACTACGTGATGCTGCACTACCGGACCGACCTCTTCGAGGCGGAAGGGCTCGAGCCGCCGAAGACGTACGACGAATGGAAGACGATCGCGAAGGCATTTACCGGCAATGCCGACTACCCGGACATGTTCGGGCTGGCCATGAACAACGCCAAGGGCGCTCCGGTCGGTCAGGCCTGGTTCGAATACATCTGGAACGTCGGCGGCAAGCCGTTCGAGAGCAACTTTCCAGGAAGTGAAGACCCCTACGCCGATATGACGCCGATGCTCAACTCCCCGGAAGGGGTCGCCGTCGCGGATATGTTCGCGGAGGTGCTGCCCTACCAGCCGGAAGGCGCGCTGAACATGGCCTGGGATGAGCGGGTGCAGGCCTTCGCCTCCGGCAAGGTGGCCATGATCTCGGCGTGGTCCGTTCGCACGCCGTTGCTGATCGATCCCAGCCGTTCGCAGGTGGCCGACAAGTTCGCGACTGCCGTGGTGCCCTCGCAGGAGGGGATCACCCCGGTGCCGCCGCTGGGCGGCTGGGTGATGGGGATCAATACCTACAGCCAGAAGCAGGATGCGGCCTGGGATTTCATTACCTGGCTGACCAGCCCGGAGGTGCACAAGCGCTTCGTCCTGCTGGGCGGGCCGCCGGCCCGCACCTCCCAGCTCACCGATCCTGAGCTGGTCGACAAGTTCTGGTGGTTCCCGACGCTGGCCGAGTCGGCGGCGACGGCCTATCCGGATTGCCGGCCCCGCGTGCCCGAGAGCTTCCAGATCATTGACACGGTTGGCAACTATCTCTCGCAGGCGCTCAGCGGCGGCATGTCGACCGCGGACGCCATGAACGCTGCGAACAGCGACATCACGACGCTGTTGGAAGGCGCCGGATACGAGGTCTAGCCTCGAGGTGGGGAGGACCAGGCACTCGCGGTCCTCCCCATTCGGCCGTCGGGATGGCACAATGGCCGCGCCAGAGCACTGGAGCGACGGAATGAGCAGTTCGCTGACCGTGCATCAGCCGATGAAGCGGGTTATGGCCAGGCCGGCCAGGCGCGCCGCCTCTTCTGGCTGGCTGTTGGTCCTCCCCGCGGTGATTTATCTCCTCCTCTGGACAGTCTACCCGCTGATCTTCGCGCTCTACACCAGCCTGACCAACCGGGTGCTGACGAAGCCGAAGACCGGCCAGTTCATCGGCCTGGAGAATTTCCGTCGCCTCCTTTTCGAGGACGCAACGTTTCGCACCGCCGTCTCCAACACGCTCTGGCTTACCGTTCTCTCGATCGCCATCGAGGTGTTCTTTGGCTACTGGGTGGCCAAGCTCTTCTTCCGCACCCAGCACATGCGCGGTGTCGGTGTCCTGCGCACCATCTTCATCATTCCGATCATGCTGACGCCGCTGATCGTCGGCCTCCTCTGGTCGTACATCCTCAACCCGACGCTTGGCGTGGCGAGCCACATCCTGGGGCTGCTGCGCCTGCCGAACGTGCAGTGGCTGGGCAACCCCGATCTGGCGCTTTACACCGTCATCGGCATCAACTCCTGGCAGTGGCTGCCGTTCATGATGCTGCTGATCCTGGCCGGCTTGAACGCCATCCCACGCGATCTGCGCGAGGTTTCCACGCTGGAAGGGGCCAACTGGGCGCAGCGTCTGCGCCACCTCGAAATGCCGTTCATCGCCGAGATCGTCACGCTGGGCGTACTGATCCGCGTCATGGAAAACCTGAAGCTCTTCGACATCGTCTATGCGACGACAAGCGGCGGCCCGGGTCAGGCGACCGAGGTGCTGAGCCTGATGGCCTACCGGCAGTCCTTCCTTTATTACAACACGGCCTATGGCGCGGCGATCGCCATCCTGATCCTCATCTTGAGCAACATACTGGTGGTGCTCCTCTTCCGCACGCTGTTGCGGGGTGAGGGAAAGGGACAGCAGGCATGAGCGCGCCGCGTCGCCACGTCGACCGCATCGCCTGGGTGACGGTCTTCGCCATCACCCTTCTCTATGTGCTCCCGCTGATCTGGATCGTGCTCGGCGCCTTCAAGACACGGGCGGAGATGTTCGCCGTGCCGCCGATCGTCGTTCCGTCCACCCTCTATCTCGATAATTTCCGGCAGGTGCTGACCAACAGCGACACTCTGGTGAACTCGCTGATCATCAGCACGGTCTCCACGATCTTCGTCCTGTTGCTGGCCCTCCCCGCGGCCTACGCCTTCACCCGCTTTTCCTTGCGCCGGGGCAACGATGTCCAGTTCTGGATCCTGAGTACGCGCATGATGCCGCCGATCGCGGTCATCATTCCGCTCTTCGTCATCTTTCAGGATCTGCGCCTCTTCGATACTCGCCTCGGCATGATTCTGGCCTACACCGCCTTCAATCTCCCCTTCGCCATCTGGATGCTCGCAGCCGCCTTCCGGCAGGTGCCGCTGGAGATCGAGGAGGCGGCTCGCGTCGACGGCAGCAACCTCTTTCAGACGATCACCAGGATTTCGATCCCGCTCGCGCGCTCGGGCGTGGCCGTGGCGGCTATCTTCGCCTTCATCTGGGCCTGGAACGATCTTCTTTTTGGCCTTGTGCTGACCGCGTCCGATGCCAAGACCTTCCCGGTCAGTCTTTCGGAATACACCGGGCAGGTGAACATCCAGTGGGAGTTGATGGCCGCGACCTCCGTCGTCCAGGCGCTTCCTGTGCTCTTTCTGACATTTCTCGTCCAGCGCCACATCGTGGACGGATTGACTTTCGGTGGGATCGAGAAGTGACGCCGCAACCGCGCTTTCCCTGGCTGGCGATGGCTGGTATCGTCCAGCAGAGAGTCACCCGGTGTGGGGCGGAGGTGCGCGCATGCCCTCACCCCCAACCCCTCTCCCGTCGAGCCGGGAGAGGGGAGCAAAACTGGGCGCACATGGAAGGAAAAAACGATGATCGCGGAAACGATGCAGGTCATTCGGGCCCACGGCCCGCGAGACTACCGGCTGGAGGAAATCCCGGTGCCGGCGCCCGGTCCAGGTGAGGTGCTGATCGAGGTCGATGCCTGCGGCATCTGCGCCTCCGACATGAAGTGCTGGCTTGGCGGCGAGCTTTTCTGGGGTGTCAACGGCTCAGGCGGCTATTGCGAGCCGCCTGCCGTGGCCGGCCACGAATACGCTGGCCGAGTCGTCGCGTTAGGAGAGGGAGCGGCCGAGAAGCACGACGTGCAGATCGGGGATCGCGTCATTGCCGAGCAGATCATCCCCTGTGGCGAGTGCCGCTTCTGCCGCAACGGCCAGTACTGGATGTGCCAGGTTCATCCAATCTTCGGTTTCAAGAACTTTCTGATTGGCGGGATGGCGAAGTATTCCCTCTATCCCGCCAAATCGATCGTGCACAAGGTGCCGGAATCCCTGACACCGGGCGAGGCGGCCTACATCGAGCCGGCCACCTGTGCCTGGCATGCGGTCGACCGCGGGGAGATCACGGAAGGGGATACCGTCGTCATCTCCGGTGTCGGCAACATCGGCCTGTGCATGCTGCAAATCGCCCGCTTCTTCAAGCCGGGACAGATCGTCGCCCTGGACACGAAGGACTACCGGCTCGATCTGGCCAGACAGTTCGGGGCCGATGCGGCCATCAACGTCCTGGACGAGGATGCCGTTCAGCGGGTGCGCGATTTGACGGATGGCTACGGCTGCGACGTCTACATCGAGGCCAGTGGCAACCCGGCCTCGATCGGGCAGGGGCTGCAGTTGATCCGCAAGCTGGGAACCTTCGTCGAGTTCAGCGTCTTCAACGAGCCGGCGACGATCAACTGGACGATCATCGGCGATACCAAGGAGCTGAACATCCACGGCAGCCACCTGGGGCCGTATTGCTATCCGAAGACGATTGCCGCCATTGCTGATGGCAGTCTCAACGTCAAGCCACTGGTGGCCGAGGCCTACCCGATCACCGAGTTCCATACGGCGATGGAGGCTTCCCTGAGTGGTGGCGTGATGAAGAACATCATTGTTCCGGTTTAGGGGATGGCAGAAGCGAATCCACCGCGACGGGTGACATGGCTCTTCGACGTCGACAACACGCTGATCGACAACGACCGAGCCAAAGACGATCTCTCGGCGCGGATTGGCGCGGTTCTTGGCGAGACGGGCGAACGCCGCTTCTGGGAGCTCTATGAAGAGGTCCGGCGCGATCGTGGGCTGGTCAATATCCCGCTGATCCTGGCCTCCTACGACAAGGAGTTGGCTGCCGATGTCGGGCTCGACGAGGCCGAGCGGCGGCGGCTGCGCTTCGCCCTGGCTGATATCGTGATGGGCTTTCCTTATAAGGACTATCTCTATCCCGGCGCGTTGGAGGCGGTGCGGCAGGCGCGCGCGGCGGGCGCCGTCGCAGTTCTCTCCGAGGGGGACGCAACCTTCCAGCCACACAAGATCTGGCGCACCGGTCTCGATCCGGAAGTCGACGGCAATGTCCTGGTTTTCGACCGCAAGCTGGAGCATCTGGACGAGTTGGCCGCCGCATTTCCCGCCGATCACTACGTGCTGGTCGAGGACAAACCGGACATTCTGGCGACGGTGAAGCAGGCATGGGGCGATCGCGTAACGACCGTGCTCGTGCGACAGGGCAAGTACGCCAACGTGCCGCTTGGCCCGGAGCTGACCCCCGATCTCGAGTTCGACAGTATCGCGGCGTTGGCCGAGAGCGGTCTCGCGGACATCGGCCCGTAGACGCTCACGCCGGAGGAGCAAGGCCGTGGACGAGACACGCTTCGCTGTATTGGTCCGTCGTGTCGCGGCGTTGCTCTCGCGGCGGCATCTGGTGCAGGCAGCCGGTGGCGCGACGATCGCCGTGTCAGGCGAACGCGCCTGGAGGCCCGGCGGAGCCGAGGCGAAGGCGCGACGTAAGGGGAAGCGGCGTAAGAAGCGCAAATGCCGGGTGCCAAAGGCGAAATGCGGCAAGACGTGCGTTCCGCTCGACACGAGCACAAACTGCGGGCGTTGCGGCAACGCATGCGCGGAGGGAACGTCCTGTTTCGACGGCG
>CAYSXO010000089.1:0-13833 GCA_964434995.1 uncultured Sphaerobacteraceae bacterium
GGCGCCCACGCCGCCGAGCGCATCAAGGGCTAGCGCGGCGCTGGCCCGCGGCGGCGCTTCGCCGGCCTGGGGAATCACCGCAAGGTCTTCCGCACCGGTGATCGGGGAGGTCTGCACCTGCTCGACCGCGGCGCCACCCTGCAGGGCCAGGCGCACCAGCTCATCGGCCAGCGCCACCGGAACGATGTTCATGACATCGCCGCCAGCCGGGTGTTCCGCCGGCGGCCTGCCAACGCCAGCCAGAGGCAAGGTGTAATCGGCCCAGCCAGCGCCTGAAAAATCGTCGTTCAGCACCAGGCGCATCACCTGCCCGGCCTGCAGCGCGGCCAGCGTCGCCTCCGCGCTCGCCACGCCATCCGTCCCAGCGCCCACGCCATCACGCACCGCCGTCACTGCCGCGTCCTCACGCCGCCGCTCTTCCGCCGCGACAAGCGGGCGCGACTCCTCCGCCAACTCGCCCGGACCGCGGTCCATTCGTGAAGGCAGCCGCGCGATCTTGCGCGCCGTGACCACCTCGTCGAACTGGGCGTCGAGCGCGCTGGCGAACTGGTCCTCGGCCGCCACGATCAGATAGAGGATGCCGGTCGCGCCGTCGCCCAGCGCCTCGCGCGTTTCGGTGGCGACGGCGCGGGCGAAGGCCTCCGTCCGCTCATCGGCGCGGCTTTGCAAGCGGCGTTGCGACCAGCCGCCCGTCTGCTGATGGCGCGGGTAGTCGTTCGCCTCGAGCTGGATGCCGCTCTCCCAGGTCCGCCGCTCCATGATCCAGAGGATGGCGTCTTCCTTGTCCGCCACGAGGACCGCGAAGCGCGGGAAATCGTCGGCAGCATGGATCAGATGGCGGAACGAGGGGATAGGGCCGGTGGCGATGCTGGTCTCCACCGGCACGTCGAGCGGGATCGGCTCGAAGACGCCCTGATGCGCGCAGGCAACGATGATGACGCCTTGCGCCGCCGGGTCGAGCTCGCCGTCAAGATAGGCCGCGATCTTCGCCACATCCTCACCGAGGCTGTCGAACTCCGCCCCGCGCGGGCCACGCTCGGCCACCAACGCATCCAGCTCGCGGCTGACCTGCTGCCATGAGGGGCGGCGAGGCAGCCCTGGCACGTCCGCCGGGGAAAGGCGCTCCGACCGCTTCGGCGGCGGCGCGGGGATGAGCCCGGGCTCGGAGCCTTCCGGGCGCCAGTCGAGACTGACCGTGAGGTACGGCGCCTCAGTGGAGGGGGGCAACGCCGCGATGCGCATCAGCGCCCCTTGCAAGTCCGGCGTCAGCGGCATCTCCTGCTCAAGGGTTCTTACGCGCTGGAGGGGATCGGTGGCCATCGTTGTCGCTCCAATTCTGGCGGAGGAATCCGCCTTCGCGGGTTCAAGCTGCCTGCGTGGCGCTCTGGGATCACCAAGCAAGGTCCGGGCCGTGCTCATGCGCTGAATTCCATCGCATTGCGATGCCTGGCACCGGTTATGCAGTAGCAAGGCTAGCGCCGGAGAAGATCCCCGACGAGCAGTACAGGAGAAACAGACGCGATGTCTACATAACGCCGCCTCCCACAACGGAGGTGCTCTTTACTATGGACCGTTTGCCATGAGGAGTCGTCAGTATGCGTCAACACGAGGAGCATGAGACCCCATTATTTCCCGAGGAATGGAAAGCGCGCGTTTCCCGGCGCGGGTTTCTCACCGTTTCGAGCGCGGCCCTGGCCACCACCGGTATGGCGACACTTGGCAGCGCCATCGTCAAAGACGCATCCGCCGCGCCGCCACGGCAGTCGACGCCCGCGGCCGAAGCCACGCCGGGCGTCTCTGCCGCCAGCCAGCAGGACATGCTCGGCAGCGGGCTGGCGTCGCGGCCAGCGCGGTTCTTCAACCTTCACGAAGCGGCCACGGTCGATGCCATCGTCTCCCGCATCCTCCCTGGCACGGCGGATGATCCCGGGGCGCACGAGGCTGGCGTAGTCAACTACATTGACCAGTCACTGGGCGGCACAAACCTTGGATACACCCTCAAGACCTATACGCAGGGACCGTTCCTGGTCATCGAGGAGGAGCCGGCGCCTGTCGAAGCCGTGAGCCGCCGCGATACCTATGACTTCGTCCTCGTGTCCGCCGACCAGAGCTCCCGTTTTGGCTACCAGTCGGTGCTCACCCCGCGGGAGGTCTATCGGCGAGGGCTCGAGTTTCTCGATGCGTATGCGCAGGACCAGTTCGAGCAGAACTTCGTAGACCTGGCAGCCGAGCAACAGGACCAGATCCTGACCGACCTGGACGAGAACACGGCCACGGGGTTCAACGGCCCGAGCGGCAAGGCATTCTTCGTCCAACTGCGCAACAACACGATCGAAGGCATGTTCAGCGATCCGATGTATGGCGGCAACCGCGACATGATCGGATGGAAGCTGATTGGCTACCCTGGCGCCCAGCGGAACTACACCCCCGACAACATCCTCGACCCCACGTTCACTCGCGCGCCGCAGAGCTTGTCCCAACTCATGGCGAACGAAGGCCACTAGGAGCGCGCGAATCATGGCACAGACACAGAACAAGAAAGTCGACGTCGTTACGGTCGGCGGCGGCCTCGTGGCCGGGATCATGGCGTACTTTCTCACCAAGGCGGGGTTGCGGGTCGTTTCTCTCGAACAGGGCCCCTGGCTCACCACGGAGAACGACTTCACCCACGATCACGACGAGCTCCGCTACAACCAGCGCCGGGAGATGATGGTCGATCTCTCGCAGGAAACCTGGACCTGGCGGCCGAGCCCGAAGGAGACCGCCCTGCCCATGCGGCAATATGGCTCGTTCAACCCGCACAAGGGGGTTGGCGGCGCGGCGGTCCACTGGGCAACGCAGAACTGGCGTTTCTATCCCTCCGACTTCATGTATCGCAGCAACATCATCGAGCGCTATGGCGCGGCGAAGTTGCCAACTGGCAGCCGCATCCGCGATTGGGGCGTGACCTACGATGACATGGAGCCGTACTACGACGCCTGGGAGTACGACGTCGGCGTTTCAGGCAAGGCCGGCAACATCATGGGGAAGCAGATCGAAGGCGGTAACGTCTTCGAAGGGGCGCGTGCCCGCGAATACCCGCTCCCCTCGTTGCAGAAGTCGATCGTTGCCGGCAAGTTCACGGACGCGGCCAACGCGCTGGGCTACCATCCCTTCCCGCAGCCGTCGGCAATTCTGTCCGAGGCGTACCCGGATCTCGCCGGGAACACTCGCGGCGCCTGTCTCTACTGCGGCTTCTGCACCCGCTATGGCTGTGAGGTCGCGGCCAAGGGCAACTCGCTGGTTGTCCATATGCCGGCCGCTCTGGCGACCGGGCTCTACGAGATTCGCCCGGATAGTTATGTCTTCAGAGTCGACACCGATTCGGCCGGCAAGGCGACAGGCGTCTCCTACATCGACGCCGCGGGACGCGAGCAATATCAGGAAGCCGACATCGTCATCGTCTCCGCCTACATGCTGATGAACGTCCGGCTGCTCCTCATGTCGCGGTCTGGCGCGCATGCCGGCGGCATCGGCAACGACCGCGGCCTCGTTGGCGCCAACTACACCTATCAGCTCGGCGGCGGCGGCTCGAGCGGGCTTTTCGAAGGCGAGCGGCTCAACCAGTTCATGGGCAATGGAGCGATGGGCGCATTGATCCATGATTTCAACGCCGACAACTTCGATCATGCCGATCTCGATTTCATCGGTGGCGGGTCGATCAGCTCGGGCGGCGGCGAACGCAATCCGGTTGGCAGCGTCGGAGGGGTGCCCACCGCGAGCGGCAAGACCTGGGGCGCGGAGTGGAAGGAGGCGCTGCGGACCAATTGGGACAGCTACGCCGGCATCGGGATTCAGGGGGAGAGCCTCCCCTACGACGACCAGTTCGTCGACCTCGACCCGACCTACCGCGACCGCTTCGGCTTCCCACTCCTGCGCATCACCTTCGACTGGCACGAGAACGACTACAACCTGATCCGCTACCTCTCGCCCAAGATGCGCGAGATTCTGGAACAGATGGGCGCGACGAACATCCGCACCCAGGAGGAACTGACCCCCTACTCGATCGCCCCGTACCAGAGCACGCACTGCACCGGCGGCGCGATCATGGGGACTGACCCTGGCAATTCGGTCGTCAACAAATATGGCCAGGTCTGGGATACGCCGAACGTCTTTGTCGTCGGCGCGTCGCAGTTCCCGCAGAATGCCGGGATGAACCCAACGGGAACGGTGGCCGCGCTGGCCTATCTGGCGAGCGATGGCCTCGTCAAGGAATACCTCAACGATCCCGGCCGGATCATCGGCTCCGCGTAGCCCATACCCTGGGAGGCTACCGCGCGGCGCGGTAGCCTCTCGAATCTCGGGGTATGCCCTTGCCGGGGCATACCCGGCGACCTGGCGCCACAAACGCGGGGTCGGATGCAGGCAAAGCTACAGACATGGGAGGTGCACCATCATGGAGCAATATGTCGATCGCCGAACCGTGCTTGCCGGTGTGGCCGCGCTAGCCGTGGTTTCTGGCGTGGCGCTTATCGCCGCGCCTGGGGGCCTTGCGCAAGAAGCCAGCCCTGAAGCCAGTCCGGCAGCCACGCCAGGCGCGGGCGGCGATGAGGTGACGATTACCTCGCACGACATCTTTTTCGATCCCACCGAGGTCACCATCGCGGCCGACAAGGACGTGAAGATCATTCTGCCCAACAAGGGCGTCACCTTGCACAATTTTTCGATCACCGATCACAAGAACGAGAACCTTCCATTCGATCCGATCGACGTCGATATCGACCCCGGCGCAACCAAAGAGGTCACCATCAAGGCTCCCGCCGGCGAGTACTACTATTTCTGCAATGTTCCCGGACACGAGGCGGCCGGCATGCACGGCATCCTGACGGCGAAATAGCGGCCGCATAGCGGAGCGAGCGACCCCGAAATGCCGAACATGCGCAGAGTTGGGGCAATCCTCGCGTGGCTCGTGCCACTTACCCTTGGAGCGGTGGCGGTCTGGGCAGTCCGTGCCCGCCGCCAACCGGCCGCTTGTCCGTTCAGCCAGCGGCTCATACTCGACCTGCCGCGCCCCTTCATGCGGCGCGAGACGTTGATGGAACTGCTGGAGCCGGCGCCGGGCGAGCGGATGCTGGAAGTTGGCCCGGGGACTGGCTACTACAGCCTCGCGGTGGCCCGCCGCATCGCGCCGAACGGGCAACTCGACGCCTTCGATCTGCAGCAGCCGATGCTTGACGAGCTGATGCGGCGAGCCGCGGCCCGTGGCATCATTTCCGTCTCGCCGACGGCAGGCGATGCCCAGGAACTCCCCTACCCCGACGCCACCTTCGACGCCGCCTACCTGGTGGCGACCCTGGGCGAAATCCCGGACAAGGACCGCGCCCTGCGCGAGCTGCGGCGGGCCCTCAAGCCGGGTGGCCGTCTGGTGGTTGGCGAGGGGCAGCCCGACCCGCACATGGTGACGCGGGAAGAGCTCCTCGAACGCGCCGAGCGAGCAGGCTTCGAGTTCGAGACAAGCCGCGGTCGATCGCTCGGCTACCTCGCCCGCTTTCGCGCGACCTAAGGCGCCCTGCACATCGGTCGTCATCTCGATCTCGAGGCACGGCACACGAACGAGGGGCCCTCGCCACAGGTTCGCGAATGTTCGCGAAGGCGCCGAGGTTCCTCGGTCCTCGGAATGACACGTCTTCTGCAACATGGGGCAGGATCCTCTCAGGTACAAGTGACGTGCATTCGTCTTCATTCATGAAAGCGTTGGCGAGGGATCACCTAGCCAAGCAGGCCTTCTATCGGACATTCCCCTTGACATGGTTGAGAAGCGGCGTACACTGCATGGCACATCGCACCCCGGCGATTGGCCTCGATGGAGGATCGCCATGCTGACACTCGTTCGCGTCCTCACACTCGCGCTCCTGTTTGGCCTCGGGCTTTTCCTGACCGGCACGCCCCGGGAGCAGGCCTCAGCGGTCATGCAGTGCGATGCGTCTTACCCGAATCTCTGCCTCCCGCCAGGGCTGGCCATTACCTGTTTCGATATCGGCTTTCAGATTCCCGTCGTGCACGGACCCGGCGCGACGGACCCCTATTTTCTCGATCCCGATTTCGACGGGGTTGGCTGCGAAGAGTTCTGACCATGCGGCCGCATGGCTTCTGGCGCTGGTGAGCGCTCCGGCACGTGCCCGAACGATGCCTCAGGCCACATGAGCGCGAGCTTCAGGGCAGCGACGTCTCATACCGTTCTCAGCCGGAACTCATCCTTCGGCAGAGCGTGACATCACCCGAAAATCAGAACGGCATCGTAGGAATCTGGCAAGGACCTGACGTTCATCCGGGAGCCCGGCGTTGGACAAGCTACGTGGCATGCCTCCGGTTGGATTTGCCGTGGTGTTCGGGGTGATCCTGCTCGTCCAACTGCTGCGCACGGGCAACCCCGCCCCGGTCACGAATGCGACCACGAACCCTGCCCCGACTCCCCCGCCCTGCCTTGACTCTATCCTGGCGCCCAGCATGGTGGATTGGGGCACGCCGGTAGCCGGCGGGAACGGGGCGCAATCCGCCGCTATCACGACCACGCTGGTCGTCACCGCCGCGGATGAGGGCCTGCTTCGGCTGCAGCCGTCGCTATCCGTCTTTGCCGACAGCAATTCCCCCGAAGTCCTCAAGGCGTTTTCGATCTATCTCTCGGAGAGCGAGACGGCCGCCCAGGCGCTGGACGGGCGGCTCACGCAAAATCCGGGGACGTCCACCGGGGACTCAGGCTTGCCGGACTGGAAGGAGTTGCGGTTTCTCCTGGAGTCGGTCAATCCCGAAAATGCCGGCGATATCGGCCTCTACCTCGCCTCGCCAAGCCAGGTCGAGGCCTCACGGTCGGTTGGGATTCCCACGGCCACGGCGCGGGAAGAAACGCCCGGGACGACGACAACGGACGCGCCGCAACCGATCAGCAATCCCCATGTCGATCAATTCATGGACGACATCTCCGGCCCGCCGATCATCTATGCGAATGATGAGACGTTGGTTGTCCATGCGCGCGGCGCGGAGAGAACCCTTGGCGAGGGCCGGGTCTGGTATGGCCTCTGGAAGGATGTTTCCCAGGGCGGGACAACCAGGCTCCGCATCGCGGCACAACCAACCAATGCCATCTGGAACGCTGAGCTCTGCGTCGATGGCCTGCAAATTCTTTCGGTAGACCCTCCACCCGATGCCATGAAGGCTCACAGGCTGACATGGTCCTTCGCGCCGGCCACGGACAGCACAGAGCAGGTGATCGAAGTCGCCATCGAGCCCCTGCACCCGTCATGGCTCCGCCAGTGGATCAACTCGGGTGCTCGCGGAGCGTTCGTCCTGGCGTGGGCCCTCCTCGCCCCGGCAGTCCTCCTCCTGCTGGGGCTCTGGTTCAGCCATCTCTCGGGGCCTGTTGCCGATCCAGTCAGAGAGGCCAGAACGCGGCTGCGCGCCACGTCGCTCGCGATTGTCAAACTGGCCCTGTCCGGTGTTCTGGTATTGGCCATCGATATCCTTCTGGTGAAGGGCGCCGCCCCAGCGCGCGGGAACCCATGGTGGGAGTTTTCGGTGCTCGCGCTCAGCGGCGCAATCATCTGCAGCGGCCTTGTCGACCTGCCCGCCTGGCATGGGGCGGGTTTTCAGCGGGGGATTCGCCAGGCGGTCCCATCGCTGGCGTTCATCTCGGGCATCGCTGGCATCCTGCTTCTGACCGTGCTCACCAACGAGCCTCGACATCTGTCCGCGGTGTGGGTCCCACTTCAGCACGCCGTGCTCGTTGCCGGATACTTCACATTCCTGGTTGTTGCCGTCCGGTTGCGCGACACGCTGCCAGCCTCGGTGGCCGACGCCGGGCGCCATGCCGCGCTCGAGTTCATGGGCGCCATCGGCCTGATCATCTGCACCCACACGATCTTCGGGCGGTACAGGCAGCCGAGCGCCGGCTTCGATCCACGTGCGTGGATCGATGAGGCCATCGCGGTTGCCACCCCTCTCTGGGTCACGGCGTGCGTCATCATCGGGTTCGTGTCGCTGGTCTCGACGCTGCTTCCCGATCAGCTCCGCCGGCGAGGCAGCACCAGTGCGTGGAGGACACACGCGGTCCTCGCGACGCTGATTGTCCTGGTCACCAACTTCGTGCATTGGGTGGTCGCGTTGTACCGCCATCAGACGTTCATCGATCGCGCCCGGGTGGCGATGAACCCACAAGAGTTGCCTGCCGTCTACTCGCAGAGGCTGCAGGATGATTTCGTCGATTACCTCAAGGCGTTCCTGGCGCCAACGCTCAATCTGTTGCCACTCCTTGGCCTGGTCGGGCTCGTCGGCATGCTCGGAGCGGCCGCATGGACCGATCGCGCGATGCTGAGCCGGACAGATCGCGCCTGGATTGGCCGTACCCTCATTTTCCTGTACGCGGCATTTGTGGTCGGCTATGGCGGCGCCGTCGTCGGTTTGCGCGCGCCGATTGCGTTTCTGGTTGGGCTCGTGTTCTTGCCGTTGGTTCTGGTGCTCCGGCCGGAAGGCCAGCCCGCGCGCGGGGTCTCTCCCAGCGGGACCCTGCCTGACGAATCGCCGCTGCCGGAGCTCCGTGCCAAAGCGGCGCAACGAAGTGTCTATTTCCAGGGCGCAACCCCGGGAGCCATTCCTGTTGCCGCCATTCCGACAAACTTTGGCCCAGTCGCCACTCAGGTTCCCCTCCCGGCGGCGTTCCACCAGCTCCTTGGGTGGCGGAATCCGAGACACGCCAGGAGATCACGGCCGCGCCAGGCCACCGCCCCGCTCTCCATCGAGGGGGACATGGCGCCCACCCAACCGTTAACGGCCCTGGCCCCGAGCCCGAACCGGGCCGAAGCGAAGGTCATGGAGCAGTGGTGGGCCGATGGAGCACTGGCCGTTCGCAAGGGCGCGTGGCTAGCGATCGCGCCCGTGGCCTTTTTTGTCTACGTCTTCATGATGGACGTCAACTCAGGCATCGGATCAACGACCTCGTCCTTTGCGATGGCCGCCTTCATGTCAAACGTCGCGTATGAAGTCGGGTTCTGGCTCGTGGCCGCGTTCGTACTGGGGTGCCTCTATGCCTATCTCCGCGGAAGCGCCGGTTTGACCAAGGGTCTCATCCTGGCTGCCGTCTATGTCGGGGCGAACGCCGTTGCCGCGCTCGTTGGCGCGCCGGGTGACGCGCTGTGGAAGGTGCGATCGTTTCAGTTGATGCTTTTCCTGATCCTGCTTGGCGCCTGGATCGATTTCGAGTCCGTACCCGCGCGCGAGCATACGCTGGAGGGTTTCGGGAAGCACGTCCTGAGCCACTATGCGCTGAATGAGACGATCTCCTGGGTCAAGTACGTCCTGCCGCTTGCCTCCACGCTGGCGATGGTGGCCTACCAGATTTACAGTGAGAAGTCGTTCAACGCGGTGGTGGAACTGACCTCGGCGCAATCAGAAAATGAGCTCATTACGTTGGCGTGCGGGCTCGCCAGGATTCCCAACTGCAAATGACCGTCTCCCGCACGTCGCGCCGACCCCGCGGACACCCTCGTCGCTCCTGCCGCCAAATTCATCGAGCGTTTTCTCTTGCTCAAGCTGATTGCAGTGGCACGGTCCCCGCGCTTGGTCCATGCTAATGGCGAACGTGTGCCACGCCCAGCGCCCGCCCATGGCGCCGGCTGACGGGAGAATGAGACTCATGCGCTACCGTCGTTCGAGCATCCACTACGCGGTGATGCTCCCTGCCCAGTCCACATGGCCATACCTCGACGCCCTCACTCTTCGAGCGTCCGAACCACGGTTCGCCCAGCATTTCTGGCGGCCGGCGGCCGATGTTTGCGAAACCGCCGATGCCATCGAGGTCGTTGTCGAGCTGGCCGGGGTCGATCAGGATCAGATCGAGATTCTCCTCTACGAAGATGCCGTCGTCGTCGAAGGGCAGCGCCATCTCTCCGCGTCGCCGAACGGCGTCTACCACGTGGCCGAAGTCCGGCAAGGACCATTCCGTGTTGAGCTGCCTCTCCCCCTGCCGTTCGATCAGGACCGCGTCGATGCCCGCTACGATCAGGGGTTGCTGCGCATCACCTTTCCCAAGCTGGCGCGCGGCCGGGCTGGCAGGAGTTGACCACCATGACCGACGAAACACGGCCCACCGAGCCAGGCTCCCCGATCGGCGATGCCATGGACCAGCAGACGCCGACCGAGCAGGCGCCGCCGCCAGAAGCGCCGGCAGCCGGTTCCGGCGAAGCCAGCGCGACGGCGCCTTCCTCGCCTGAGGCTCCCGGAGTCATCGAGATCCCGGATGCGTTGCCGGTGCTCCCTCTGCGTGGCGGCGTGGTGATTTTTCCGCAGGCGGTCGTCCCGCTGACAGTCGGCCAGCCGCGCTCTATCCAGCTCGTGGACGAGGCGATGCGCGGCAATCGCATGCTCGCCCTCGTCGCCCAACGCAACGACGAAACGGAAACGCCTGGCCCAGACGATCTCCACCGGGTCGGCACGGCCGCCATCATCCACCAGCTTCTGCGCTCGCCGGACGGCACGATCCGCCTGGTTGTGCAGGGGCTGGAGCGGGTGCGCGTCCTCGATTTCATCTCCACCGAGCCGTTCCTGGTCGCCCGCGTGCAGCCAGCGCCCGACCGGCTCACCCCCGGCGTCGAACTGGAGGGGCTCCGCCGCGCGGTGATCGATCTCTTCCGCCGCCTGGTGGCGCTTATCCCCGAGGTTCCGGACGAGGTCGCTGCCGCCGCCGAGGCGGTGACCGACCCGCGCCAGGTGGCCTATCTGCTCGCCTCCACTGGCCTTCTCGACGGCGCAAAGCGGCAGGAGATCCTGGAGCTCGACACGGTCGAGGCGAAGCTACGCCGGCTCGTCGAGATCCTGCAGCACGAGGAGTCGGTGCGCGAGCTGGGCCAACGGATCGCGACCGAAACCCAGGGGCGCATGACCAAAGCGCAGCGCGAGTACTTCCTGCGCGAGCAGCTTCGCTCGATCCAGCAGGAACTGGGCGGCGAGGAGGATGACCCCGAGGTTGCTGAACTGCGCCGCCGCATCGAGGAGGCAAACCTGCCCGAGGAAGCGCGGCGAGAGGCACAACGGGAGCTGGACCGCCTGGCCACCATCCCCTCTGCCTCGCCGGAACATGGCATCGTCCGCACCTATCTCGACTGGATGGCCAGCCTCCCCTGGGACAAACTGAGCGGCGCGCCGATCGACATCGCAAGAGCACGCCAGATTCTGGATGAGGATCACTACGATCTGGAGAAGATCAAGGACCGCATCCTCGAGTACCTGGCGGTGCGCAAGCTGCGCGAAGAGCGCGAAGCCGCTCGGGCCGAGGCCGTCGTGCCGGCCAATGTCGGCGTCGAGAGCGAGGGCGAGGGCGAAGTGGTGCCCGAGCCGGCGCGGAACACCCGGCAGGAGACGCCAACCGACCGCGCCGCGCGAGAGCCGATCCTCCTCTTCGTCGGCCCGCCTGGCGTCGGCAAGACGAGTCTCGGGCAGTCGATCGCCCGCGCGCTCGACCGCGAGTTCGTCCGTCTCAGCCTGGGCGGCATCCACGACGAGGCGGAGATTCGCGGCCACCGGCGGACCTACATTGGGGCCCTGCCGGGGCGGATGATCCAGGCGATCCGCCGCGCCGAGACGCGCGACCCCGTCTTCATGCTCGACGAGATCGACAAGGTCGGCTCCGACTGGCGCGGCGATCCCTCCTCGGCTTTGCTGGAGGTCCTCGATCCGGCGCAGAACCATGCCTTCTTCGACAACTATCTTGGCGTGCCCTTCGATCTCTCGCAAGTCCTCTTCATCGCCACCGCCAACACGACCGACACCATCCCGGCGCCGCTGCTCGACCGGATGGAGGTGATCGCGCTTTCCGGCTACACCGACGAGGAGAAGGTGCAGATTGCCCAGAAGTACCTCGTGCCGAAGCAGACGCGAGCCAATGGGCTAACCCCGGAGGAGATTGCCTTCAGCGACGACGCGATCCGCCGCATTGTGCGCGACTACACGCGAGAGGCGGGCGTGCGCGGCCTGGAGCGCCAGATCGCCACGGTGGCGCGCAAGGTGGCGCGCGACGTCGTCGAAGGGAAGACCGGGAAGGTCGAGATCACCCCCGAAAACGTGCCCGACTTCCTCGGCCGTGCCCGCTTCTTCGACGAGGTGGCCGAGCGCACCGACCGGCCGGGCGTGGCCACCGGGCTGGCCTGGACCCCGACTGGCGACGTGCTCTTCGTCGAGGCGGCGATGATGCCCAGCGATGAAGAGCGCCTGATCCTGACCGGGATGCTGGGCGACGTGATGCGCGAGAGCGCGCAGGCGGCGCTCTCTTACGTCCGCTCGAACGCCGAGGCGCTGGGCATCGACCCCAATGCGTTCGAGGGGAAGGCGGTGCACCTGCACGTTCCCGCCGGGGCGGTGCCGAAGGACGGCCCCTCGGCCGGCATCACCATGACCACCGCCCTGGCCTCGCTGGCGACCGGCAGACCGGTGCGCGACGACCTGGCCATGACCGGCGAGATCACCCTGCGCGGCAAGGTGTTGCCGGTCGGCGGCATCCGGGAAAAGGTGCTGGCCGCGCGCCGCGCCGGCATCAAGACCGTCATCCTGCCCCGCCGCAACGAGCGCGATCTGGAGGACGTGGCCGAAGACCTGCGCGATGACCTGGAGTTCATCTTCGCCGACTCGGCCGAGGACGTGCTGCCGGTGGCGCTGACCGGTGGCGGCGGTCCGCCAGTCCTGGCGAAGGCTGGGGCAGAACTGCTGAGCGACGGCAGCGCGCGGCACGGTGAACGTGCCGCGGCGCAGAAGCGCGATGGCAACCGGGGCAAGACGTAGTGCTTCGCCGGCCCCAGTTCGGCCGCATGTATTCTCGCAATCAGGCACGCTATCCTATGCGTCCGATGGCCAGATTGCCAGGGATCTCCAAATGGCCGCGTCCGCAAGGTCGCTCACCGGGTCGTTCCCGCTCGTGCGCATCCGCCTCATCGGTCGTGAGGCGGAGCGCGCCATGGCGCGGGCGTTTCTGCTCGATGAGGCCGTCCCGCTCCTGACCCTGACCGGCCCCGGCGGCTCGGGGAAGACCCGGCTCGCGCTGGCGATTGCCGCCGAGGTCGCGGATCGTTTTGCGGATGGTGTCGCCTGGATCGATTTGGCCCCCGTCGCTGACCCGGCACTGGTGGCGACAGCGGTGGCGCGCGCCCTGGCGATCGTTCCGGCTCCGGGCATCCCGCTGCAGGACCATTTGACCGCACAATTGCGGCCCCGGCAGTCACTCCTGCTTCTCGACAACTGCGAGCATCTGCTCGTTGAGACTGCCGCGCTCGTCGCCGCGCTGCTCGCCGCCTGTCCCGCCCTCCAGGTGCTGGCCACCAGCCGAGCCCCGCTGCGCATCCGTGGCGAGCAGGAAGTGCTGGTCGATCCGTTGCCGCTCCCTCCCGAAACCGCCGATCTCGCGGGGATCACCGCCAACGACGCGGTTCGGCTCTTCGCTGAGCGGGCGCGGGCAGTGCAGCCGGGGTTCGGCCCGGACGAGGGCAATGCCGTCGACATCGCGGAGATTTGCCGCCGGCTCGATGGGCTGCCGCTGGCCATCGAGCTTGCCGCGCCCCGTGTCCGCGCGATGCCGCTGGCGGCGTTGAACGCGCGCCTGCGCCACCGGCTGCCGATGCTCGAAGGCGGGCCGCGCGATGCTCCGGCCCGGCAGCGAACCGTCCGCGACACCATTGCCTGGAGCTACGACCTGCTGACCCCCGCCGATCAGGCCGTGTTTTCGCGTCTGGCCGTGTTCGCGGGCGGGTTCACGCTGGAGGCCGCGCGGGAGGTTGCCGCGCCTGGCGCGGAAGAGGCCGCGTTCTCACTCCTCGAGCC
>CAYSXO010000090.1:0-13811 GCA_964434995.1 uncultured Sphaerobacteraceae bacterium
GAGCGATGCGGCGTCTGGAATCGTCGCTCCGGCGTGGCCAACCGCTTCCCCGTACTGGTGATCGCCGCGTTCACGCTCGGGCGCATTCGGACCTTCGCTCCTGTTCGCGAAAGGATTTATGTCAAATTATCATGGGTGGATTGACACCCTTTCGCATCCCATGGTATCGTGTTCGCAAGTCGGCCCCATTGCGGGGAGGGGGTTATTTGCGCATCACTTGACGGAGACCTCTTGATCATTTAGGCTCCTCCTCACCTGATGGGGGTGGGCCTCATGGATGTCCTCTCGCGCCTCAGCGGCCGGGGGGATTTTTGTTGGAAAGGAACCGCCGATGGCCGCCGACCAACGCCCGAGCCACTCGGGGGTACTCCCGTTAGCGCAGGAGTTCGGTGGCTTGATAAACACCGGCAGTCGTAAGACGGACCTGGTGTCCTGCTCACGTCCGGCGGAACACGGCCGCCAGAAAACCCCCTCAATGGACGTCCGTGACCACGTCGCCTCCGTCGGCGGAGATACCAGCATGGAACGCTCCAAAGGCGTGACCTCCAGGCGGAGGCCTCGGCAGCGCTTCCGCTGAGCCCGAGTACGCAACGTTCGCGCTGAGGGCGCGATCACGCATCGTCATGACGTGGTTGACGACCGTGGAGACCTCGGGCGGCCGGCCCCACCCTCGGCCGAGCCGACGATCTCGGGATCCATCCTCTGAGCAGGTTGAGGGCTGGGGTCCAGGGAGACGCGGTGACATTCTCGCGAGTAGGCGCAATGGAGGGAGCGGATGGGCTGCTGGGTGTTGGGTTTCCAGGAGATCGACAAGACGCACATCGCGGTCGTTGGCGGCAAGGGCGCGCACCTCGGCGAGCTTTCGCGGATCGACGGCATCCGCGTGCCGGCTGGCTTTTGCGTGACGACGGACGCCTTTCAGCGGATCCTGGCGGAAGCGCCGTGGATCGACGATCGGCTCGATCGGCTGTCATGCCTGAAGCCGGACGACCGGGAGGCGACCGGCGCGCTCAGCGCGGAGATCCGCCGGACCATCGAAGGGATCGCCATCCCCGACGATCTGGCGGCGGCGATCACCCGCGCGCTCGCCCGGCTCGGCGAGCACGCTGCCTACGCCGTCCGATCCAGCGCGACGGCGGAAGACTTGCCGACGGCCTCCTTCGCGGGCCAGCAGGACACGTACCTGAACGTCGTGGGACGGGAGGCGATCCTCCAGCACATCAGCCGGTGCTGGGCCTCGCTCTTCACCGAGCGGGCCGTGACCTACCGCCTGCGAAACGGTTTCGACCACCGGACGGTCCACATGGCCGTTATCGTACAGCAGATGGTCTTCCCGCAAACGTCCGGCATCCTCTTCACGGCCGACCCCGTCACGGGCAACCGCAAGGTCGCCTCCATCGAGGCCAGTTTCGGCCTCGGCGAAGCCCTGGTCTCCGGCCTGGTGAACGCGGACGTCTACCAAGTGCGGGACGGCGAGGTCGTCGCGAAGACAATCGCCACCAAGCGGCTCGCCATCGAGGCAACGCCAACAGGCGGCACGCGGGAAGAGGCGATCGCGCCAGAGCGGCAGAACACGCCCGCGCTGACGGATGCACAAGTCGTGCGGCTCGCCGAGCTGGGCCGGCGGATCGAAGCGCACGCCGGCTGCCCCCAGGACATCGAGTGGTGCCTGGTCGACGACGACTTCCAGATCGTCCAGAGCCGGCCGATCACCACGCTCTTCCCCATCCCCGTGGCGGATGACCAGGAGAACCATATTTACGTCTCCGTCGGTCATCAGCAGATGATGACCGACGCCATGAAGCCCCTCGGGCTCTCGTTCTGGCAGATGACGACCCCCCGGCCCATGGCCGAGGCCGGAGGCCGCCTCTTTGTCGACGTCACCCAGATCCTGGCCTCGCCGGGGAGCCGCGCAAGCCTGCTCATGCACCTGGGGAAATCTGATCCCCTGATCGGCGACGCGTTGCAGACCGTCCTCGACCGCGGCGACTTCGTCCCGTCACTCCCGGACGAGGGTCCCGGCGCGGCGCCGGTCGCCGCGCCACCGCCCCCGCTCGAGACTGATCCGGCCATCGTCACCGAGCTGATCGGACGCGGCCAGGCCTCCATCGCTGCCGTGAAGCGCGACATCCGCACGGCGTCCGGACCGGCGCTGTTCGACGTCATCCTGGCGGATATTCAGGAACTGAAGCGCATCCTGTTCGATCCGCACAGCCTTCAGGTAATCATGGCGGGGATGGAGGCCGCCTGGTGGCTCAATGAGCGGCTTGAGACGTGGTTGGGAGAGAAGAACGCGGCCGACACGCTCACGCGGTCCGTTCCCCACAACGTCACGTCGGAGATGGGGCTGGCGCTCCTGGACGTCGCGGACGTGATTCGCCCACATCCCGAGGTGGTGGCGTTCCTGCGGCAGGTCGAGGACGATGGCTTTCTGGACGAGCTGCCGGTGCTCGCGGGTGGTCGGGAAGCGCGAGACGCCATCCGGGCCTGGCTCGACACGTACGGCATGCGCTGCCCCGGCGAGATCGACATCACGAGGCCGCGTTGGAGCGAACGTCCTACCACGCTCGTGCCCCTGATTCTCGGCAACATCGCTAACTTCGACCCAGGCGCCGGCCAGCGGCGCTTCGAGCAAGGGCGGCAGGTGGCCTGGAAGAAGGAACAGGAGCTGCTGGAGCGCTTGCAGGCGCTGCCGGATGGGGAAGGGAAGGCCGAAGAGGCCAGGCGGATGATCGGCCGGGTGCGGACGTTCGC
The DNA here is from genome assembly GCA_964434995.1 of uncultured Sphaerobacteraceae bacterium. Lineage (GTDB taxonomy): Bacteria > Chloroflexota > Chloroflexia > Thermomicrobiales > UBA6265 > JACCXM01. Next base: position 2,755 of record CAYSXO010000090.1, read on the forward strand.
TGGGTACCGGGAATATCCAAAGTACGGCATGATCAGCCGTTACTTTGTCTACAAGCAGGCATTGCTGGAAGAAGCCGAGCGCCTGGTGGAGGCCCACGTCCTGCGGGAGAAGGAGGATATCTTCTTTCTCGGATTCGACGAGCTCCACGGCGTCGCGCGCACCAGGCAGGTGGATGACCAGCTCATCCGCCAGCGCAAGGACGCATTCAGGTCGTATCAGGCGCTCACGCCGCCTCGGGTGCTCTCGTCAGATGGCGAGATCATCGCCGGGGCGTACCGACGCGAAGACCGGCCTGCCGGCGCCCTGGTGGGCTTACCGGTTTCCGCCGGGACCATCGAGGGGCGGGCCCGCGTCATCCTGGACATGGCGGAGGCGGATCTCGAACCGGGCGATATTCTGGTCACTGCCTACACGGACCCCAGTTGGACGCCCCTGTTTGTCGCGATCGCGGGCCTGGTGACGGAGGTGGGGGGCCTGATGACCCATGGCGCGGTGATCGCCCGGGAGTACGGCTTGCCGGCCGTGGTGGGGGTGGAGCAGGCCACCCGGCTGATCCAGGATGGGCAGCGCATCCGCGTGCACGGAACGGACGGCTACGTCGAGATCCTGCCCCTGGAGGATAGCTGATTTGCGTGTCCCCGCCAGATCATGGCCGCGCGCCCTGCCCCCACTGGCCGTGTCGCACATCAATCGGTACGCGCGCTTCCGGATGAACGAGGACGCCCACCTTGACCTCAGCGGCAGCAACCCCGCTACCGGTGGCGTGGAATCGGTCCTGTAACCGACCATCTCAGCAGAGGGTCGGCTTGCGTGCGTGCGGGCAGGTTCCCGTTCGGCGGTGTGGGCGCCCCAGGGCCGTGAAGCCCAGAAGCCGGTCCTGGAACTCAGCTTGCATCCGGATGTCGAGAATGTGGCGCTGGCTCCGTCCCAGGGACACGAATGGCCACGGCAGGCCGCGCGGCAAAGAAGGAGAACCACCATGACGATTCGGCGGATGGACAACGTCCTCATCGTTGTCGACGATCTTGAAGCCGCTACCGCGTTCTTTGCCGAACTTGGTATGGAGCTGGAGGGCAAGACGCTCGTCGAGGGAGATTGGGCTGGCCGTGTCGTCGGGCTCGATGGCGTCCGTGCCGACATCGTCATGATGCGAACCCCGGACGGCCACGGGCGGATCGAGCTATCGAAGTTCCACACGCCGCCGGCAATCAGCAGTGAGCCGCAAAACGCCCCGGCGAACACGCTGGGCATTCGTCGCATCATGTTCGCCGTCGAAGACCTCGACGACGTCATTGCCCGCCTGCGCCCTCACGGCGCCGAACTCGTTGGCGAGGTGGCGCGGTTTGAGGACAGCTACCGGCTCTGTTTCGTCCGCGGCCCCGAGGGGATCATCCTCGGACTGGCCGAGCAGCTCAGCTAACAGCCCGTCGCGGCCGACGCCCCGACCAACCAGAACGATCCGCTGGACGGACCAGGAAAACGACAATGAAAGAGATGACCATGCAACCGAACGAAATCACCGAGGTTCTGAACCGGCCGCTCAGCCAGGAGCGGCCGGGCCGTGCTGGAGGTCGTCGATGGCATCCCGGACGAGTACTTCCAGATGAGCGGCGCCTACACGATGACGCCCGAGCAACGGGTCGAGTGGGAGGCGGAGGTGCGTTCGCTCTACGACGGCATGGTCCGGATCGTCGTGACCCCGACGTGGGCGAAGCTGATCGACTTCGAGACGACGCTGCCGAGCGCGTCGAGGAGCTGGTCCGGCAGCGGGACGAGCGCCAGCGCGCCTGAGCGGCGCCCGGCCGCCCGCGTTGGGTGGATTGCCCACGCCTCACCGTGATTGGCATCCTCGTGCGTCGCGGAGCCGACGTTGCGGCGGCCGAGAATTCCGTGCGGGACGCTCCGGTCGAGGCCGTGCGCGGGTGGCCGGACAACCCGCCGCGGGATCCGGAGCATGGCGTTCCCGCCGTCGCGGTGAGGCAGCCGGCAAGAGCCCGGGCCGGCGGCTCCAGGGCCAGCTCAGAGCGCCGGTGGCAACGTCACCGTCCAGAATTTGTCGTCCCGCTTGTCGCCGTCGCGGCGCACGGTGAAGACGTGCCCGTTGAGATCGAAGGTCCGGGTCTCGCCCTCACGCATCGTTCTTCTGCCCTCCACCGTAGCCCCAGGCGGCTTATCGCAGCAGGTGAGACCGGATTGCGCGACGCGCCGGCCATCAATCCTGCTCGCCGGCGGTTACCACGTGTTGACGAAGGGTGATCACGGAGTTCCGGCCGCTGCCAACCCCGTGTGCACCCATGGGTCACGCCTGTGGTGGCGAGGCGTCATCGAACCAGTCATCGATCAACCAGCGGCCATCCTCCCGGACGAAAACGAGGACATCGCCCCGGCCCGCGTCGCCTGGGCCGACCACCGCGACTCGGCCATCGCCGAGCATGCGTGTCGCGGCCGCGCCAAAGGGCTCGAACGAAACGGGCTGATCCGGCGGCAGCGGGACCGGCGTGGCCGCGAGGTAGTCGAACAGCGCCTCCTCGGTAACGCCGAAGGCAATATCCACCATGAGCTGGCGGCGCACCATGGCATCGCTGTAGAGCGCGAACATACGCGCCTGATCGCCGCTGCTGAGGCAGGCCAGATAGCTGCGCCAAACCGCGTTGATTTCCGCAACTATCTGCTCATCGGCCGGAGCACCATCCGGCGCCACCGCCGGCGCCTGGCGAGCGTCAAGCGAGGCAGGGATCGGCGTGGCCGCAACCTCGCGGAAGAGCGCGCGCAAATCCTCCTCGGAGCGCGGCTCGACCGTGCACTCCTCGGGCCGCACCGTCCCGAGGTTCGCGGCCGGAGTCGCCTTCTGGGCGCTGGCTCCCGGGACAGCCGTCGCCACGAGAACGAGCAGCGCCGCCAGACTTGCCAGCAGGCAACACCGGGGTAGTCCCTCATGGGCTGCCGATATCCACCGCGTTCGTGCATCGACGTTATCCATCATGGCCCCCAATCCGTCAGGCGCGTCGCCTCGGAATCGTCCGTCCATGCGGCGCGCGCTCTCAACATACCCTCCGGCTCTTCGGCGCATCAGCCCCGGCTCGATGAGCCTCACGCCAGGGGCAGCGCCGCAACCTCCTCGCAGAAGCGCGCGATCTCCGCCTCATCGTTGTAATAGTGCACCGAGGCCCGCACGATCTCGGTCAACTGCCGCGCCTCCATGTCAAAGCGGGTCGAGGAGGTGCTGGAGGTGGTGACATTGATGCCCCGCGCGGCCAGCGCCTGCTGAATTCCCTTCGCCCCGATCCCCTCGCGCGTGAAGGTGACGATGCCGCACTGCTCGGCGCCGATATCGGTCACGGTCACGCCCGGAATGGCGCGCAGCCCCTGGCGAAGCTGGCTCGCCAGGCACTGCACCCGCGCCCAGATGGCCTCCATCCCCCACGAAAGCGCGTAGTCGAGCGCGACGGCCAGGCCCACCTTGCCGGCGTAATTCGTCTCCCAGTTCTCGAAGCGGCGAGCGTCGTCGCGAAGCTCATAGCGGAATTGCTCGGGCCAGGTCGCCGCGTGCAGGTCGATGAAGGGCGGCTCCAACTGCTGGCAGATCTCGCGCCGGACATAGAGGAAGCCGGTGCCGCGCGGGCCGCGCTGATACTTGCGGCCAGTGGTGGAGAGCATGTCGCAGCCGATCTCGGCGACGTTGACCGGCATCTGCCCGACTGATTGGCAGGCATCGAGGAGATAGGGGACGCCCGCTGCTCTCGCCACCCGCCCCACGGCAGCGGCCGGATTGACCAACCCGCCATTCGTCGGCACGTGGGTGATGGCGATCAGCTTGACCCGCTCGTCGATCGCGCGCTCCAGCGCCTCCACTGATAGCTGGCCCGTCTCATCGCTCGGCACGACCTCGACCACGGCCCCGGTCCGCTCCGCGACCTGCAGGAAGGCGACAACGTTGCTGGCGTATTCGGCGCGGGCGGTGAGGATGCGGTCCCCCGGCGCAAAGGGGATGGCGTAGAAGGCCATGTCCCAGGCGCGGGTGGCATTCTCAATGAAGGCGATCTCGTCGCTATCGCAGCCGAGCAGCTCCGCCGCGGCGCCGTAGAAGCGCTCGATGGCGCCATGCCGCTGGTCCGCCGCTTCATAGCCGCCGATGGCCGCCTCGAGCTGCAGATAGTCGACCGTGGCGTCGAGCACTGCGTGCGGCATCAGCGCGGAGCCGGCATTGTTGAAATGGAGCACATTGGCGCATCCGGGCGTCTCGCGCCGCGCCCGCGCCACGTCGATGGTCATTCCTTGCTCCTACTCTCCCGGGCCGGCGTCACCGCCTGGTAATTCCGGCATCATGGCCAGGAGGATAGCCGGTCGGCCGTCCCACCGAATCCCGGCAACGTGGAAGGTGCGCCAGGCATCGTGGCCCCGACCGCGGCCCCCTGACAGCGCAATCCAGAGCTCCCTCGTGGCATGGCGTATCCCTCGTCAAGCCTGCAGCGAACTCACCCCTAATTACTTAACTAGTGACTATTAGAGGTTTGATTATTGACGGTCTATGAACGACCGATTAGGCTGCCAACGTCGCAAACCGCTTTGTAAGGGAGGGGAGAGCCAGCGAAACACTTCTTGCGAGAGAGTTTGTCCTATCCCGGTCGGAGGAATCGCGATGGCCGAGTTTCAACTCAACGTGAACGGCCAGCCTCATCAGGTTGAGGCTGACCCGGATAGCTATCTTCTGTACATCCTGCGCAATCACCTCGAATTGAATGGTCCCAAGTTCGGATGTGGGTTGGCCCAGTGCGGCGCCTGCACGGTTCTCGTCGATGGTCAGGCCACGCGATCGTGTCAAACTCCCGTCTCCGCCGTGAGCGACAAGGAGATCGTCACCCTGGAGGGACTTGGCACGGAAGCAAGTCCTGGGCCTCTCCAACAAGCCTTCATCGACGAGCAGGCGGCACAGTGCGGCTACTGCATCAACGGCATGGTGATGACCGCCCAGGCCCTGCTCAACAGCAACCCCGATCCGGGTGATGACGAAATCCGCACCGCTCTGGCCGGCAATCTTTGCCGGTGCGGGACGCACGTTCGCATCGTGAGCGCGGTGAAGCGGGCTGCCAAAGCGGCGGCGGGGGTCTAAGGATGGTCACTCTCTCACGCCGCAAGCTCTTCAAAGGGACCGGCGCGCTCGTGGTGGGGTTCAGCCTGGCGGGCTCGCTCCGCCACGTGACGTTCGCCGCGGATGAAATCCCGCCCAATCCGAACTCCGACGCCGACTTGCAACTGGAGCTGACGCCGGATCTCGATAGCTGGATTCGCATTGCCGAGGACGGCCACGTCACCTTCCTGACTGGACGGGTAGAAATCGGCAACGGGATCCTGACCGCCCTCAGCCAGATCGTCGCGGAAGAACTGGACGTGCCGTTCGCCCAGGTTTCGCTTGTTTCGGCCGATACAAATGTCGTGCCCAATCAGGGCATCACGTCTGCCACAACCACGATTGGGGCGTCCGCGAACGCCACGAAACGCGCCGCGGCCACCGCGCGCCAGGTTCTCCTGGGCCTCGCCGGGGAGGAGCTCGGCGCGGATGTCAGCGATCTGGACGTCCGCGACGGGATCGTCAGCCTCAAGAGCGACCCGGCCGTCCAGGTCTCCTACGGGGCGCTCATCGGGGGGAGGCAATTCGAGCAGGCGGTCGACCCGGCGGTCGCGGTCAAATCGCCCGCGGATTACCGGATCGTCGGGCAGTCGATCCCGCGCATCGACATTCCCGGCAAGTTGACCGCCGCCAGCGGAGACTTCCAGGAGAACGTCCGCGTTCCGGGGATGCTCTTTTCGCGGACCTTGCGCGCGCCGGCCTATGGCGCAACGCTTGTCTCCTACGACGAAACGGTAGCCACAATGCCCGGGATCGTCGCCGTCCTGCCATTTCGTCTTCCTGGTGATCCGGCCTTTGCCCGTGTCGAGCGCCTGGAGACGATGCCGGGCGACTTCATCGCGGTCGTGGCGGAAGAAGAAAACCAGGCAATTGTGGCCGTGGAGCAGTTGGCCGCCACAGCGGAGTGGGCGTTTGGCGACGACCTGGCCACGACCAGTGACGACCTCTATGACTGGTTGGTCGCCAATGGCAAGGACCTGGAACTGCAAGAAGATCACGCGAGCATCGCCGAGGAGTATCAAGCCCTGCGCGAGCAGTCGCAGGAGGTGGTTGCGGCCACCTATCGCGTCCCCTTCCAGTCCTATGCCCCCATCAGCCCAGCCTGGGCTCTGGCCGACGTGCAAGGTGAGCAGGCGACCGTCTGGTCGGCAACGCAATGGCCGTTTGGCTCCCGCTGGATGGTTGCCCAGGCCCTGGGGTACGACCACGACGATCAGGTACAGGTCATCAGCGGCTCGAGCAGCGGCCTGTATGGGCGGCGCGACGACTACGATCAGGAGGTCGACGTCGAGGCAGCGCTCATCTCGCAGGCGGTTGGCAAGCCGGTGCGGTTGCAGTGGTCGCGGCAGAACGAGTTTGTCTGGTCGCAGTACCGGCCGCCGCAGGTCATGACGCTGGAGGCTGGGCTCGATGCGGACGGCCAGGTCACGGGCCTGCAGGCAGACGTGTGGACAGCGATTCGAGGCCCCCACCCGCGGGGGCCGATCGGCGGTCTGGCCGACGCTCCCTACGAGCTTGGGCCGAGATCGCTGACCGGCTACGACACCGGTCCGCTGCTGCGCACCGGGTGGATGCGCAACGTCTTTCGTGGGAACAACATCTTTGCGCTCGAGTCGCTCCTGGATGAGCTCGCGGAGGCCGCCAACGAGGACCCGGTTGACTTCCGTCTCCGGCACATGAGCGATCCCCGCGCGATCGATGTCATCACCGCGGCGGCGGAACGGGCCGGTTGGCAGAAGCACGTGGGGCAGAGCGGCCAGGGCATGGGAATCTGCTTTGCCCTCTACTCGGCCGCGGATCGCCCTTCCTCGGCCTACATGGCCTACGTCGCCGAAGTCGACGTCGACGCGCAGACCGGAGAGGTTCGGGCGAAGAAGTTCACCTGCGCGATCGATTGCGGGCTTGTCGTGACTCCCGACGGGGTGACGAATCAGGTCCAGGGCGGCGTCATCCAGGCCCTGAGTTGGGCGTTCAAGGAGCAGGTCACGTTCGACGAGAAAATCGTCACCAGCAATGACTGGATCACCTATCCGATCCTTACCTTCCCCGAGGTCCCGGAGATTGACGTGGTGATTCTCGATCGGCCGGATCAACCGGCGAAAGGGATCGGCGAACCGGTCACGGTGCCTGTTGCGGCGGCGCTCGCCAACGCCATCTATGACGCCACGGGCGCCCGGGTGCGCGATCTGCCGATGACGCCTGAGCGGGTATTGGCGGCATTGGCCGGCGCGTAATCCGAGTCCGGGTGAGCGCAGTGCGCCATCACCTCCACCCCCTCTTCCAGTGCGCTGGGAAGGGACCAGGGGTGATGGCGCTCTACCGGTCGCTCCATGACCAGCAACTCAATCTCCGCTGCTTCTCCGCTTGCCTCTGCCGGATCCTCGACCAACCGAAACCCCAGCGCCTCATAGAGCCGCCGCGCGGGGAGGTGCGTCCGGTTGACCCAGAGACGCATGGTCTCGATCTCGGGGACGCCGCGCAGGGTCTCGATCGCCGCGGCGAGCAGCTTCCGCCCCACGCCGCGCCGCCGATACAACTCGTTGACGTACATGCTGACGATGACGCCGACGCGCTCATCCCCGTCATCGCCCCGGCAGGCTCCGATCATGCCAGCCGGGCGGCGGCCAGCCCGCGCCATCAGGGTGACGCAGCGCGGATTGGTAATCCGCTCCCGCCAGGCCTCATCCGGCCAGGTCGCCGCCTGTGCATATGTCGTTGCGAAGGCTGCCGGCTCGCGCTGTAGCGCCTCCAGCCGCAACGCCTTCAGCTCCTTCCATTCGTCCGCGCTGACGGGTTTGACGGAAACGCCCGAGGAACTCTCTCCATCCCGCATGACGCCAACCTTCACTCGCTCCCCTCCAACACCAGGATGCGGCTCTGGAAAGAGCGCTCCTGAACGTCGATCAGCTCCCGCACGTCGTCCGCGGTATAGCGCATTCCGGCCGGGGCCACGATCAGCTTGTCTTCATCGTCATCAGTGCGCAGCACCACGCCAATCACCACGCCGCATACCTCGCTCACCGGCTCCTCGATGCCAAGGGTTTAGGCATCGATCGGCTCGCCATCGCCGCCGATCGTGCTGGGGAGGTGACCGTAGTTGACGGGATAGCGCATGTCTGGATGCCTCGGGTGCAGGCTGCCCAGCGGCCGATCGATCGTCACCGAGACCGAGGTTCCGAGATAGGCGCTCAGATCAGGTCACGGAACCATCGTGCTGACTCAGGTGAACGCCGCATCTCTTCCATGACCATTGCGCGCAACAACCTCTCTGGCCACTGCCGCCAACTCCTGGCGCAGCTCGTCCGGCGCAATCACATCGACCTCCGGGGCCAATGCCAGTAGGGCCGCCACCGCTACCCGCCGCGTATCGAAGAGGAGCGTCTGCTCCACCCAGCCATCCGTCGCGTCGCCATGCTCCGTCACGGAACGGGGATTGAGTGCGCCCAGCTCGTCGCGATGCCGCCGCGCCTCTGGCCCCAGCCGCACCCGCGCCACGAAGGCGGGCAGGTTGGCCGCGTACTCGGCCTCCCATGCCTCCCAGAACATGGTCAGGTCGAAGTCCGCTGGCCGCTGTCCCGCCTCCCCAGTCTCGCAGGCCTCCTCGAGGCGATCGACGCGGTACACCCGGGCCGTTTCTCCATGCATCGCCACGAGATACCAGACCCCCGTCTTGTGGACAAGACCGAGTGGGTCGATCACCCGCCGCGCCACCTGCCCATCGGGACGCCGGTAGGCGATCCGCAGGCGGCGGTCGCTCCAGGCGGCCCGCGCCACCTCCTGTAGGAACCGGTCGTCACGGGCGCGGCCATGCGCCCAGCCAGCGGGATCGAGATAGAACCGCTGCTCGGCGCGAGTCGCCGCCTCGCGCAACCCGGGCGGCACGGCGGCCAGCAGCTTCAGCCGGGTTGTGGCGAGGATCGCGTCCAGACCAAGCTCGGCCGCTGGACCCGGCGCGCCAGCGAGAAGCAGCGCGCCCGCCTCCTCCGCGGTCAGGCCCGTGAGGTTCGTGCGGTAACCATCCAGCAAGCGATAGCCGCCACCCTTCCCGCGTTCGCCATAGACCGGCACGCCCGCCGCGCCGAGATCGTCGAGATCGCGATAGACCGTGCGCGGCGAGACTTCGATCGCGGCGGCGATCTCGCCGGCGGTCATCTGGCCGCGCGCTTGTAACAGGAGCAGGATCGAGAGGAGACGCGAAGCACGCACGGTGGTCACCCCCTTCGCATGGCGTCCGAATTCCATGGCGCGCCATGACCCCTCCCGCGACGGGATTCCAGGGCGGCCACGTCAGACGACCTATGATGACCTCTGCTGCGCGCTGCCAGATCGACGGACCTCCGCGTCAGCATCGTGAGGATAATATGACATTCGCTGTCAGGTATGGCGGCGTACTATCGTCCTATGCAATGGCGAGTAACGAACGAGGAGAAGCGTGTGGCGACGTATGTGCTGGTTCCCGGAGCCTGGCTTGGCGGGTGGGCGTGGCAGGATGTCGCGGCGCGGCTGCGCGCGCGGGGTCACGACGTCTACCCGGTCACGTTGACCGGGCTTGGCGAGCGGGTCCATCTGGCGCGGCCGGACGTCGATCTCGAGACGCACATCACCGACGTGGTAAACACGATCGTTTACAACAACCTGGCCGAGGTCATTCTGGCCGGGCACAGCTACGCGGGCAGCGTCGTTACCGGCGTCGCCGACCGCATTCCCGAGCGGCTGGCGCAGCTCCTGTATGTCGACTCCGCTCCATTTCCAAATGGGGCGGCAATGACCGATTTCTTCCCGCCTGAGGCGCTGGCGGGCATGCAGCAGGTGGTCGAGGCGTTCGGCGACGGCTGGCGGCTCCCGTTCCCCGGCGTCGAGGCGCTCGGCGAGAACGCGAGCCTGCGCGGGGTGAGTGACGAGCAACGCCTGGTGTTGGAAACGTATGCCGAGCCGCAGCCCTGGGCAAGCTATACCCAGCCGCTGCGCCTGGAGCGGGACGAAGAGCCGTCGTTCAGGAGAGTCGTGATCGCCTGCGACGACATCCGCTCGATGGTCGAGGCTGGCTACGATCAGATCGTGCACCTCACGGCCGCGCCCTGGCATTACGTCGAGCTGGATACCGGGCACTGGCCGATGTTCTCCACACCGGCCGAGCTGACCGCACTGCTCGACGATCTAGCGAACGCGTAGCGGCCCCTTGGGCAATGAGGCGCCTCACGATGACCGTGGCCGGTGAGCACGATCACCACGTCGCACCACCCGGAATGTATCTCGACACGCAAGGCCGTTACCTGGTCGGTCCAGGGTACCCCGATCCTCCCGATGCCGGCGACGATTTCGCCACCCTCCTGGGGTTCCTGGAACGCCAGCGCGCCACCTTCGCCTGGAAGGTTGGCGGCCGGTCCGCGGGCCACCACCGCCGCCTCGGCGATGACGCTGGGCGGCATGCTCAAGCACCTGGCCCGCTTCGAGGACGACATGTCCACCGAGTGGCTGCTGGGGCGGGCCCAAAGGCCCCCCCTGGAACGGCGTGGACTGGGATGCCGACCACGACTGGGACTGGCGCACGGCCGCCCAAGAGGATCCGGCGCACCTGTACGCGCTCTGGCAGGATGCCGTCGTCCGTTCCCGTGCCCTGTTCGCCGGGGCGCTGGCCGACGGCAGTCCGGCGCAGGCGGGCGCGGGAGACGTTGACACTCGCGGTGAGCGACCCAGCCCGCGCTACATCCTGATCAACATGATCGAGGAGTACGCGCGGCACAACGGCCACGCCGACCTCATCCGGGAGTCGGTGGACGGACTCGCCGGACACGATCCGCCGCGATGACCCTTCCCGCTCCATGGGCCAGGGCGCCACGGATGCATCGCCCTGGCCAGTTTCGCCTGGAATCCGAGGTTCAGCATGACAGCTGATACGGAATCCGGATGATGCGTTCCGCCACGGAG
>CAYSXO010000091.1:0-13810 GCA_964434995.1 uncultured Sphaerobacteraceae bacterium
CCATCGCAAGGGGAGAGGGGTTGGGGTGAGGGTTCTCCGCGCATGAGGCACTGATCAACCGGATTCCGCATGACACGTTCCCGGTGTGCAAGCACCGCGGCACTGCTCGAGGGACTATCTCCCCCAGACCCACCTCCAGAACGTTGGCCAGGGACCAAGCGGGCCTTGGGCATCTCTCCCAGGGCCCGCGAGTCCACCTTCTCCTACGTGTATCCAGCCCGCTCCTTCGCCAGCGCAATCGTGTACTCCGGGCTGTTGATGAAGTCCATCGTGGCCCGTTCTCGCGTGCGCACCTTCTCCACTTCTTCCGGAAGACCGTCGAGCACTTCGCGCGGGACGATGACAATGCCGTTGGCGTCACCATGCAGAATGTCGCCGGTGTTGACCACCTGGCCATCGAGGGTGATAGGCTTGCCGATGTCCACGATGTCGAAGTTGCCGTGCGATACCACCAGATAGCGGGCGAAGTATCCGAACCCAAGCGCCCGCACCTCGTGGACGTCACGCAGGCCGCCATCCGTCACCATGCCCGCGGCGCCCAGCCGCTTGGCCAGCGTGGCCATGACTTCGCCTGCCAGCGCGCAGCGGGAAGGCGCGCCGCTGATGTCCTGCACGACCAGTACCGACGGGGCCGGGATCTCGGCCAGCGCCTCGTACATCTGCCACCACGGCTCGCGCGGCGCCACAGGCCCTGGACGGTTCGACATCGTCACGGTCAACGCCGCGCCGACCATGGGCGGCATTTCAGGGAAGAGGCAGCGCACTTCACCCCCGATAAACCCCTCGGTGCGATCCCGCACCTTGAATGGCTCGATGGCGTTGGCAATAGTCGGGCTGTCGATGCTCTTGAGAAACGCGAGATCCCTCTCGCTGATCGCGGGCACATTCGAGAAAACGGACATCCGGACCCCTCGTCGGTCAACGCGCGGACAACGCCATCCACGATGGCGCACTGGCATTGTCGCCGACAGCGCGCTCTCCGTCGCCTCAGGCCGTACTGGCGACCGGGTTCTCCATCGCGTCCCGGCGAAGCAGCTCGTAGAGCGCGATCGCCCCCGCCGTGGCCGCGTTGAGCGAGTCCACGCGCCCATGCATGGGGAGGGCAAGCAGGAGATCGCAGTGCTTCCGCAGCAACGAACCGAGCCCCGAGCCCTCAGCGCCGACAACGAGCGCGACGGGCGTTGGAATCGTCGTCTGGTAGATGCCAGTCGAGCTTGGTCCGGCATCCAGCCCGGCGACCCAGCGGCCGCTTTCTTTCAGCGCCGCAACCGCGCGCGGCAGATTCGGCGCCGTGGCAACGCGCAGGTGCTCCACCGCGCCCGAGGAGGCATTGACGACCGCCGGGGTGATCTCTGCCGCGCGATTCTCAGGAATCACCACGCCCGCAACACCGGCGGCCTCGGCGGCGCGCAGCAGGGTTCCGACATTCTGCGGATCCTGAAGATGATCGAGAACCAGCACCGTTCCAGGCGCCTCCATCAGATCCTCCAGGATGGTATAGCGAAATGGACCTGCTTCCAGCCCCACGCCCTGATGATTCGCGCCGCGTGTCGCGTCATCGAGCATCAACCGCGGGATCTGCTCGATGGAGGCGCCTCGCTCTTCAGCAAGCCGGCGGATCTCGCGAAGGCGTTGGTCGTCCCGCGCCCCTTCCGCCACAAACAGGCGATCGACGGCGCGTCTCCCGCGCAGGGCCTCCAGGACTCCGTTGCGGCCATAGAGCAATTCGCGCCCGGTCCGCGCCAGCACAGGCGCCGGCTCGGAACTCCGCCGCTTTGCGCGATCGCCCCGGTCACGCGGCTTCCGGTCGCCAGTTCGCTCGGGAGACTCTTGCCTGGCGCCCTGCTCGCCACGGGACGGGCCCGCCCGGCGAGGAGCCTTTCCTGTCCGACGCGATGGAGCGCCAGTGCGCGAGCCGGACTTGCCTCGATCCCTGCCCGACCGGGACTTATCCCCGCCGCCGCGCCCAGGTGGCTCCTGACGCCGTGTCTTCAACAAGGACCTCCAGTTTGCCCAACTCGTCGCGGATCAGGTCGGAAAGCGCCCACTCGCGACGCTGACGTAGCTCTTCGCGCACGCGCAGCAACAGATCGATAAAGGGCGCGGCCTCGGCCCCAGCCTCATCCTGTGGTTCTTCGAGATCGAGCCCGAGCACGCTCGCCAGGTCGAGCAGCATGGTCCGTGCCGGCTCGATCGATTCTGCCGGCACGCCGTCGCCGCGCGCCCGGTTGATGGCGCGGCCCAGATCGAAGAGCGCGGCCACCGCCTCGGGCGCGTTGAAGTCGTCATCCATCGCCGCTTCAAATCGCGACCGCGTTTCGACGGCAAGCGCCGACAGCTCTCCCCGCGGCGCATCAGCGTTTTCGACCGCTTCAGTTGAGTCAATCGCGCCGCCGCCCGCGGCCGCGCGCAGGCGCTCCAAACCGCGCTCGGCCGCAAGGAGCCCGTCCTCCGAATAGGTCAAGGGCGCCCGGTAGTGGCTTTGCAGGATCATCAAGCGGAACGCCGGGCCCAGGCCGCGCTCCAGAATCTCGCGCAGCCGCACGAAGTTGCCGAGCGACTTCGACATTTTGTCCGCCCCGACGCGCACCAGCCCGTTGTGTACCCAGTAGCGCGCGAACGGCTCAACACCGAGGTAGGCCTCACTCTGGGCTATCTCGTTCTCGTGATGCGGAAAGATCAGGTCGGCGCCGCCGCCGTGGATATCGACCTGCCCATCGAGATAGGTCGAGCTCATGGCTGAGCATTCGATGTGCCAGCCCGGCCGACCCGGCCCCCAGGGCGATTCCCAGCTTGGCTCGCCCGGTTTCGCCCCTTTCCAGAGCGCGAAGTCGAGCGGATCGTCCTTCCGCTCGTCGACCTCGATTCTGGCCCCGGAGAGAAGATCATCGATGTCCCGATGGGACAGCTTTCCGTAGTCAGGGAACGAGCGCACGCGGAAGTAGACATCGCCGTCGACCTGGTAGGCGTGCCCACGGTCGATCAATCCCTGGACCATGGCGATGATCGGACCGACCTCCTGGGTGGCCCGCGGGTAGTGCGTCGCGGGCAGGGCATTGAGCGCCTGGGTCTCCTTCAGCCATTCGGAGATCAGGCCCTCGGTCAGGTCATTGGGGTCGACCCCCTCCTCGTTCGCCCGCGCGATGATCTTGTCGTCAATATCAGTAAAGTTCTGGATGTGCCGAACCTCGAAGCCACGGTACTCGAGGTAGCGCCGAATGACGTCGAAGGTCGTCATCGACATGCCGTGACCGATGTGGGCACTGTCGTACGGCGTCACGCCGCAGACGTACATTCGGACCTGGCCCGGCTCGATCGTTTGCAACGGCTCCTTGCGCCGGGTGAGCGTGTTGTAGATGTGGATGCGGCCGGCGGCGGCCTGCCCCTCCGGCATGTGCTGCGTATCCGTGGCTGCCATTGCGCGGGCCTCCTCGACTCGCGTCATCGTGTCTTAAATGGCAGGCCACACGGGTTCCTGGTCCGCGTGTGCCCGCTCCATCTCGCGCATGCGCTCTTCCAGCTCCTCGATGCGCTGAGCCATGGAGATCATGGCATCCCGGTGCGGATCGGGCAAATGTTCCAGGCGGCGGACCTCGCCCGAATGGGGATCGCGCCAGGCGACCGCGCGCGCCGGCATGCCAACGGCCGTCGCGTGCGGCGGCACATCCTTCAGCACCACCGATCCCGCCCCAACGCGCGCCCCCTCGCCGATCGTGACCGCGCCAAGGACCGAGGCCCCCACGCCGATGACCGCGTTGTCTTCAATTGTCGGGTGACGCTTGCCCCGCTCCTTGCCCGTCCCACCAAGGGTCACCCCCTGGAACATGGTGACGTTGTTGCCAACGGTCGTGGTCTCGCCAATGACGACGCCCATGCCGTGGTCGATAAACACCCCCTGGCCGAGACGCGCGCCTGGGTGGATCTCGATGCCGGTGATCGCGCGGGAGAACTGGGAGAGGAGTCGCGCGGGGAGGAAGAGCCCACGCCGCCAGAGCCAGTGAGCCGCGCGGTGCACCGCAATGGCGTGGAGTCCGGGTGAGGTCAGAATAACTTCAATACTCGAGCGCGATGCGGGATCCCGCTCGCGGACAGCGCGGATTTCTTTGGAGAACCACATGGTGCGGCCTTTCAGTCGGAGATGAGAGCTCCAGCAGCAGAAATGCAGAGATGCTGGGATCGGGTCCAGGTTGGAGCTGGGTGAAGATGTCGCGGGGCGCGTAGCGCGCCCCTAGGAACAGGAGCAAAAGCCCCCGCACCCACGGCCGCAGTGCTCTGGGACCCAGTGGCAAAGGGAAATGCCCTGCAATGGTCCCTGTGCCGCGATCATTCAGTCCGCCACTTTCGCCGGAGTCTTTTCTGACCCGGCCGTCGCCGTCGATTTTTCGGCACTGCCCGATGCGTCGCTCTTTGATTCGGACGACGACGCCTTCTTGGCAGAAGCGCCATCTCCATCACTGGAACTCTTCGGGCGGCTGTCTGTGATGTACCAGCCCGAGCCTTTGAAGACGACGCCCACGGGCTGAATGACTCGCCGGATGCTGGAGTCGCACTCCGGGCATTCGGTCAACGGATCGTCAGCGAACCGCTGCACGGCCTCGAAGTCATGTCCACACGAATCGCAGTGATAGCTGTAGGTTGGCATCGCTCGGCGCGCTCTCCAGGTTCAGCATATGGTGGTCTCACGGCGGGATTGTACCCACCGTGCGCGTGCGGCTCCATCGCGCGGAAATTACCCCCACGTGGCCAACTCCGGCAACAGCGAAAGTTCGTCCCAGTTTGGCCCGGCGCGAACCTCCGTTTCGAGCGGGACGGACAGCTCGGCAGCGCCGACCATCGTCCGCGCGAGGAGGTCCGCGAGGGCCGGGACGTCCGGCCTATCGACTTCCAGAAGCAATTCGTCATGCACCTGCAGCAGGAGCCGCGCGCGCAGCGATGCGCTCGCCAGCTCCCGATGCAGCCGGTTCATGGCGATCTTCATGATATCAGCCGCGCTGCCCTGGAGGGGCATGTTGACGGCCATGCGCTCGGCAGCCGCGCGGCGCGCGTAATTCGCCGAGGTCAGGTCGGCAATGATGCGGCGGCGCCCGTAGATCGACTCGACGTAGCCATGCTTGAGGCCGAAGCCAAGCGTCTGCTCGAAGTACTGCTTCACCTTCGGGAGGTTCGCCCAATACTGGTCGATGAAGCGCTGCGCCTCCTGCCGTGAAAGGCCGGTATCGCGCGAGAGCCCGTGCGCTTGCATCCCGTAGATGATGCCAAAATTCACCGTTTTCGCCAGCCGCCGCATGTCCGGTGTCACCTGATCGCGCGGGACCTCGTGGATCAGCGCCGCCGTTGCGGCATGGATGTCCTCCCCGCGCGCGAAGGCGTCGATCAGGAATGGCTCGCCACTCATATGCGCCAGCAACCGCAGTTCGATCTGCGAATAGTCCGCGGCGACCAGCACTGGGTCATCGAAGATTCGGTACTCCGGCCGCGTGTCGGCGACGAATGCCCGCCGCACGCGGCGGCCCAGTTCCGTGCGAATGGGGATGTTCTGCAGATTTGGATTCGTTGACGAGAGGCGGCCCGTCGCGGCAACCGTCTGGTTGTATGACGTATGGACGCGGCCCGTGCGCGAGTTGACCTGCAGCGGGAGGGCGTCCACATAGGTCGATTTCAATTTGGCCAGCGTGCGATGCTCGACGATGAGATTGGGGATCGGGTGGAGATGGCTGATGTTCTCCAGCACTTCGGAATCGACCGAGTAGCCGGTCTTCGTCTTTCGTCCCGATGGCAGTCCCAACTCCTCGAACAGAAGCGGCGCCAACTGGCGCGACGAGTTCGGATTTATCGGCCGGCCCGCGATCTCATTCAGCTCGGTCTCGACCCGCTCCAACCGCGCGGTGATTTCGCGTGAAAGTTCCTCCAGATATGGGACATCGACGGCGATGCCCGCTTTTTCCATTTCGCCAAGAACGGCGACCAGCGGCTGCTCGATATCGAAGAGCAGATGGCGCATCTCCGCCTGCTCGATTTCCGGGCGGAAGAGATCGGCCAGCTCGAAGGTGACTTCGACATCGGCGGCGGCATAGTCGCCTGCCTCGTCGGAATCGACAAGGTCCATGGTGAGCTGGTTTCGGCCGGTTCCGATCAGGGCGACAATCTCGGTCATTTCGCGCCCCAGCCGGGTGAAAGCCAGGTCTTTCAGGCGCATCGACGTTTCGCCCAGCAGATACGCGGCGAGCATCGTCTCGAACCCGAGATTGGCAACCTCATATCCGTGGCGCTCCAGCACGGCGATGTCGTACTTGGCGTGGTGCGCGTAGGCCTCCAGTTCCGGATCAGCGAAGAGCGGCTGTAGCGCGCCGTGCACGTCCTCGAGCGAGAGCTGGTCGGTATTGCCAGCGGAGTGGCGCAAGGGGATGTAATACCCCTCTGCCGGCCCAACACCGATAGCGATGCCGACGAGATGGGCGGCAAGGGAATCGAGCGAATCGGTCTCGACATCGACCGCGTAGCGGCCTACTGCCCGGACCCGATCCACCAAATGGGCCAGATCACTCGCGGTCCGCACGATCGTTCGCACGGAAGGTGGCCGGTCCGCTTTCGGCGGCTCGGCGAGGCGGTCGGCCCGCTGCTCCGGCAGGCGGTTGGAGAGGGTGCGAAACTCCAGCTCCCGAAAGAGATCGACAATGGCCTCGCGGTCGTAGTTGCCAACGTGGCTATGGTCGAGGTCGATCTCGATCGGCAGATCGCGCACGATGGTGGTCAGGCGCTTGCTGCGGCGCGCATCGTCGATGCCGGCGGCCATCGCGTTTCTGGCGCGCGGCGGGGTGATCTCGTCCAGGTGGGCGATGATCTGCTCGACGTCGCCATATTGGCCAATGAGCGCCTTGGCGGTCTTCTCCCCAATCCCCGCGACCCCGGGAATATTGTCTGACGTATCCCCAACGAGGGCCTTGTAGTCGGCGACGTACTCCGGCCCGAACCCGAACCTGGCGTGTACGGCGGCCGGATCGTAGTAGCGGAGATCGCCGAAGCGCTGCGCGCCGGGGAGCACGATCGTGGTGTTCTGGTCGACAAGCTGCAGCATGTCGCTGTCGCCGGTCATGATGATGACCCGCACCTCGCCACGGTCCGCGCAGATTCTCGACAGGCTGCCAATGACGTCGTCCGCCTCGAAGCCTTCGCGCTCTTCGATCGGGATGTTCAGCGCCTCGATCAACTGCCGGACCCGCCCGATCTGCGGCAGCAAATCCTCCGGCATGGCGCCCCGGTTCGCCTTGTACTGGTCGTACTCCTCATCGCGAAAGGTCCTGCCGCCTTCGAGCGCGATGATCGCGTGCTCCGGTTGCTCGCGGTTGAGGACATCGAGCAGCATGGAGGCGAACCCGAAGACAGCGTTGACCGTCTCACCCTTCGACGTAGAAATCTCGTTCTTGATCGCGTAGTAGGCGCGAAAGATCAACCCAAAGCCATCGATCAGCAGCAGCGTTGGCCGGTCGTCCCTGGGCATGGCGCCGCCGGAGAGTTGTGGGTCGGACACGATGGAAACCTCCTCAGATGTTGCGCCAAGTATGGCCGATTCACCCGTGTCCGTACGGCACGTCTCGCCCGAAAGGCCGGGTGCGGGCAATCGCTCACCGCGCGGCGAAGAGGCGCCCTCAGGCCGCAACCCACGTTCTCGGGTCTATACTCCGCGCCAACGACATGCGCCGCCCATCGGTAGAGGCCTGAATGCCCTGGTGGTGGCGAATCCAGACAGGAGCGGTTAACGAGCATGGATCCAGCGGCCGTCCAGGGGGTTGCTCGCCTGGTCGGCGATAACGTAGAGCGCGTGGTTGTCGGCAAGCGACACGAGGTTCTCCTCGTGCTCGTCGCTCTGCTCTGCCGTGGCCATGTCCTTATCGAGGACGTACCGGGCGTCGGCAAGACCGTGTTGGCCAAGGCGGTCGCCCGCTCCATCGGCTGCACCTTCAAGCGCATTCAGTTCACGCCAGACCTGCTGCCAAGCGACGTCACCGGCGTTAACGTTTTCAACCAGCAGACGAGCCGTTTCGAGTACCGGCCAGGACCGGTGGTCGCCCAACTCGTCCTCGCCGACGAGATCAACCGGGCCACGCCGAAGACCCAGGCGGCCTTGCTCGAGGCGATGGAGGAAGGTCAGGTTACTGTCGACGGCGTCACTCATCCCCTCCCCGAGCCATTCGTGGTGCTGGCCACGGAAAACCCGATCGAGTACGAGGGCACCTTTCCGCTGCCGGAGGCGCAGCTCGATCGCTTCCTGATCCGGATGTCGATGGGCTACCCAGGGCGGGCCGGAGAGCTGGAAATGCTCGATCGACAGCACCGCGTCCACCCGCTCGCCGCGTTGCAGCAGGCGGTGCGACTTGAAGACCTTACCGTGGCGCAAGCAGCGGTCAAAGAGGTGCACGTGGCTATGCCGATTCGGGAGTACATCGTCGCGCTGGTGGAAGCCACGCGCAAACACGACGATGTCTACCTTGGCTCATCGCCTCGCGGCTCGATCGCCCTCTACAACGCCTCGCGCGCCTGGGCAGCGTTGCATGGGCGCGATTTCGTTACGCCAGACGACATCAAGATTCTTGCCGAGCCAACGCTCGCGCATCGGGTCATCGTCAACCCGGCGGCGCGGATCAAGAATGTCGATAGCCGCGTTGTGATTGGTGACATTCTCGCCATGGTGCCGGTGCCTGGCGCTCAGCCTATCAGTCCCGCCGCGCGCGGCGGCTGGGGGGCGCGCACGGCGGGCGCATAGGGAGCCGCTCCCGGGTGAACGGTCTCAAGCTCATTCTGCTCTTCATCGCGGTCCTGGTGATCGGCCAGATCACCGACTGGGGCGTTGCCGATCACCTGGCGGTCGCGTTGTTGGTCATTCTGGCCGTCTGCTGGGTCTGGTCGCGCGCCAGCCTCGGCGGCATTAGCGTGGCCCGCCGCTTTTCATCCGACCGGGCACAGGTGGGCCAGTCGATGCGGGAAACGCTGGCCATTCGCAACGCGAGCCGCCTGGGGAAGCTCTGGGTCGAGCTTCTCGATCGTTCGACGCTTCCGGGCCACGATCCCGGCCGCGTCGTCAGTGTTCCGGGACGCTCGGCGGTCGAGTGGGACGCCCAGACGATCTGCGTCCGGCGAGGCCGTTACCATCTGGGCCCACTCGAGATCCGCTCCGGCGACCCGCTCGGGATCTTCTCCAATCGCCTGGAGTTCCCCGAGGCGCCCGAGATCATTGTCTACCCCGCCGTTGTCGATCTGCGCGAGGCGGGCATTCCCGAGGGCGCGCTCTCCGGCGGCAGCACGCTCGAACGGCGGACGCCGCATGTCACCTCCAACGTGGCCGGCGTACGTGATTATGTCGCGGGCGATGCCTTCAACCGCATCGCCTGGTCGGCAACCGCCCGACTTGGCCGCCTGATGGTAAAAGAGTTCGACCACGACCCGACCGCCGACGTCTGGATCGTGCTCGATTTGCAGCGCCACGCGCACGCGCCGGCCACGCGCCCGGTCAACTGGTCCCCCGACGAACGGGGCAACTGGCCGGCGGAAGCCTGGCTCGATGCAACCGAAGAATACGCCGTCACTGTCGCGGCCTCGCTCGCGCAGCGCTTCCTGCGCGAGGGCCGCAATGTCGGCCTCATTGCCTCCGGCGCGCACCTGGAAACTATTCCGGCCGATCGCTCGGACCGGCAACTGGTGAAGATTCTGGAAAGCCTGGCGGTCGTCCAGGCCGACGGCGAGCTTCCATTGCCGGAATTGCTCGCGGCCGAAGCACGGCGATTTGGAAGACACGATTTCTTGACGGTCGTGACCGCCTCGCTCGATGAGCGATGGGTGAGCGCACTGGTCGAGATCGCCCAGCGTGGCGTGCGGGCCTCAGCCGTGCTGATCGAGCCTGCCACCTTTGGCCCGAACCGCTCATCGCTGTTGACGGTCAGCGCACTCGCGGCGGCCGGGATTCCCGCGCATCTCGTCAAATATGGCGAGCCAATCGCGCACGCGTTCTCCGGGCCGGCCACGATCGTTGGCAGAGGCCGCCGTGGTTAGCGTCAGTCGTCAGATGGCCGCGCCCACGCGGCCGCGCCGATCCTTCTGGCAGGTACTGCGCGGTCTTGCGCCCGCCGAAGGCTGGGCCAGCGTCATCTTGCTGGGCGTCGTCCTACTGGCAACGGCCTGGACCGTCGCGCTGACCGATATCGCACCCGATGGCCTGTCGATGGCGCTCCTCGCCATCGGCGGACTGCTGACCGGCCTCGTCCTCGCCAAGGCGAACACGCCCGATCTCCTGGCGCATATGCTTGCCATCCTGAGCGGCGTGCTCGCCTCGCTGCTTCTTACCATCGAACGCATGCCACTGGCGGAAGGAGGCCGCCTGGCGCGCGTCATCGTGCTCGGCGATCTCGGCGCTGGTTGGTTGGCTCAGGCCCAGGCCGGCGCCCCGCTGGACGATCCCCGGCTGCTGGCCATTATGCTCGGCATCGCCGTATGGCTCGTTTCCTATACCTCAGCGTGGGTCCTTTTCAGGCGCGGGTGGCTGACCACCGCATTGGGACTCCCGGCAGTCATCGCGCTCGCCAACCTGGGCTACGCCCCGGAGGAAGGAACCCTTCCCCTGCTGGTCATCGTTGTCTCTGGCACCATGTTGACCGCGCGGCACGCGGCATACCGCCGCCAGGTCGAGTGGTCGTATGCGCGGCTTCCTTATCCTCGGCGGACGATTTCGCGGTTCCTGCTCGGAGGCATCGCCATCGCCCTGGTAGTCGGGGCCGTCGCCTGGACGCTCCCCTTTACCGCGCGCGACAACGTCCTGGGCGCGGCCTGGGAACGGCTGAACGAGCCAATGGAAGAGGTGGCAGACCGCTGGAACGATCTGCTGGCCCGGTTCGCGGGATCGAGCGAGGGCGATGGCGGCTCCTACTCCGCTTTCGGCGAGAGCTTTCGCCTTGGCGGACATCTCCAACTGTCAGACGACCCGGTTCTGCTTTTGCAGCCAGCCAGCGGCCCGATGCGCCCTGTCTACCTGGCCGGGCAGCGATACGACAGCTACGACGGCCATGGCTGGACGACGACGGTCGATGACACCTTTCAGGATGTTGGCGCAGATGGCCAGCGCTATTCCTCGCGGCTCAGCTTCCGCACGGGGCAGGGCGTCCACCTTTCGCCCGCGGTCACGACAGACCGCTCCCAGGTGGAAGCCGATCTCTCGGTCATTCGCCCCAAGGGCGATCTCCTCTTCACGCTAGACACCTATCTCACCGCGGACCGCCGGACCAACGTGCAACTTTCATGGCAGCAATTTGACAACCAGCAATTCGCGCTCCCGATCCAGCACCCCGAAGACCTCCCGCTCGATTTACGCCGAATCGGTGTGCTCGTTTCACGCGGGACGTACCCGGTCGGCAGCGGCGGCTCGCCGCTCCCGCTCGATCCCGCGCTCGCGGCCGAGATCGAATCCGAGCGCACGTCGTTGCACCAGCGGTTCCTCGATATCGGCTGGGAAGTCAATTCTGACGGCCAGGCGCAAACGTTGATCGTCAATGGGCAAGCACCCATCTACGATGACGTCGAGGCCGTCTTCAGCCAGGAGCTCGTCGCGGAAGGGGACTCGTACGTGGTCACCGGACTGGCGAGCATGGCCAGCCCGGATCAGCTTCGCGCCGCTGGAACGGATTATCCAGCGTGGGTGACCGCCCGCTATCTGTCCCTGCCGGAGACCGTCACGGACCGCACCCGCCAACTTGCCGCGGAGATCGTCGACGGCCAGCCTTCAGCCTTCGATGCAGCGGTCGCGGTGGAGCAGTACGTTCGATCCGCCATTACCTACAACGAGGAGATCGAAGCGCCACCCGACAATCAGGATGTTGTCGACTTCGTGCTTTTCGACAGCCAGGAGGGGTACTGCGAGTACTACGCCTCGGCGATGGCGGTCATGTTGCGGGCAGAAGGCATCCCGGCACGGGTGGTGGGCGGCTACTTCCCGGCCCCATACGATCCCCTCGAAGGCGGACACCTCTACCGCGAAAAGAACGCCCATCTCTGGGTTGAGGTCTTCTTTCCGCAATTCGGCTGGATCCCCTTCGAGCCAACCGCGAACCGCGATCCGCTGAACTATGGCGACGTTGCTCCTCCCGCCGAAGAACCGGCCCAGCCAACGCCCGAGCCAACCCCGGAGTCGCCAGTTACTGAACCGACGCCGCCCCCAGCAGTTGAAACGCCAGACGAAGAGACACCCCCGGCCTCCCCGGCGCAGTTCCTGTCCGACCCTGGCCGCGTCGCCGGCTGGATTGGGATCGCGCTCGGCGCGATCGTCATTGTGGGGTCGCTGATCGTCACCACGGCCTGGATTTCCGCGTTTCGCGGCCTCTCTCCCGCATCCGGGCTCTACGCGCGCGCATTGCGCGCCGGGAAATGGCTCGGCGTGCCAGTAGCAGCGTCAATGACGCCGCGCGAGTATGCCGAGCGTGTTGGCCAAACCGTTCCCTCGGCGCAGGGACCCGCACGCGTCGTTGCAGACCTCTATACGCAGGAGCGCTATGCTGGACGACGGCCAACCAGCGAGCAGACGCAAGCTGCCCGAAGTGCCTGGCGTGATCTGCGCGGCATCGCCATTGGCCGATGGTTTCGACGCGATCGAGGGAGGAACTAGCGTGGGGGCAGCCGAGCAAACCGCACCGAGGCCGGTGCTCGTCGCGGGCGCGATCAACACCGACCTCGTGGCGCGGGTCGAGCACGCTCCTGCCGCCGGTGAAACGGTTACCGGCGCCTCGTTCGCCATCTTTGGCGGCGGCAAGGGCGCCAACCAGGCCATCGCCACCGCTCGGTCAGGGGCGCCGACCGCCATCCTCGGGGCTTTGGGAAATGACGACTTCGGCCGGGCTCGCCGTGCCGATCTGGATGCGGACGGCGTGGACACGCGCTTCGTGGCCGAGCACCCATCCGAGCCCTCGGGTGTCGCTCTGATCGTCGTTGAGGAGAAGACGGGCCAGAACCGCATCTCCTACGTCCCCGGCGCAACGCTCACCATCCGCCCCGATGATGCGCGGCGATCCATCGAACACGTGCGGCCGGCAGTCATTCTGACGACATTGGAGCCGGTGCCGGAAACGGTTGATGCGTTGATCGACGCGGGTCACGATATCGGGGCGATTGTCGTCCTGAATGCGAGCCCGGAAGCCGAGGGGGCGCGCCAATTCCTGGACCGCCTCGACATCCTCGTCGTCAACGAAGTGGAAGCCGAACAGTTTCTGGCGCGTCCTGTCACCGTGGAGAATGGGCAGGAAGCGGCCCTGGCCCTCGCCGACCTTGGCCCATCGACCGTCGTCATCACACTCGGCGCGGCGGGAGCCGTCGTGGCGCACGAGGGCAAGACGGCCGCGATCCCAGCGCCGAAGGTGCAGGTCGTTGATACCACTGGCGCGGGCGATGCCTTCTCCGGAGCATTTGCCGCGGAGCTCTCGCGCGGGGCCGACCCCTTCACGGCAGCGCGAAGCGGCGTCGTCGCCGGATCGCTGGCGACCACGGTTCCTGGCGCGTATCCCGGCCTGCCGCGCCGTGAGACGATCGAGGCGATGCTTGCGGAGACGACAATCGAGGCCAAACGCTGAGAAAGGCTCCCGAATACGGGGGAGTTACTCCGGGATGATAGACACAAGCCTGGGGAAGTCAGTCCCCTCGTGCCAACCCATGACTTCATCTGTCGAAAACTGCCCGTCGCCTCGTCCGCTCAAAATATCGAAGAAGCGGCCTCCTCGAAGGTGCTCACCACGCTCTTCAGCCCGGACATTCATCTCAGCCTCGCCGCCGAGCTCGAGAT
>CAYSXO010000092.1:0-13762 GCA_964434995.1 uncultured Sphaerobacteraceae bacterium
GAGGATTCGAATGCATGGCGGCTGGCTGCCGGAGGCTTGGTCCTGGCCGCGGTCATTGTCGGCTTCGCCATTATGGCCGGAGGGTCGGCCGCGCGAATGTTGAATGGAGTAGGCGCAATCGTCTGGATCGTCTCTGGAATCGCGCTCGGCTTTTTCATTCCAACTGCGGAGCGGCAACTTCCGGGTTGGATTGCGGCGGCAGCGGGTGGACTATTGCTGGGCGGCCTGGTTCGGCCGGGAACAGTGGCCGAAGCTGTCGTTGCCTTTGCGATTGCCGGAGCGGCGGCCGTCGTGGTTGCCGGTGACAAGACTGGAGCCTGGGCGTTCCTGGTTCCGGCGATTTACTTGCCCGTCCATCTCATCATCGGAATCGGCCGGGCGATGGTTCGCGAGAGCGGTGTGAGAACCGACCCGCCTCCAACTGCCGCCATCCTCCCTCTGGTCATGATTCTGGCGGCGGGCGTCGCCGGAGCGATCGTTGCGGCGGCCCTGCGGGCACGTCGCTAGGTCGTCCCGTCAAGGTCAAGGACGAGAACGGCGTCAGCGATGTCCCGGATTGCCAGGCTCACGGCGAGATGGGCAGGGTTGACATGGTAGGCGTCGAGAGCGCCGCGATTGGGAAAGCGAAGGACGAAACCGAAGTCATAGCCGCCGTCGAGCGGCTCTTCGGTGACATTCCGACCAACGTGATACTCTCCAGGCCCGCAAGCTGTGCGCGCGAGGTCGTCGATGCGCAAAGCAAGCGCAGTCAGCGTCCATGCGCTTGTTCCTGGCCTTGTCTTGACCAGCACCGTATGGACGACCATGGAACCCCCGCCCTGTTAGCCTCGATCCCGGAGCGCCCGGTCAACATCGCGTTTCGATTGGCGCTCGGCCTCGGAGGCCCGCTTGTCATAGAGCTTCTTGCCTCGGGCCACTCCAATGTCGATCTTGGCCAGACCATGTTTCAGATGCAGCCGCAACGGAACGAGCGTCAAGCCTCGTTGCTCGACGGCCGAGCGCAACTTCTCCAACTCCCGTCCGTGCACGAGGAGCTTTCGCGGCCGGTCAGGATCGTGATTGGAGCGGTTGCCATGGGAGTAGGGAGCGATGTTGGACCCAACCAGCCAGAGTTCGTCGCGATCGATCCTGGCGTAGGCCTCGGATATAGTGGCCTTGCCTTCTCGAATTGACTTGATCTCCGTTCCGGTCAGGACGATCCCTGCTTCAAGCGTCTCCAGGATGTGAAAATCATGGAACGCACGCCGATTGCTGGTGACCACGCGGTCACCTCGCCGGCTCGGTGCGCTGGAACTCACGGGTGAGGTCTTGGTTGCCATCGGCGCACTATAGGAAGCGCGGCGATCCGCGTCAATCTCCGGTTGGGTGCCCGAGCCGGGCCGGTCTGAATTCGCGAAGGTGACCCGAGGAAGGGCAATGGTGGACGACCCCTACGCTGAGCTCCCGGAAGTCTACGACCTCGAGCACGAGGGCTTTCGGGATGATCTTGACCTATATCTCCAATTGGCTGAAGTCATTGGCGACCCCATTCTGGAGATGGGCTCCGGGACCGGACGTCTGGTGCGCGCACTCGCCGAGGCGGGCCATCGGGTCACGGGGCTAGACCACTCGGGGCCGATGCTCGGCCGTGCGCGGGAGATCATTGCACGTGATGGCCTGGCAGAGCGGGTGATACTCCATGAAGGGCCGATGACTGAAGCGGATCACGCGCCGGGAGGGCCGTTTGGCCTCGTGCTCTTCTCGCTCAACGGGCTCATGCACCTTGCTTCGGCGGGAGAGCAACGGCGAGCGCTTGGCTCGGCGTATCGTGCGCTGGATCCTCGCGGGATGCTCGTCGTCGACATGCCGAGCCCTGGCCCTGAGTTCCTGGCAGCCTGCGATGGCCGGGTCGTCCATGAAGGATTCTGGGAAAGAGCCGACGGCGCGCGAGTTGACCGCTTCGCCTCGCGAACATGTGGCCTTGCTGATCAGCGGATCGAGACTGAAATCTGGTTCGACATCGTTGGCCCCGATCAGATGCTCAGACGCGTGAGGACGAGGTTCCCCATGCGCTTCCTTTACAAGTCGGAGGTGGAGCTGCTTCTCGAGTCAACTGGCTTCGTCGAATGGCACATTTACGGGTCGTACGATCTCGACCCGTATCACGACGGAAGTGATCGGCTGATCGTCACCGCCGAGGTGACGCCGAGCGCGCGCACGTCGCTCTGAGCAGCCTGTCCAACCTCATGCGGCATGCAGGGCGCGGCGAACCAACTCGGAGCAGATCGTGCATTTGGACCTTGGCACGAGCCGCCCGTCATGACACATCACGTTGCGCGGCCTGCTGAGCCGCCTGACTGACCTGTATCGCACTCCATTGGCGCCGAGCGTCGGGATTGGCCAAAAACCAAGTTCGACGCTTGCAATGCACTAGATGCGCGCGGCCCGATTCTGGAGGAGGAGGTCGGCTAGCACGATCGCGAGCATGGCCTCGGCGACGGGAACCGCGCGCGGAACGACCGATGGATCGTGCCGGCCCTCGACCAGGATTGTCCGCGGCTCAAGGTTGATGTTAACGGTTTCCTGATTTCGCGCGATGGACGACGTGGGCTTGATTGCTACCCGAACGACGATCTCTTCACCGGAGGAGATGCCTCCGAGCGTGCCACCGGCACGATTCTCCCGGGTGCGCACCCGGCCATTGTCCGCGTAGAACGCATCGTTATTTTCCGAGCCACGCGAACGGGCGGCGGCAAATCCATCGCCAATTTCGACGCCCTTGGTGGCCGGAATCGATAGCATTGCCTGGGCAATAAGCGCATCGAGCCGATCAAAGGTCGGTTCGCCCAGCCCGGGGGGCACGCCAAGGGCGCGGACCTCCACGACTCCGCCCAGGCTATCGAAGCCGTCTTTCACGGCCAGGATTGCGTTCGTCATTTCTTCAGCGGCGGCCGGGTCGGGACAGCGAACCAGGTTGCGCTCGATTTCATCGCGGTCGAACGACTGCATGGCGATGCCGCCGATCTCTCGCGTGAAGCCAAAGACCTCCGCGCCGACCGTGTCGAGAATCTTTCGCGCTATGGCTCCCGCCGCAACGCGGCCCCAGGTTTCCCGCGCGGACGAGCGCCCACCTCCGCGATGATCGCGGTGACCGTACTTGGCCCAATAGGTGTAGTCGGCGTGGCCGGGTCGAAAGACATCGCGCAGGTTCTCGTACTTCGAGGAGTCGACGTCCTTGTTGTACGTAATGAGCGAAATCGGCGCTCCGGTCGTCACGCCTTCGAAGACGCCAGAGAGGATCTCGGCGCGGTCCTTTTCGCCTCGCGGAGAGGTGACCTTGCTCTGTCCCACTCGCCGGCGATCGAGTTGAAGCTGGATGTCATCCACACAGAGCGGAATGCCGGCGGGCACGCCCTCGATCACTACGCCAAGCGCGGGCCCATGCGACTCTCCCCACGTGGTGAGCCGGAAGATCTTTCCAAACGTGCTGCCCATGCTCGAGAGGCCGTCCTTCCACTGACTGGAGTAGGGCTGGTCAATTAGCGAGGCGACCTGATAGTGTCGACCAGATGCCAAAGAGTCGATAGTCCAGATCTGGAGTCCTTCTGAACCCAAGACCCTCGTACAACTTCTGCGATCGGAGATTGGTTCTTTGCGTGCTCAGGCCGATGCGTCGCGCACCCTGCCGGCGCATCGCATCGGCGGCAAGCATCAGCGCGGCGCGCCCGTACCCCTGGCCCTGCAGACGAGGGGAAACCGCGATGCGATCCAGGTGACCCCAGCCATTGAAGAGCGTCATGCCGACGTACGCTACGGGTTCGCCTTCCTTCATGACGAACGAAACGGCGACCCCCGGGGTACGCAAGTAGGCGTCGAATTCGGCGAGGCTATTCCTCCAGAGCCAGGGAAACGCGGCCTGATCCAGGCGAGCAACGCGATCAATCGCCGCATAATCGTGGGGTTGGATGCTGACAAACCGCAGATGCTTTTGTGGCATGCGTGGAATACGCGCACAATCGATTTCGTAGGTGATGACCTCTTCCAGCAGTTCCATTCCTGCACGCTCGAATCGGGAGCGGCTGCTCTGGCTTTCCAGTTCGACGGCGAGCAGCAGCTCATCACCCAGTTGGAACGAGCGATCCGCTGCCGCCTGAATGAGCGACGTGACATTTCGCACGGCCGTCAGGTCATCCAGGCTCGAAATTTCCTGTCGGTTCCGCCAGCAGCCGATGACCGCGTACTCCAGGGTATCCGGAATCCAGACCGAACGGTCAGGACGTTGCTCGATCGTCTCTCGCACGGAATCGACAGAGCGCCGGCTTGGCAGGCGCAGCGCCGGGATATCACCTGACCGAAGCGGAAGAACCGCGGGGGAAGGAATCGCCTTGAGAGGTTGCGGGGAGATGACGCCGGGCATCTAGCGCTCCAGCCACACCGGCTCAAGGTAGAGCATGCCGAGTGGCGTCGTATCCAGACCGTGGACCCATGGTTTCACAAGGGTGTACCGAACATCATGGGCCAGAGGCAACATCACGTTGTCTTCAACGAGGATCTCCTCAGCGGCGGCATAAAGCTCAGCTCGCTCCTCAACGTTAAACGTTGCGGCTGCCTGGTCGAGCAATGCGTCGAATTCGGGATTGCTGTACTCCGAATAATTGTCTGGCGACGAGGTGGCGAAAAGGTTCCACAGAAACGTTTCGGGATCGGGGAAATCGGCGACCCACGTCAGCTCGAACGCGGGGAAGTCCTTCCGGGTCAGGCCTTGATTGAATTGCGGCCAATGAACGTCGAGCACCTCGATCTTGAGGCCAAGATCCTTCTCAAGCACGTCGCGCAACGCCTCGGAACCCAGGGGGGTTGCGCCATATATGCGGATCGGCGGCACGTTTTCGGCGCTCCCATAGGATGACCGGGAGATGGCCGCTCTTGCCGCTTCGAGATCGGGCTCTGGCGCCGCGGCAGGCCAGTCTCGGCCAAGCGTGCCGGGCGGAATGATTCCGTGAGCGACCTCTTGCCGCCCGTTGAGCATGATGTCGGCAATCTTCCAGCGAGGAAACGCCAGTTGGATCGCGCGGCGGATTTCCGGATCGTCCATGGGCGCGACATCGGAGCGAAACGCGATGTACCAACTCGAGAGCATGGGGGCGATGTCGAGCTCCTCGAGAAGGGGACTGGCTGGGTCGGAAACTCGATCGACGGCCAGAACGGGTACTGGGGAGACGTCAATCTCGTTGGCTTGGTAGAGATTGAACGTGTTCGCGGCGCTCGGGCCAAGCCGGAAGGTGACGCGCTCCAGGTCGGGCTTGCCTCCGACGTAATTTGCATTTCCTGACAGAGTCAGCATTTCGCCGGGAACCCACGACTCAACGACGAACGGGCCAGACGCATTCGGGTTGCGCCACCATTCGCCGCCGGCCGCGACATCCAAGGGATCGACAATGGCGCCGGGAGCGGAGGCAAGTTTCATCAGGAAGGTGGCGCGAGGGCTTTCCAGCGTGATCTCCACCGTGCGCTCGTCGATGGCCTTCAGCCCCTCGAGGGTGTCTGCCTCGCCCAGCATGAAGGCATTGGCGCCCTGTATGTCATTCAGATACGACGGGCCGGCCAGGGCGATGCCAACTTCGGCGGCGGTCCGAGGATCGAGGGCCCGTGAAATCGAGAAGACCACATCGTCTGCCGTCACCTGCCGGCCGTCTGCGAACCGCGCGTCATCGGCGAGGGTGAAGCGATAGGTCAGCCCATCGGGGCTGATCTCGATGCGCTCGGCGAGCTCAGGGACCGGTTCAAGGTTTTCGTCGAAACGGGTCAGCCCCCGGAAGAACTGCCGCGTCATGAACGCCGAGTTGACGTCGCGCGCGAACGCTGGATCGAGCGGGGTGGGATCGAGTGTCGTCCCTGCCAGGCGCAAGACTTGTTCACCAGTTGGGTTCGATATGCGCGCGCGGTCTCCGGCCTCAATAACAATGGTTTCGCCCATGACGGGAGTCGCTTGCGCGGCAGACGCGGTCGAGAGGCCGAGGGTGTCGGCCTGAAGGAGCCCGACAGTCATCATCGTCAGGGTCGAGAGGGCCAGGACGAGCGTGGAAGCGACGGAAAATGGTGATCGTTTCATGCAGGCGATGATAGTGTCGCCACGGCGAATAGCACAATCGAGGAGCGCCGCTCGTGGCTCTTGTTCCTGAGGTGGGCTCGTCAACGTCACCTGACCATTCCCAGGACTATCATGGCCGCGGAGTCTGTCTTGAAGGAGGCTGAGGTGACCGAGGCATTGCCCCTATTTCCTTTGGGGACCGTCCTGTTCCCGGGGATGGTCCTCCCTCTGCACATCTTTGAACCACGATATCGGGCGATGATTGCTGACCGCATGAACGATGATCCGATGTTCGGCGTCGTGCGCATACGCCGCGGGCGCGAGGTTGGCGACGAGCCAGAGATTTTCCGGGTCGGCACGGCAGCCTCGCTGGTTCGGGCTTCACGGCATGCTGACGGCAGGTACGACATTGTCGTGGCCGGTGCTCGCCGATTTCTCGTGCACGAATGTCACTGGGACGCATCGTACATGACTGGTTCGATAGTCTGGCTCGATGATCTCAAGGACCTGGGAAGAGACCGACAGAGACTGGCGTCACTTCGCGATGCCGTGAAAGATGCGTTCCACAATTACGCCCGCGACGTCAGCCGAGCTGGCAACGTCCAGGTTGGGCCGCTTGAACTTGCTGACGATCCCATTTCGGTGGCATACGCGATCTGTGCAACGATGCCGTTCAGCCGTGACTTGCAGCAGCATCTGCTGGAAGTCGGGAATCCCGCGGAGCTCCTGAGAGAGTTGCTTGCGCGGTTGCGCCAGGAACGCACACTCCTGGCTGAAACGGGGATTGGCGGCTCGGCGATCGAGCGGCCGACATTGACGGCATGGGAATAGGGCACCATCGCCAGGTTTTCACTGAACTGACGGCCGGCGCGCGTTGGATTGCTGCAGGAACGTTACCGCTTTGGAGATCATTGCCAAATGATCTGAATGCGTGGTGTCGATCGTCAAGTCGGCGGCCGCATACGCCCCTTGCAGGCGCCGCAACTGCGTGTCGTAGAGCCAGACCGGCCAGGAGCGGCTCCTTCGCTCGCGGATGCTCTCGATATCGACCCTCAGCGCAATGAGGACGTCGGGTTGCGTACGTTGCCAGAGGTGGGCAATTTCGCTGTGCTCTTGTCCGGAAACTCTCGCATCGAAACCGCGCTCTCGCAGCGCGGTAACCAGCGAGGACTTTCCAGATGCACAGGGGCCAACAACGACGACTCGCCGGGAATCGCGGTTCGTGCCCGCCGTGGAGGACAAGCTGGAGTCGTGGAATGGTTCGCTCACGGCTATGGCCGGTTCATGGTAAGGGTATTTCCGCGCGCATCCTGCGAACGACCGTCGAATCCCTATGCTCGTCCAATGTAAGCGCCACCACCGTCATGTCGTCGCCTGGCTTGTCGAGGTCACGGGATATCGCTTCGGCAAGAATCCCATCGGCGATCTCTGCTGCTGACTGAGGATCGGGCCGGGCAGACAATTGTCCCAGATCGAGCGGCGCCAGGCTCATCTTGCGTCCCGAGTTCGCGACGCCATCGGTCACCAGAATGACTTGGCGGCACTCAGTGATGGGATACTCTGCCGTCCAGGGGCGAGTTCTCGCATAGAGGCCGAGAGATCGCTCGGCGCCACTACTGAGCTCGCTTCCTTCAACGGTCCTGACAAAGCACGTCGTGTCGCCGTTTCGGGTGATGACGACCGTCCCCGACTTCAGATCAACCGAAAGAATGTCGAGCGTGGCAGAGACCTGGCCATGGCGCATCGCGTACAGAAAATCGTTGGCCGCGCGCGCGCAAGCGCCGTCGCGTACGCCTTCTTTGATGAGGGACGAAACTTTCGCCGTGACCATCATGCTGAGTGACTTGGCGGCGCGGCCCGACCCTTGGCCGTCTGCCAGGACGACCGACATACCGCCACCCGGGCGCTCCACGATCTCAACTGTATCGCCGCTCTCACGCGATGCATATTTGTTGGTCTTGGCGATGGCAATGTCAAATTTCAGCGGCACGAATTGCTCTCCCGCGCATTGCCCACACTATTGAACGGCGAGATTGCCGGCTGGATGGCGGCGTTGTCGATCAATCGGACGCCGTCGATATTCACGGCAACGAGAACTCTCGCCGTGCGGTCGAGTACCTCCATTGGATCGAGCGATTCTGGGTCGACAATTGCCAGATAGTCGACATCCACGCCAATCCGCTCAAATTCGTCCCGACCCACCTGAACGAGGCGCTCAATGCTTCGTTCGCCTCCACGAGCCTTCTCTTGCACTGATTCCAGAGCGCGAGGGATCGAGCGCGCCTGCCCCCGCGCCCGTGCGTCGAGCCTCGCGTTCCGCGAAGAGAGGGCAAGTCCATCGATTTCACGAATCGTAGGACAGCCGGTAATAGTCCCCGGCAACGCGAGGTCGGCATGCATGCGGCGTACAACCTGGAGCTGTTGGTAGTCCTTCTCCCCAAAATACGATCGGGCCGGACGAACGAGATTGAGCAGTTTGGCGACGACCGTACAGACGCCGCGAAAGTGTCCTGGACGCGACGCGCCTTCCCAGCGGCGGGCGAGCAATCCGGGCTCCACCCATGTCTCGAAGCCAGCAGGATAGATCTCGCCGACAGGAGGCGCGAAGATGAGGGTCGCGCCCGCGCTACTGGCCAGCGTGGCGTCGGCTTCAAGGCCGCGGGGATAGCGCTCGAGGTCAGCCTGATTGCCGAATTGCGCCGGGTTCACGAAAACGCTGACCACGGTCTTCGAATTCTCGCTGGCCGACCGCGCAATGAGATCGAGATGGCCCGCGTGCAGGGCTCCCATGGTCGGGACGAATCCCGGCCGGTCCAGGCCCCGAAGTGCTCGGTCAAGCTCCCCCCGCGTGGTGATGATCGGCGCCGTCACCCCCGGCCCTCGATGCGGCGGAGCTCAGACAAAGTCTCTTCAGACATCCCGTACGCGTGCTCTTCGCCCGGAAACGTGCCCGTGGTCACGTCGTCGATGTAGGTTTCGAACGCATGATGAATTTCGTTGCCGATCTCCGCATAAACCTTGGCAAAGCGGCCAATGATCTTCTCCTGCAGCCCGAGCATGTCGTGGGCGACAAGGACTTGCCCATCACACGCTGGCCCAGCGCCAATGCCGATCGTCGGTGCTGGCACGCTTTCAGTAATCAACGCGCCCAGCTCCGAGGGGACGACTTCAACCACCATGGCAATGGCGCCCGCGTCCGCGATGGCGCGCGCGTCGTCCAGGATCTTTCGCGCGGTGGGCAAATCCCGGCCCTGGACCTTGAATCCGCCCAGCGCGCCGGCGGACTGTGGGGTCAGGCCGATGTGCCCCATGACGGGAATCCCGGCACGGCTGATGGCGGCAACGCGATCGGCAACCTCTCTCCCGCCCTCGAGCTTGACCGAGTCAGCTCCCCCTTCCTGCAGAAGGCGGCCCGCGTTCTCGATGGCCCGAGGCGTGTCGATGTGATACGTGAGAAACGGCAGGTCAGCGACGACATGGGTGTTTGGCGCACCCCGACGCACCGCGCGCGTGTGGTAGATGATGTCGTCGATCGTAACGGGCACGGTCGAATCGTATCCATGGACAACCATGCCTAGCGAGTCGCCAACAAGGATCATGTCGATGCCAGCGTCCTGCGCGATCCGCGCGAACGGGAAGTCATAGAGGGAAAGCATCGTCAGCTTCGGGCCACTTTTCCGCTCGTAAATATCGAGAGCCGTCAATTTCCGGCGAGCGGCTTGCTGGCGGTTCGGTTCTGTCAATTGACGACTCCTTTGTTCTTTTCGTTTCGAGACTTCGCGGAAATCAGCGCATGGAGCAGGTCGATGGCGGGCGTCGCGACGCCGACCTCCTGTCCGGCTTTTCGAATCGCTCCGTGAATGGCGTCGGTCTCGGTAGCCCTCCCGGCCTCAATATCCTGCAACATGGACGAGCGATTCGTGGCCGTTGCCGAAACGACGGTTGTGATGGCCTCCTTCATGTTCCCAGGCTCGATCCCGCGCGCTCGCGCAATGCTGGCTGCCTCTTCAGCTATGGCAATGGCGATTTTCAGGAGGTCAGGGTCGTCGGCGATCGTGCCATTCCGAAATTCGCCGAGCGCGGTCAGCCCGTTGACGGCCGCGTTGACTGCCGCCTTGCGCCAGATTTCCCGTTCGATGTCGGGAACTGCCTGGGCCGGGAGTCCCGCTGACGACAACACGCGGGCAATCGAAATCGCAAGGGAAGCACCGTCCTCGCATTCGTAGCCGACATACGTGACCCCAGTGCCGGTGTGAACCACGTGCGCCGGAGAGAGCCTCCATGCGGCCTGCGACGTCGACCCCGGCAGAACGTGGAAGCCGTGGCCAAGTTCGCCGCGAATTCGCTCGGCCGCGCCAAGCCCATTTTGCACGGTGAGGATCGGCGTCATCTCGCGGAGATATGGTTTTACCCGTTGCAGTGCAGCGTGGGTATCCCCGGCCTTCACGGTGACGATAATGAGATCCGCCCTTTCAACCGTCGCCGGGTCATGTGTCAGCGCGCCAGTCAGGTCTTTGTCTGAGCCGTCGAGCGCTTGCAGGTGCAGTTGACGGTGAGGCGCCGTGACACACGGGACCGGACGACCGAGTAGCGAGACTTCGTGGCCACTGCTGGCGAGGCCCGACCCAAAGATCGCGCCGATTGCGCCAGCGCCGAGTATGACAATCTTCATTTCTGGACATAAGCCCCAAAGCGCGCGGGGAACCAGGTCGCCCGCAAACGACCATGAACGATTGTCGCACGCTCCGGCCGCTCTCAGATTTGCGGTGGGGTCGCCTCGCGTTCGAAGGCCGGAAACGGCGTTCGATCAAAAAGGGTCACGGCCTCGGAGGCGAGCGCCATGCTGCGCGTCAGTTCAAACGCGGCGTCTGCAACTCGACGGCGAGCGCCATCGAGCGACGTGTAGGTTCGCTGGCCGGAAATCTCGCGAATCCGGCCCATGTCGGAGTACGTGCCCCAGATAACCAGCCAGCCCAGCCGAACCGGCGTGACCTGGACGAACCTGCTGAAATCCTTCCAGACAAACACGGGTATTCCTACATCACTCATGGGTGGTATCGAGAGAAATCCGTACTTCGCGCGGGACCATCAGAGCGTCTTGCGAGGATCCAACGCGTCGCGAAGCCCGTCACCAATGTAGTTTATCGAAAGCACGGTCAGGAAGATCATCATTCCAGGAAAAATGGCCTCATGCGGAGCCAGCTCGAAGCGGTCCTTTGCTTCATAGAGCATGCTGCCCCAGGTTGGGATGTCCGAGGGAAAGCCGAGGCCGAGAAACGAGAGGGCGGACTCAGTGATGATGGCCGCGCCGACACCGAGCGTCGCGGCCACAATGATCGGACTCATGACGTTGGGAAGGATGTGACGAAACATCTGGGACATTCGCGAGGCCCCAATTGACTCCGCCGCCTCGATAAACTCCTTTTCCTTGGTAGCCAGGAAACTCGCGCGGACGAGTCGAGAAGTCGGCATCCAGTTGAGCAGGCCGATGACCAGCACGATCAAGACAAATATTCCGGTGACGCCGCTGCCCGTCCGTTTCTGAAAGAAGTCATAGAACCACTGTTTATAGAGGAAACTGATGACAAGGAGCAGGGGCACCTGCGGGAGCGAGATGAAGAGATCGGTCAAGCGCATCAGGAGATTGTCGGCCGCGCCGCCGAAGAACCCTGCTGTTGCGCCAATCGCCGTTCCGAAGACGATGGCGAGAAGCGCGGCGATGATGCCCACCGCAAGCGAGATTCTGCCGCCCCAGAGGATGCGCGCGAGAATATCCCGGCCGAGCGAATCGGTGCCAAACGGGTGCGCCATGGTCATTGACGTCCCGCTAACCGAGAAGTCGATCGCGTCGATGTCTTGGGGATAGAGCGGTGACCCGATGAATGTCGCCAGGAGCATGAATGCAAAGAGGAAGAGGCCGGCCATGGCAAGCTTGTGCTTGCGAAACTGCAGCCAGGCGTTTCCCCAGAGTGAGCGAGCCGGCTTGACCCTCAGATCGACGGTGGGAAGGCTCGGAAGCTGTTCCTCTGGAACCCGAACCTCTTCCTGAACGGCTATCGGCCGGCTTGCGATCGCTCCCGTGGATTCCTGGACCGTCAGCTTGACACCGTGCGTCATTCCCGGCCTCCAGGTTTACTGAGCGAACGTCTGGGACGTCCCGGCATTTCTTGACGAAGGCAAACCCATTGTCTCATCCGTCAATCCAGCACGTTGCGCGTCAATAGCGAATGCGGGGGTCGAGCGTTGCGTAGAGGATGTCAGCGATGATATTGAACACAACGACCAGGATGGCAATACCGAAGGTGATCGCCATGACCACGGGCACGTCCTTACTGTAGATGCCGTCGATCAGTGCCCGGCCAATGCCCGGAATGCGAAAGATCTGCTCGGTAATGATTGCGCCGCCGAAAACCTCGGGTAATTGCAGCGCGAGGACGGTCACCACCGGAATGAGGGCGTTTCGCATTGCGTGCATAACGACGACGCCGCGTTCCCGCAGCCCTTTGGCGCGCGCGGTTCGGACGTAGTCCTGGCTGATTGTTTCGAGCATCGACGCGCGGACAAAGCGCATCAACTGCGCGGCGCCCGCGAGACCGAGGACGGTGATAGGCATGATCGATTGCTTGAAGTTTGGCCAGAATCCGGTGACCTCCGAGTCGTAGACAAACGGAAGCCAGTCGAAATAGACGCTGAATACCAGGATCATGAGTATGCCGGAGAAGAACGTAGGAATACTGAAACCGAGGAACGCAAACGTTGTCGCAACCTGATCAAAGAAGGAGTACTGCCGAATTGCGGACAATACACCGATCGGAACCGCGACAAGAATGCTCAGCAGAAAGGCTGACCCCGAGATTTTGAGGGTCGTGGGCAACCGCGACATAACATAATCGCGAACGGGAACCTTTGCAGAGTAAGAGTGCAGCCAGTCGCCCTGGACGTATGCCGTGGCCCATTTGGCGTACTGAACGTGAATTGGGTCATCGAGGCCCATGGTCTTGCGGATGCGTTCGCGCAGTTCTGGCGGCACGTTCGGGTTTGTCGCAAATCCGGCAAGAGGATCACCAGGCGCGATTGCCAGAATCGTGAAGACGACCATGCTGATGGCAATCAGCGTAAGGATGGAAATGATCACGCGTCGAATGAGGTAACGTCCCAACCGGCGACCTCCTCGTCACCCGGGCCATCGAGCGGCGTGGATGGTGAATGCCACACCGAGACGAACCGTGGGAGCCGTGCGCGCGATCCTGGCCGCGAACCGCGAGGCACTGGCGAAA
Source organism: uncultured Sphaerobacteraceae bacterium (assembly GCA_964434995.1). Taxonomy (GTDB): domain Bacteria; phylum Chloroflexota; class Chloroflexia; order Thermomicrobiales; family UBA6265; genus JACCXM01. Next base: position 13,348 of record CAYSXO010000092.1, read on the forward strand.
GACATGGTACACCCGAGGCACAATGCGAACAATTCGCACCGCCAGTTTTCCACATCGGTTCGAGTGGCGCAGATGGTAGGGTGATCGTAATTTTGCGTCAAGGATCAGGCAAGAACTCCTCACCACTGTGGTACGCTCAGTTGCCGCGGACACATGCCCGAATTCTGGGCGGGTGCGCTCTTTTTTTGTTCCGTGACCCTATGGGCTCAGAGGGCGAGCGGATTCACGAGCAGGTAAGGGTGATGGCAAACGAGAAGTTCCCGGCGCGGCGACGTACGGTTCTCGGCAAGAAGGTCGGACAGTTGCGGCGGGACGGTCAGATTCCCGGAATCGTTTACGGGCCGGTGATGACCGAAACCGTGCCAGTTTCGGTCGATCAGCGCGAGTTCGTCCGCTTTTACCAGACGCATGGGCA
>CAYSXO010000093.1:0-2895 GCA_964434995.1 uncultured Sphaerobacteraceae bacterium
CTGTTCTCCGGCGACCGCGATGCGCCCTCGATGGCGCGCCAGGCGGGCGCGTTCTCACCGGCTACATAAAGCAGGCGGCTGAACAGCTTCCGGGGCCGAATCTGACGATAAGGCCATGCACGTCGCACTGGGCATTTGCGGCGGAGCCCGAGGATCTAGCCAACACCGTCATCGCATTTCTTGCCACGTAGCGCCGGTCTCTATGCGCGGTGACGGTTGCGGCTGGCCAGCCACGCCTGTTCGCGGGCTGCTTGTCATCAACCCGGAGCTTAGAGGATCAAGGCTCTCTGTACTTCCTTCGGATGGTGTCGCGCTCCCGAGGGCGCAGGATGTCGCCATGCCCGAAGGGGGCATCGTGTCCTGGCGATTGGGACACGTTTTCCTGCGTTTCCATTCCTGTTCTCAAGTCCTGCATCCTGCCTTGCAACCTTTGACTGTTGTCCCGGCGGGCAGTATTGGCGGCGCTGTTCGTCCCGGGCCTGCTGGCTCGTGCTGCACCGGGGGTGCTCGCGCGGACGAGCACGGCCCTTCAACACCTGGACGTGGCGAAGAGGACCCGATGACCACAGAGGAAACGCTCTCGCAAGCTCAGCTGCGTCTACCGGGGGAAGTCCAGGCGAAGAGCGCCTCGCGGCTCTTGTTGCCGCCCGGCGCGCGATGGGAAGCGAAGATGCAAAATGGATCGCTCCGGTTGATGCTCGAGAGGGAGCGCTTCGCGTGTCGCTGGTCGATGGCTGGGCACGGATTGCGCGTGTCGACGACACTCTTTTGCAGCGCGCCGCCCTGCCCGAATTAAGGCCCGGCGCGGAAATTGCCCTTACGGCTGGCGATCGGCTGGTCGTCACGTGAGGTTGCTCAGGTAGGCTCGTAGTTTGGCTTCGATGGCTGCTCGGCCATTTGCATGGACATCCGGGAAGCGGTCAAAGATATGGAGCTTGGCCGGCATAGTTGGATCGATCCAGCCAATCCCCTCATAGGTGCGACGGTAGTCGTCCAAGAGTGAACGCAGATCGAATATCGGCTCGTGGTGGAAGGCAAGATTACGCAGATTGTTTGCGGCGTAATATTTCGCCTGGATGTCGTTGCGGCGGTATTTGCGTGGTGCATGGGGGAATGCCGCTTTCAGGGGTGGCGGGTCTGCAAGATCTGAGCGCCAGAAGCGCTCGTTGTATTGCTTCGAAAGCAGCGTGACCCAGAATCCGAACGTGAGCTGGGCGATGACCCGTTCCGGTGTGATCGTTCTGCCTCGCGTTGCGATATGGCGCTTGGCTCTTTCGCGATCATCGCGCTGGCCTTCTTCGAGCAAATCATCCTGCTCGTACCAATCATTTCGACCGATGAATGCGCTAAGCGTGGTGTGGATGGTGTTGCGAAGAAGGATTTCGGCAGTCGCCAGTGAGCAATGCAGGGCATCGGCAAGAGCCATGTTCCAGTAGTAATTTACCAGCATGTCCAAGTCTGACGCTTCAGCAGGACGGCGGTATCGCTCAAGCCTGGGGTCGGAGATGCTAGCTCGTAACTCAGCCGCGAACCGTTCGCTCATGAACACCCTTTGATCGACTCTCAAGTAACTGTTGATACCACATCTACTTCTGGCGCCAGCAGTAGCCGTGGTTGGCTGTGATGAGCGTGATCGCAATGCTTCAATGCTTGTTTGATATCGCTGATAGCGTTATACTCTGCGTATATTCCCCCAGGTCCTCTCCCGTGCGACAACGCCGGTGATGAGTTGGGGGCTTTCCTTTGCCCCGAGAATGCATGAGCCCCACGGAACACCCCGCATCAGGCAGCAGACTTGGACCACCCCGGCCGCCGCCAACACGGGCGTCCACGCTGCCATCGCTCTTCCCAAATCTGGCGTCACCGAGGCCACGACCGCGATCACCAACCCCGGCGTGCCGCGCACCATTCGCCTGAGGAGTAGTCAGCTTTCTGTCGATGCACTAGAAGTCATCCTCGAAGGGACAAATATTCTGGACCAGCGGATCGGCGAGCGCGTGACGTTGGGGTCCACGGCCACCCCGACCGACATCACGAAAGCCTTCAAAACGTTGACTAGGATCACTGTTGCGACCAAGGGTGCGGCAGGCGACACCATCTCCGTCGGACCGGGCGTCGCGCCTGGCCTTGAGTGCGCCGCGACAGCTCCTCATTCGGCCGGCTCTCTGGAACGTCAGCCAACACCGCGAACGCCACGGGTATCTCGCTCAACAACGCAATGCTTTCGGCAACTCTCAATGGCTAGACCGACCCGGCGCTCCATTGCGTGCCTGCGAGATTCCCCGCTTGAAATCGCAACCGGGCGTAAACCTGTCCTGTTCTACTCATCGCTCCCCTGCATTTGCTCCTCGCCCGAAATCATTTCGTCGTATCTGGCTTGGGTAAGGGCTCCAATTTGCAACATATGATCGCCAGACGCCTCAGGAGAGTGTCTGAGCGAGGATCGAATCGTTTCGGCCGCAGGACTGGTAAGTGGAGATCGTTTCCACTCAAGCCAGTCTGCGAGCGCTTCCCACTCGGCCACGGTCCGCGTCAGGCTCTTGGTCATACCGATCTCCCTTCAACTCCGTTAGCGATCCAGAAATATATTACCCAGATCAGGATTATCCTTACAATAGTTGTAACACTCTTTGGCAACGTGGGCACTTACCGGACAGGGCACAGACGGCTCGACCAACCAGACATTCAGCGGCACGGATCGCATCTGGTTCAATGGCGCGAACTTCGGCGACAACGTGCAATGTCCCTTGAAGCTCAGCTTTTCTGACGGAGCATCAATGGCCACCAGCGGCGGGAAGTTCGATACCTACGTCGGGACGACTTACGCCAATCCCATGAGCGGCGCTACCTTCCAGGCTATGGAACAGAGAGATACGAACTGGACCGCGGCGAATG
>CAYSXO010000093.1:2905-8375 GCA_964434995.1 uncultured Sphaerobacteraceae bacterium
GTCTGGGTAGTGTCCTGACCTTGACCGATTAGTCGGTCGCCACCAGCAACGGTATTTTCATCGCAACCTCCGAGCCTCCGTCCGGAACGGGCACCAAGACCGGCAAGGTCACGATGGCGCGGACCTACGTCTAACGCTATGCAACCAGGCACATAAACCATTCATCAGATCATGGACGCCCTCGGGTTCGACGTGGCTCAAGCCGAAGGCGATAATCGACGGGTCAAGGTCGGCGGCCTTTTGTACGGCGTTCTCGATAAGGCCGTACGGAGCCCCGAGACAGCCGAGACGATTGAGCTTACCCTGGATGGGGCGGTCGTGGCCTCGGCAGCCATCAAATCATCAGACCAGCGCATCGCTTTGACGAACGCGCACTTCGTCGCAACGCTCAGTGATGAGACGGCTGCGGCAAAACATCATAGGGATTGGCAAATCATTCCTGGCAAACAAACCGCCCGGGCTATCCATGCGTGACCGCGCGTCGCTGCTCTGGTCTGGGCAGGTGACGAACCAAGCCAGAGCCCGGAGGCGCCCGCGGGCCCTCCAGGATGCGCCACCGCGTTTGCCAGTTCGTCGGTGGGGATGAGGGTCAGCAGGGCGCGAGTTCTGTCACCTGTCACCCATTCTCCACCGAACTCTCGGCAATCCCGATCAGTTGCATCATCCCCAGCTCCTCGTGATTCATCATGTGGCAGTGGAGAACCGTCTTGCCCGTGAAATCGAGGAAGCGCGTACGGAAGGTCAGGCTACCGTTGCGCGGCACGATGGCCGTATCGCGCCAGAGGGGCGCGGCCGGGGCTTCGCCATCGACGGCCATCACCTGGAACGGGTTGGTGTGGATGTGGAAGACGTGGTCGGCGTCATCGTCATTGACAACGGTCCACTCCTCGACCGCGCCGAGGGTGACCGCCTGGTCGACCCGGTTGAGATCGAACTGTTGCCCATCGATGAGGAAGGCGAACTCCTGAAAGTTCGCCGCCGGGGGAAACTCGGGGTTGCGCGACGAAAGCGTCAGGAGGCGCGAGCCCGTCACGTCCTCGTCGCGTATCGATGCGAGCGGCGGCGCGGGTAGGGTCGCCGGGAGCCTCATCGGCAGCGGATCGCCCGCGACGATCACGCGGGCCAGCGGGCCGGTCGGCGAAGGGTAGCCCTGATCGTTGGCGGCCGCGGCCAGCAGATAGTCGCCTGGCTCCCCGGCCTGCACGAGAATGTCGGCGCGCTGCCCTGGCGACACGACGAGGCTGTCGTGCGTTTCGATCGCGGCCGCAGGAATGCCATCGTACGCGATGGCGTGCAGAGCATGCCCCTCCAGCGCCAGCCGGAGGTCGCTCTCATGGCAGCCCTGCACGATCCGCCAACGCTGAACCTCCCCCGGCCGCAGGCGGATGATCGGCTCCCGCTGGCCATTCACCGACAGGAAGCGGGGCGCCGCCTCCGGCCAGACGGTGTCGTAAGTTTCGATCGTCCCGAGGTAATCGAACAGAACCTCATTGAGGACCAGCACGCGCTCACAGGCCGCCGCGATCTCCGGGACGTCCGCGAAATCCCCATCGACGATCAGCGCTCCGGCCATCCCGCTGGAGATTTGAATGTCGGCGCTGCCGTGATGGTGAGGGTGGTACCAGTAGGTGCCGCGCGGATGGTCCTCGGGAATGGCGATCTCGATGTCGTAGCTCTGCCCCGGCTCCATCGACCGGAGCACGTTGTCGGCGATGCCGTCCGGGCTGACATGCCCGCCGTGAAAATGCAGATTCGTGGTGTTGAAATGGTGCGGCAAGTCAGCATTCACCGGCGCTGGATCGCGATTCGGTGGCAGATCGTTGATGAGCCGGATCTTCAGCACGTCGCCCGGTTGCACGCGCAACGTCGGCCCCGGCATGCCGCCCTCGTAGGTTCGCATCGAGAGCCGGTAGCCGCCGATGGAGTGATAGGCGTACGCAACGCGCAACTCGGTGCGCAGCTCACCCCCGGCCGACTGCCGCACCTCTGGCTCGATCAGGTCCGCCGGCTCCCAGAGGAGCCAGGATGGCGTGGCTTGCATGACCCCGCTTTCGTCATGCTCGGCATGCCCGGCTGTTGGCGTGGCCTCCTGCGCCAGGGCTGGGATGCGCAGAGCGCCCGCCGCCAGCAGCGTGCCCCCGACCCCCAGACTGGCCGAGACGAAGGCGCGGCGCGATCGGGTCCGGCATAGACGAGACCTGCCCGGCATCGGCGCGCCGAGTCGTTGGCCAGGCTCCTTGGACGTCACGGCGTACTCCCTGTGATCCGGCGTTTCCAGTATCTCGATTGGCGGGCGCGTGCATGGTAGCCGCGCGGTGGTCCGGCCGTGAACGCGACGTCGTCGCCGTGAGAAACCCGTCGAAAAATCCGTAGGAACTACGGATGGCACGGTAGCCAAGTCGCCGCAGGATAGGGCCATGGTTGGAGCGAGGGGGTGATCCCCGGCGCATGGGACGCATCCATTGGAATGTGGGAGCACTGCACAATGTTCGACGTCAGGCCCAACTATCCCCGGAAAACCTTCGTCGCGGCGCTTCTCGCCTTTCTTCTCGTGCCCCGCCATGCGCGCGGCGCCGAGATCACGCGAGATGGCTCCAGCGCGGCGCCAGCCGGGACCGAGGAATTCGTTGACACCACGACGCTGCGCCTGCCAGGGACCGACCAGCTAAGGACCACCTCGCGGCTTACGCTGCCGCCCGGCGCGCGCTGGGAATCGTCAATACCAACGGGATCGCTTCTCTTGACGGCTGAGCAGGGCGCGCTTCGCGTAGTGCTGGTCGATAGCTGGGCGCGGATCGTACGCGTCTACGATCCTCTGTTGCAGCGCGCGGTCATGCCCGAGATGGGCCCCGGCGCGGAGGCCGCCCTCTCCCCTGGCGATCGGCTGGTGGCCAGGGGAGCGTGGGCGATCGTCGCTCGAAACGCGGGCGAAACGGCCGCGGTGGCCTCGGTGGTGCGCATCAGCATGCGATAGGCGCCTTGGGGAGGCGTGGGAATGGTCGTTCCGGCGGGACTCGCGCGGCCGGCACGAACGGCCGAGGCATGACCAACGCCCTCACCGAGATGGGCGGGGCGCCACCGTGAAGACGTTGGCCGTTGCGTGGAGCATCGCCTGCCGAGCGGCCAGAAACGCCCCGGCAACGTCGGAGTGTCCCCACGGCGCTCCGTGGCAGGTTGTCATGCCGCCTGATCGACCATTGTCGGCCTCTGCCTCAGTCTTGCAGGCCCCAGGTCATCTCGACGTCTTCCCAGCTCGGCTCGCTGGTGAAAACCTCGTTGAAGCGGAGATAGAACTGATGCTGCTCGGGCATCTCGGCCAACTGCCGATAGGTCGCCTCGTCCTGGGCGAGGGCGATGAAGACGATCTCGTCCGGGTTTCCGGCGTGATGACCGGTCAGCTCAACGAACTTTCCGGGAATCTTCGGCCGGATGTCGCGCTGCCACTCGTCCAGCATCTCCTGCAGCTTCCCTTCCTGGCCGGGCTTGAGCGTGGCGCGGGCGATGGTTCCGAACATGGATGCCTCCTCACACGACGTGTCGATAGCGAACGGCCACAACGGCTACCTCATGACCTCAATGGAGCCTCCGCTGCCGGAGCAAGAACTGTACCGAGTTGGCGGACTGCTCCGCGGAGATCGTGATGGTGCACCGCATGTGCAATCATATCGTCAAACAGCCCAAGGATCGCGCCAGCGCGAGAGGAAGGCGTGAGGAGCAAGGCACTGTCGTTCCAGGCTGGAAGCCGGGGTGAGTTCCCGGCGCCTGATCATGCTCGCCCCCAACACCCGCGGGCCTGACGACAGAGCCGGGTCAGGCGAGCGGCGCGATGTTGAGATTGACGCGGAAGAGATTGTCTGGATCGTACGTCGTCTTGATGCCGGCCAGCCGGTCGTAGTTGGCCCCGTACGAGGCGCGCAGCATCGCTTCCTTCTCTTCGCCGAATCCGGGGAAGTTCAGATAGGAGCCGCCTCTGGAGTAGGGCTGCATCGCGGCCAAAGCATCGCGCGCCCAGGCGATTGCCTGCTCGTCCAGAGCCGGATCATCCCATGAGGCCTCAGCGGCGAGCAGATAGGGCGCTTCGCGCCGGGCATAGGCTGTTGCCGCGTTGTCGACCCGGCTCATCGCCCCGCCGAGATGCCAGAGGGTGGCCGCCGATTCGCCGGACGGCCGGGCGGCGCCAATCCCGGTCAGCGTTTCAACGGCCATATCGCTGAGGTCGTCGAGGTAGATCGACTTCCAGTAGTAGTGGCGTCCCTCGGGGAAGAAGGGATCGAACGCCGACTGCAATGCCGTGTAGGGCATCGCCCCGCTCAGGTCGAGGATTGGCGTCGCGATCTCCCGTAGCGGCCGGGTGATCGCTTCCCCGGCATCGACCGGCCCGGCATGCACCGCGGCCACCACAACCACCGGCGTTCGCCGCAACTCTGGCGGAAAGTGCTCGTCGTCCGGGATGCTCCACTGCAGGAGAATCGAATTGACGTCGTCCGGGGCGGATGCGGTGAAATCTCGCCAGGCGCGGATGACGGCGCCGGCATCGTCTCTCGAGTACATGCTGGCCGAGAGGTAGACGAGTGGGCCAACCGGGTGGGCGCGGAAGGTGAAGGCGGTCACAGCCCCGAAGTTGCTGCCCGCGCCGCGCACGGCCCAGAAGAGATCCGGGTTCTCCGCCTCGCTGGCGGTCCGGGCCTGCCCGTCGGCGGTGACGATCTCCACGGCCAGGAGGTTGTCCAGGCTCAGGCCGTGCGTGCGCCGCAGATGCCCATAGCCGCCATGCAGGGTCAGGCCGCCGATGCCGGTGGTCGAGACGACCCCGCCCGGCACGGCCAGGCCGAAGAGTTGCGCCTCGCGGTCGACGTCTCCCCAGGTGGCCCCTCCCTGGGCGCGGACTGTCCGCGTGGCGGGCTCAACGAAGACGCCCCGCATCGACGAGAGGTCGATGACCACCCCGCCATCGTTGACGGCGTTGCCGGCGACATTGTGCGCGCCGCCTCGGACGGTAACCGGCAGGTCCTGCTCCCGCGCGAAGTTCACACAGGCCACCACGTCGGCCGTTCCGGAACACCGCGCGACCAGCGCCGGGTGACGATCGATCAAGCCGTTGCGCACGGCGCGCGCGGCGTCGTAGCGAGGATCGTCCGGGGTGATGAGGTCGCCGCGCACGCTCTCGCGGAATGCCTGGATCGTCTCCTCATCGAGCGTGGTGATCTGGACGGATCGGGAGGTCGAGATGGTCATGAGGACTCCTTTGCGCGGTCCTGTGATTGGCCCGCGGCGGGGCATGGGCGCCGCGAGTGCCGCGCCCATGGCCGCCTCGGTGATGGTTGCGCCGGTCGAATATGCACCCGCCCTGGTGGGCGAGGCGGTCGCTGGCGCATGGTCATCATGCGTCGCGATGACGTGCTTTACATCGTGGAAACTGCGGAGGGTGACGCGGCCCGCGGTTTGAGGGCGCCGGTGGAGAGGTCCGTAG
>CAYSXO010000093.1:8402-13668 GCA_964434995.1 uncultured Sphaerobacteraceae bacterium
CCGCAAATCGGGCTGGGGATAATCCTGACGATCGTTGTCGCCGTCAGGCGAGGCCGCGCCGAACGGCAGTGGCGGTAAGCTCGACGCGGGAGTTGACGCCGAACTTGGCGAAAAGGCTTGCCACGTGTGTCTGCACGGTGCGCGGGCTGATGCGAAGCGCCTCGGCAATCTCCCGATCGCGGCCCCCGGCGACAAGGAGCCGCAGCACGTCGTACTCGCGCGGTGTCAGGGGCGTGAAGCTCGTGGACGCCAATGGAAGGCGCACCGGCGCTGGGGCGGCCAGCACGCCGCGCGCCTCGCTGACGGCCTCATTGGTCGTCAGGGCTATCCCCGAGGACCAGGCGGCCTGGAAGGCGTCGTCATCGAGCAGCGAAACGGTGGCCGCGAGAACGTTCTCGGAGTGGACGTGATGCGCCAGATAGCGCACCCCCATCCGGTCAGCCACGCCCCAGGCCGCGCCCAGCAGACGCGCGGCCTGTTCGGCCTTCTCTCGGTGAAGGGCCACCCCGGCGATCCCCGCCAGGGTCCCGGCGATGCCTCGGCCGTCGTCGCCATCGAGCCAGATGGTCAACGTCTCTTCATAGAGCCTGACGGCTCGCACCTGGTCGCCCTGCTCGCTGGCCGCGGCGGTGCCCAGCGCCTGCCCGATGCCCCACGGATAGCCGGCCTTGCGCCAGCCGGCAACCGCTTCGTCGGCGAGTGTGGCGGCCAGGGCCGGGTTGCCGCGCAAGAGCGCCACATCGGCGAGGTTGGCGACCGGAAGCAGGGTCCAGTGCGGCAGATGCACCGAGCCGTGCAGCCCGCGCATCAGGTCTCGTGCTGCTTCATACCGGGTAGTGGCCAGATCGAGATCGCCATCCCATTCCGCCGTGATGCCGAGCGCAAGCAGCGCTCGCGCTTCGCCAAAGGCATAGCCGGCGGCGCGGGCGATGGCCAACCCTTCTTCGCTCAGCGTGACGGAGCGGTTGAACTCGCCCCGCACCTGCGCCAGCGCGGACGCGGTAAAGAGGGCATCGACCCTCGTTTCGGTCGGCCCCGCGTCATCGCGGGCGAGGGCGGCTTCGAGCCACTGCTGCCCCTCGTGCGGCTCGCCCCGCGCGTAGGCAAAGGAGAGAATGGTGCCCGCCAGACGCAGCACGTCACCGGCGCGTCCCTCGTTCAGGGCCCAGGTGACCGCCAGTTGCATGTTGGCGCGTTCGGTCGCCAGGTGATCGACCCACCGCGCGGAGTTCGGCGCAATCAGGTGCGACTCCGCCTGTTGGGCCAGGGTCAGATAGTAGGTGGCGTGGGCCGCGCGCACGGCGCCCTCTTCACCGTGCGCGGCGAGTTGCTCCAGGCCGAACTCGCGGATCGTCTCCAGCATGCCGTAGCGCGATTCGCCAACTGGTGTCCCATCCTGTGTCAAGAGACTCTTCTCGACCAGCGCGCTGATCAGATCGAGGGTGATGGGTGATGGGTCATGGGTGACGGGTGGTATAGAGCCGCAAGTCGCGGACCGTGAGTCAGTAGCGAACGGCGCCACGCCCTCCCGCGGCCCCATCACCCATTCGGCCGCCTCGAGCGTGAAGCCGCCGGCGAAGACGGCGAGGCGGCGGAAGAGCGCCTGTTCATCGGTAGGGAGAAGGTCGTAGCTCCAGGCAATGGCGTCCCGCATCGCCCGCAGGCGCTTTGGCTGATCCCGCGGGCCGCCGGTCAACATCGAGAGCGGCGCTTCCAGGTGGCCAAGCAGGGCCGGCAGGGGCATGTGCCGGGTGCGCGCCGCGGCCAGCTCGATTGCCAGCGGCAGCCCGTCAAGCCGGTGGCAGATGGCGGCGATCTCCGCCGCGTTGGCGTCGGTGAGCGAGAAATCTGGCCGCGTCGCCCGCGCGCGCGCCACGAAAAGTCGCGCCGCCGGCGATGCCCGAACCTCATCGAGAGTTACCCGATGATCGCTGGCAGCGGGCAGGGCCAGGGGCATCACGGGGAAGTCCTGCTCCCCGGAGATGCGTAGCACAGCGCGGCTGGTGGCCAGCACTTTCAGGGTCGGCGTCGATGCCAGCAAGGTCGCGATGAGGGGTGTCGCGTCGAGCACGTGCTCCAGATTGTCGAGCACCAGCAAGAGGTGCTTCCCGCGCAAGTAGGCCGCCAGTGCCTCTGGAAGCGTCCGGCTGCCGGCCTCGCGGATACCGAGCGCCCGCGCGATCGCGGCAGGCACGAGCGCGGGATCAGGCACGGCAGCCAGCGCGACCAACGCCGCCCCGTCGGCGAACTCCGGCTCGGCGGCGCTCGCGGTTTCAATAGCCAGCCGCGTCTTGCCGACGCCACCCGGGCCGATGAGCGTCAACAGCCGGATGTCCGGTCGACGCAGCAGCGCGAGAAGCGTGTCGATCTCCGCCTCGCGGCCGACGAGCGACGTCAGGGGCGCCGGGAAGGGCGATGCGTATCCACGGAGCGTGACAGGAGTCAGCTGCACGGGTGCGGATGGTGACCGGTCGGGCGGACGTACAGCCATTGCGGCCTTCGGGTAATGTGCGGAACCGGATTTTCACATTCATGATGACCGCCTCACCGCGAGCCGTCAACGGACATCCTCGTTCGGGAGTCCTGCTCCGCGGAGGAAGGCCCAGCCGCGAGTTGCGAGCCCAGACGCGGGTTGCGCGCCAGGCCAGCCAGCGCGAGCCCGAACACCGCGTGCGCGGCAATCATCACCGCCTGCCGTCGCGGCGAGTCCTCGGTCGCCGGAGGAAAAAGATGGAGGGCTGGCATGAGGCCGAGATAGCTGATGCCCCAGACAGCGCCGCCAAAGAGGAGGCCGCTCGCCGGCTCCGGGCGAGGCAGCGTAGGCCGGATCGCCGCGTAGACGGCGCCGCATGCCGCGCCGTAGGCGAAGTGGGCGCCAACCCAGGCTGCCTGGAACTCCGCGCTGTTACGCGACGGCTCTTCGCCAACCAGCTCCGCAACGTTCTCGGTGATGACGACCGGTGGCGGCGTGTGCAGCCAGCCCGCCGCGCGGCCGGCGGCGATGACGGCTGTCATGGGTACGGTGGCCGCCAGACCGGCGAAGCCACCCAGAAGCAATCTGTGCATGTCGAGTCTCTTCCTTGCCGCGTGATCTCTTGCTCGGGCGCCCAGTGGCCAACGTGCATCGCGGCTCGCTTTCCGCCGTTCGCGCAAGATTCGCGCCGTGGCCAGCAGAGGCATCGGGCGCCGGGTAGCGCCGATAGCTGTTCCAATGATTACGAGTCTCGAGTCAGTCCTCGCCACGGCGACTGCCGGACCGCATCGCCTCGTGGGCGCAATCTCTCGGTTCCCTCACTGGAGGAGCGATGGAGTGAGACAATTGCCCGTGGCGCGGCATGATCTCAAGGAGTATTGACCACGGTGAAGAAGCCATTGATCTGGATCTGGTTGCTGCCGGCGTTCCTGGCGCTGACCGGCATCATCATCGGGTTCTTCCGGCTCGACGGATGGCTGATTCTCAAGTCAGCGTCGGTCTTTGCCGGCTCGCTGGTGCTCGGCGAGTTGGCGGCCTGGACGAATCTCTACTGGTAGGTTCGCGGCTCATGCTCCCCGGATTCGGTCGTAATAGACGAGCAGATCGAGGTCGCCAGGGGAGTGGCCGCGCTCGGTCATAAGGAGCGCGGCCTCGCTGCGATGCTGGGTGGCGTGGTTCACCTGATGGAGCAGCATTTTCCAGAGCGGATAGGTCCACGTTTCGCCACGCATGTTGACATAGGTCAACTCGCGCGCCAGGTCGTCTTCGGTCAATCCGGCAACAAAGCGCGCCGTCGCGTCCTCGACCTCTGCCCACCGGGAGCGAAGCGTTGCCACGTACGGGAACTCCGCCGGGTTCCACATGGCCCGCGGCGCGCGCCCCAGCCAGCGTTCGAGCCAGATCCACTGTCCGGACGCCGTATGCACCAGAATTTCACGGATCGAGCCCGCGCCATTGTTCTGCGCGATGAACTGCTGCAGGTTCATCCGCTCGGCGGTGTCGAGGATGCGGGCATTGGCCCAGGCGCTGTAGGCGTAGAGGGGACGGATCGCATCGAGCATTAATGAGGCTCCTTCGCAATGAGCTCACCCGGTGGGCAGATGCGGCATCGTAGCAGGACATCGCGGCGAACGCGGTCACGCTCTGATCTGACAAGAAACTCAAGGTTCACAGTGTACGTGCACCGCGATGGAGCAGCGCCTCGTCACCGACGCGCGCCCTGCCAGACGAATCCAGCAAGCATGGATGTACGTACAGTTGGCAGCCTGCATCGTGCCCCGCGTCGAGATGGGAAGGCGAGTCTGTTGAGCGAACGGGACGGATCGGCACGACGGGCCATGTCTCGCCATCCCGCCGTTGAGCGTGGCTCGGACTGGGCTTGAGGGGAAGAGGCGTCGCGAATGCGAAAGGGGTTCTCGGCATGTCTGGCTGCCTGCGCGGTGATTGGCGCGCTGCTTATCGCCCCGCTCGCGCTTCCGGGGCCGGCGCTGGCCGAGTCCGCGGTATTGAGTGAGGAGACCCCGCTCCTCGAGGAACCAAGCCCCGACGCGCCGGTGATCGCGCTCCTTGCCCTGGGAACGGACGTGACGCTGGAGGGGGCCCCGGTCGATGGCTACTATCCGGTCGCGAGTGACGCCCTCTCCGGTTGGCTGCGCGGCGAACCACTTGTAGTGGTCAAGGAAGTTGTTGCAGGCGACACCAGCGCGGATCTCGTCGCGGAGGATAGCGAGGCTCCGGTGATCGACGGCCAATCGGAGGCGATCGATCCAGCTGTTGCCGATGCGCCTGGCGCCGCGCCAATCGGCCCTGCGCCGGCTCCGGGTGATGAGGCGGCGCCCACAACGGCAACGACGGATCCCGTGCCTGAACTGCCGAACTCCGGTCTTCTGCCCGCAAATGCGGGCGTGGAGGTTCTGGATGGAGGACCGGCCGCGCTCCCGCCCGCCCCGGCCCCTCCGGATGACACGCCGATCGCGGCCCCGGATGCTGGCCCGCTCGGTCCGGCCAGCGTGAGGGACGAAGCGCCGATCTTCGCCGGGCCCGGGGCGGAATACGGACTCATCTCGACGGCGATCACTGGCAGCACGGTCGAGCAAACCGGCCATCTCGTCAACGGCTTCGTCACCGTGCGCTATGCCGACGTCACGGGGTGGGCGCCGATTGACCATCTTGCTCCTTCAGGCGCCACCGAATACCCGGCGCCACCAGCGAGCGATGTCATGGCCGTCGCGACACCCGTTGCCGGCATCCTCGAAGAGACGGGCGAGGGGTAGGCGCACCGTCCGCGAGACG
>CAYSXO010000094.1:0-13595 GCA_964434995.1 uncultured Sphaerobacteraceae bacterium
CTCACACCCACCACGCCACGGACGGCGTTTCCCGGATGACGACGTTCTTCAGGAAGGAGACGGCGCTGGTGAAGCCTTCATTGACGCTCATCAGGGAGTCTTCGTGCTCGATGGAGATGACTCCGTTGTAGCCGGCCAGGCGCAACTCGCTGATCAGGGAGCGCCAGAACTCCTGCCCGTGGCCATAGCCGACGGTGCGAAAGATCCAGGAGCGGCGGATTTCGTCCGTGTACGGTTTGGTGTCGAGCACGCCATTGAGGGCGATGTTCTGCGCGTCGAGCCACGTGTCCTTGGCGTGGACGTGAAAGATGGCGTCGCCCAGGCCCCGCACGCAGGCAAGCGGGTCCATTCCCTGCCAGAAGAGGTGCGAGGGGTCGAAGTTGACGCCAAGCGTCTCGCCGCCGATGTCGCGAAGGCGCTCGAACGACTCGGTGTGGTAAGCGAGGAAGCCGGGGTGCAACTCGATCGCCACCCGGACGTTGTGACTCCTGGCAAACGCCGCCGCCTCGGACCAGTAGGGCGTGGCGCGTTCCTTCCACTGCCAATCGAGCGTCTCCAGAAAGTCGGGGGGCCATGGGCAGGTGACCCAGTTCGGTTCCTGCGCTTCCGGACCGCCGCCCGGGCATCCCGAAAAGGTGATCACCGTCGGAATTTCCAGCATCCGCGCCAGTTGCACCGCATTGCGGTAGTCGCGGTCATGGGCCTCGGCAATCGCCTCCCTGGGGTGAAGTGGGTTGCCGTGACACGAGAGCGCACTGATCTCCATACCGCGCGACCTCACCGCATCGAGCAGCCTCTTGCGCGCTGCCTCATCCTCCAGGAGCACGACGGCGTCGGCATGCGTGTTGCCCGGATAGCCACCGACACCGATTTCGACCGCCTCGCACCCGGCGGCCTTGACGTAGTCGAGCGCCTCCTCGAACGGACGTTGGCTGAAGAGCACCGTGAAGACACCGATTTTCATTCGCGAATCCTCTCCCTCTGCGGCCTGGCCACCATTGGCCGGGCCCTCGCGGCCGGGGGCGTGCGCCATCCCGCGGGCGACCTTCCAGCGCCGCCACTCGATTGAATGGCGATTGGGTCGTCGACCCCGCGATCATACCGAAGCCGGACGATGCGTCCACATCGGGCCAACGAAAGCGAATAACGACGCGGGAAAGCGCCTGTCGAGATCGGAGTCGAATCTGTTACTTCGGAGCGGCCGCCCGATCCTGGTGCTCCGGGTCCGGCTCTGGTCCGGTTCGAGGCGCGAACTCGGCAACAATCGCCCAGATGATGACCGTCAGCGGTACCGCGAGGAGCGCGCCCAGAATGCCCAGGAGCTCGACCCCGGCCAGCAACGCCAGCAGAATGGCGACCGGCGGCAGGCCAAGCGCGCGCCCATAGAGCAGCGGAGCCAGGATGTGCGACTCCAGGTTCACCAGGATGATGTAGAGGACCAGGACACCCACCACCTGTGGGAGACCCACCGTGGCAGCGCTGAACGCCGCCAGCAGGACGGTAATGACGCCGCCGACGTACGGAACAACTTCGAGAATGCCCGCCACCACGCCAAGGGACCAGGCATATGGCACACCCAGGAGGCGCAATCCGACGCCCATCAGCGCGCCGAAGATGAGGGCGATCAGAAGTTGACCACGCGCCCAGGCGCCGATGCTCTCGTGAATGCCGCGCACGACCCGGACAACGCGCTCGCGCTGGCTCGACGGTATCCAGCGTTCAACCTGCTTGACGATCACGCCGGGTTCTACTGCCATAAAGAACGCCACTACGAGCGTGACGAAGACGTAGAACGCGGTTCGCCCGAACTCGACGCCAACCGAGGTGATGCCCCTGGCCAGCCCTGAGACGTGCTCCTGAGCCGTGCTCTCGATCTCGGATAGCGACAATTGGCCGCGCGCGGCCGAGGAGAATGAGCCGGCCGCCTGTTCGAGGCGATCGACGTAACCAGGCAATTCGCGTTGGAGCGCGCGCGCATCTCCGGACACAATCGGCGCCAGCGCCATCAGCGCGGCGCCCAGCAAACCCACCAGAACCAGGTAAATGAGCAGAATGCCGGCGGCGCGGGGCACGCCCCTGGCGTGCAATGCCGCGACTGGCCTGTCGATGGCCGTCGCCAGGATCGTCGCCGTCAAGACAACCAGCCAGAATGTCGGGATGCGGAAGAGCAAGTACGCAAGGGCGATGAGCCCGATTATGAAGAAGATCGTCCCCGAGCCAATTTCGATGGTGAGCGCGGTGCGACGGCCCCCCGCTCGGATGCCCTCGCGTCTGTCTTGCGCCTGTTCTTCCATGGCCTCCTCACCGCGCACGTATTCACCCTATCAGAACGATGGCCGATTGCGGAATCGTCCCAGCCTGGCAGCAGTTCTATAATTCAAATCTGATAAAGTTTGTCGGATATCGTTCGCCATCCCGGCGCGGTCTCCTGTGTCAGGTTCCGAGTTCCTAACCATTGTCGCTGCCGCTTCCCGGTCTGCTTTCGTGATTCGTGCAAGGTTCGAGGAAATAGATGCTGACGCTCCGGCCCCGCTCGGCGCGACCCCCCTTCACGCGCTGGCCCACGAGCGAAGGACGCCTCGTTTCGCGCCAAGTCACTCGTGCCAGCACGTGGGCTCGGCAGCGTCCCCCGCTCTGGCTCGTGGCGCCCGCGCTGCTCGTTGCGCTCGTCGAGTTGATCCCGCTCCTCTACATGGTTTCCCGAGCAATCAGCTCGGCAGAGAGCGCCTGGCAGATGCTCTTCCGCGCGAAGACCCTCGCCATCATGGTCAATTCCGTGATCCTCGCGGGCGCCGTCGCGATGAGCGCCGTCGTTGTCGCGTTGCCACTAGCCTGGCTGACAAGCCGGACCGATCTGCCAGGACGCGCATTCTGGGGCGCCGCGGCAGCAATGCCACTCGTCGTCCCCTCGTACATCGGCGCGCTCGTCGTCGTGGCCGCCCTTGGGCCGCGCGGCATGCTGCAATCCTCGCTGGAGCCCCTGGGAATCGATCGTCTTCCCTCGCTCTATGGCTTCAGCGGGGCATGGCTCACCTTGACGCTCTTCACATTTCCGTATGTCTATCTTCCCGTGCGAGCCGCGCTCCGCGGGCTTGATCCATCACTGGAGGAGGCGGCGCGCGGCTTGGGGTTCGGCCCCTGGCGGACCTTTTTTGCCGTCACGCTCCCACGCCTGCGGCCCGCGGTGGCGGCAGGCGCGCTGCTGACCGCGCTCTATACCCTGGGCGACTTCGGCGTGGTGACCCTTTTTCGCTACGATGCGTTCACCCGCGCCATCTACGTGCAATACCGTTCGGCGATGGATCGCGGGGGAGCGGCGGTCCTGGGATTGCTCCTGGTCGGCATCTCGCTCCTGGTCCTGGCGGTGGAAGCGAAAGCCAGGGGAAACGCGACAATCCACCGCCTCGGGAGTGGAGCGGGCCGTCGGGCCCGGCCCGTCCGGCTTGGCCGCGCCACGATTCCGGCGCTCATCTTCTGCTCGCTCGTCATTGGTCTGGCGCTTGTGCTCCCGATTGCGATCCTCGTCGGCTGGCTCGCTCGCTCAATCGGCGAGGGCGACCTCCTCCACGCCGTGCCGCCAGCGGCATTCCATTCACTGACGCTCGGCTTCTGGACCGCGCTCATCGCCACTGCCTGCTCGCTGCCCGTCGCCATTCTGGCCGCGCGCTATGCCAGCCGCCGCACGCACTTCATTGAGCGGCTAACCTATCTCGGATACGCCTTGCCAGGCATCGTCATTGCGCTCGCCTTCGTCGCCTTCGGCGCGGGTACGCCACTCTATCAGACGTTGGCCATGCTGGTCGCCGCTTGCGTCGTACGCTTCCTGCCCGAGGCCGTCAGCTCGACACGCGCTGCCCTTCTCCAGGTCAATCCCCGGCTGGAAGAAGCCGCGCGCGGTCTGGGGAAAAGTCAGGCCGGGGCCATCGTCACGGTCACCATTCCCCTCGCCCGTCCTGGCATTCTCGCTGGAGCCGCGCTGGTCCTCCTGACTGCCATGAAGGAGTTGCCGGCGACGCTCATTCTGAGCCCAACGGGCTGGGACACCCTGGCGGTTGAGGTCTGGACCGCGGCCAACGATGCCGCCTATGGCCGCGCCGCCGCGCCAGCCTTGATCTTGATCGCGGTTTCAGCAATCCCGATGCTCCTGCTAGCCCCACGCCACGACCGGCGAGAGCACGCCCCGTGAAAGCCGCATCTGTTGCCGGCGAGGCGGCCCCGGCACTCCGTGTGCGCGGCCTCTCCATGGCCTATGGCGATCATCCGGTTTTGCGCGGACTCGACCTCGAAGCCAGCCGGGGGGAGTTTCTGGCGCTCCTCGGCCCCAGCGGCTGCGGCAAAACGACCGCGCTGCGTTTGATTGCCGGATTTGAGCGGCCGCATGCGGGCGTCATTGAAATCGGCGCAGAGACGGTATGCGACGCGAATGCGGCTGGCGCCTTCTGGTCCCCGCCGGAGAACCGGCGCGTCGGCATGGTCTTCCAGGACTACGCGCTCTTCCCGCACCTGAGCGTGGCTCGCAATGTCGCGTTTGGGCTCCCCCGTTCCATGCGCGATCGCAACGCGCGCGTGGCATCGGCGCTGCAGACTGTCGGCCTCGCTGGCCTCGGCTCACGCACCCCCGACCGCCTCTCCGGCGGGCAACAGCAGCGCGTCGCCCTGGCTCGCGCGCTTGCCCCCGAGCCGGAGATCGTGCTGCTCGATGAACCCTTCTCCAATCTCGACGCCGATCTCCGCGCCACCGTGCGCGAGGATGTGCGCCAAATCCTGCGCGATGCCGGGGCGACCGCCGTGCTGGTTACTCACGATCAGGAGGAGGCGCTCTCCATCGCGGATCGCGTTGCGGTCATGCTCAACGGGCAAATTCTCCAGGTTGGTCCACCTGAAGAGCTGTATCACCGGCCGGCGACGAAGGTCGTGGCCGATTTCGTCGGTGATGCGCAGTATGTCGCGGGCATCGCCGATGGCCGCCGCGCGCGGACGTGCCTCGGAGAGATCCCCCTCATTGGCGCGCACCACGGCCAGGTTGACATCCTTCTGCGCCCTGAAATGCTGCGGCTTACCCCGGAGCCTACGT
The DNA here is from genome assembly GCA_964434995.1 of uncultured Sphaerobacteraceae bacterium. Taxonomy (GTDB): domain Bacteria; phylum Chloroflexota; class Chloroflexia; order Thermomicrobiales; family UBA6265; genus JACCXM01. The sequence continues at coordinate 5,075 of CAYSXO010000094.1, forward strand.
CGGACGACCAGCATTCCGGCGTTCCCGCCACCATCACCTCGCGCGCCTTCTTCGGCCATGACCAACTCCTGACGCTTCGCCTCGATAGTGGAGAAACCCTCAAAGGCCGCCTCGGCGCGTACGGCGGCTTCCGGCCTGGCGACCGCGTCAACGTCAGCGTGCGCGGCGGCGGCGTAGCCTACCCGCGCCAGGGCTGAGACCCGGTCGGTTCCATTCTCGCGCCTTGACCGTCACGCATTCGCCGATGTCGCTTCCCCATGGTGGTGTCGCGCCGTCCCGCTCGGGCGACATTGCGTTCGACGTGAAAGGGAGCATCCGATCACGAAACGTCCGACGTCGTGCTGACTCATAAGCAGCGATAAGTCCTCGTCGTTCCCTCGCCCTCCATGACTGATCTGGAGACTATCGGCCACCTCAAGATTTGCTCCACACGGTGGAGTCCCATATGTCGAGCATCCTGAGCAAGTTGCAGGCGCCGAATCGCCGCGTGGCCGCCCACGTCGCCATGTCGTTCGGGATGCCATGCCTCCAGCCTGCGCCAAGCGACACGGCCATTTCCGTACAAAGTACTGATGCGCGGTCGTAGCCGCGCGGCGAAGATCGAACCACGCTCGAACGATTGGTCATCGGCGGTGAATGAAGCCGCGACGGCCAGGAATCGCAGGAGGTCTTCCCCATCATGCTCACGCTCATGCCTCCAATGAATTCCGGAAGGAGTGATTCACCACGGCTCAACCGGCGAGAATGTCTGGAACGCATGGCGATTCTGGGCATCGCCGTCCCAGCCGCATCGATCTTCGGCGACCGCCGCGGGGGCGGTATGGCTCAGTCGACCCCCACCTCGGGCAGTGGCATGCTCTACACCTACGACAGCGGCCCGGACGGATTCAATACCAAGACCTTTTTCTACGACACTGGGAGTGAGGTCGTCGCCTTCGACGCCCAGTTCGACCCCAAGCTGGCGCGGGCGGCCATCGACTTCCTGCGCGAGCAAACCGATAGCCCGATCACGTTTCTCGTCGTGACCCACCCAAATCCGGACAAGTTCAACGGCATCATTGTCTTCCAGGACGAAGGCGCCAAGGTCATTGGCTCGGAGGAAACCGCCGCCGCGATGCCCGGAGTGCACGACTACAAGAAGGCGTTCTTCGTCGGCTCTGGCATGTACACCGACGAGAGCTATCCAGAGCTGGGCATGATTGACAAATCCTTCGCGGACGCGATGACGCTGGAACTGGATAATGGCAAAACGGTGGAACTTCTGGAGCTGAGCGAGCCGGGGGTCAGCTCCACGCAAACGGTCGCCTTCATCCCAGAGCTGAACGCACTGATCGTCGGCGATCTGGTCCATCATGGCATGCACGCCTGGCTGGAGGGCGGGATCGTCGATGGCCAGGCGACGCCGACTATTGAGGGCTGGATCGCCGACCTGCGTGAACTGGAATCGACCTTTACCGCTGATCCAGAGCCGATGGTCTATGGCGGCCGCGGCGAGGCGGCGCCGCTTTCGGAGGCGGTCGCGGACCAGATTGCCTATCTGGAGAAGGCCGACCAGATCGTGACCGACTACGTGGAGAGCCTCGGCGACCGCAAGGCCGAATTGATGGGACCGGAGGCGGGCGAGCATTATGCCGCCATCCAGGCGGCCATCGAAGAAGCGTTCCCCGACTACGAGTTCGGCGACATGATCGGCTTCAGCGTCTATGGACTGGTGAACTCGAAGCAATAGGTCTGGGTGAAGCGTGCATCGCTGCTGGGTGTGACCACGCCATGCAGCGAGAGAAGAGGAGATCCGCGCTCCAGGGCTTGACCGACCGGGAGCGCACTTCTTTGCTCAATTCACACGCCCAGACCACACGACGCCCCTCTCGACTCCTCGACTCCTCGACTCCTCGACTCCTCGACTCCGAGGTAAGATACCGTCCACTTCAACACCTCAGAGACGCGTTTGACGCGGCAGTCACGCGAGGAGGGTCCATGATCCCTGGGCAGTTCTCGTATCACGCACCGGCGTCGATTCCCGAGGCTATCCTGCTGCTGCGGGAGTATGGCGACGACGCCAAGATCCTTTCCGGTGGGCAGAGTCTCATTCCGTTGATGCGTTTCCGGCTGGCGCAGCCGGGGCACCTCATCGACATCAACGGCATCAATGGGTTGGCCTATGTCCGTGAGGAAGGAGGCGCCTTGCACATCGGCGCACTGGCGCGGGAGGCCGATCTGGAGGTCAATCCGCTCATCGCCGAGCGCTACCCCATGCTGCACGACGCCATCGGCGTCATCGCGGACCCTCTCGTACGCAATCTGGCCACCATCTGCGGCAACATCGCCCATGCTGATCCGGCGAACGATCATCCGGCGGTGATGTTGGCCTACCGGGCTGAGGTCGTGGCCGAGGGGCAACATGGCCGGCGGACGATCCCGATCGACGACTTTTTCGTCGATACGTTCGTAACCGCGCTCGAGCCTGATGAAGTGCTGGTCGAAGTGCGCATCCCTTCGCCTCCAGCTCGGAGCGGAGGCGCCTACCTGAAACTCGAGCGCAAGGTCGGCGATTACGCGATCGCGGGAGTCGCCGCGCAGCTCTCGCTCGATGACAACGGCACGGTGACGCGGGCGGGCATCGCCCTCACAAACCTCGGGCCGATGCCTATCCGCGCCAATGGAGCCGAGGCGCGGCTCGTGGGCACATCTCCGGACGACGCGGCGCTGACGGAGGCGGCGGCCCTGGCGGCCAACGCCGCCGAACCGGTCGATGACTCGCGCGGGCCGGCCGACTACAAGCGCGCCGTGACCCGGACATTGACCCGACGCGCACTGCGCCGGGCGCTCGACCGCACCGACTCCTGAGACGGCATCCGCCAATCCGCCAATCGTCGCCACGAGAGGAGGCCACCTTGGAGACCGTTCCTGTCAGCGTGACCATCAATGGAGAGACGCATTCAGCCGAGGTCGAGCCGCGTCTCCTGCTCGTGCACTTCATACGCGAAACAGCCGGGCAGACGGGCACACATATCGGCTGCGATACCTCCAGTTGCGGCGCATGCACGGTGCTGTTTGATGGCAAGCCCATCAAGTCGTGCACCATGTTCGCCGTTCAGGCGAACGGGCACGACCTGCGGACAGTGGAAGGGCTGGCGAACGGGGCGAACCTGCACCCGATCCAGGAGGGCTTCTTTCAGGAGCACGGGCTGCAATGCGGCTACTGCACGCCCGGCATGATGCTGACCGCCGTGGCCCTGCTGGAGCGCAACGCCGACCCCACGGAGCTGGAAATCCGCGAGGCAATTTCCGGCAACCTCTGCCGCTGCACCGGTTACGTCAACATCGTGCGCGCCATTCAGCACGCCGCGGCGGCGATGAAGTCGTGAGTCGTGAGTCGTAGGTCGTAATCGGGAAATCCGCTTTCGGCACGTGGTTGGCGAGATCCAACTCCTGACTTCTGAACTTCCGGCTTCCGACTCACGACTTCCGACTTCCAACTTCCGAAGGAGTACCCAATGGCAGCAACCGAAATTCGCGGCTACGGGCATAGCGTCAAGCGGAAGGAAGATCCGCGGTTCCTGCGTGGGAAGGGCACGTACGTCGACGACATCGTGCTGCCCGGCATGCTCTACATGGACATCGTGCGCAGCCCCTTCGCGCACGCAACGATCACGAATATCGACACCCAGGCAGCGTTGGAGACGCCCGGCGTGCTGGCGGTCATCACTGGCAAGGATCTCGACGCGGCGGGCCTGGCCTGGATGCCGACACTCATGTCGGACCAGCAGATGGTGCTGCCGGTCGACACCGTCATGTACCAGATGCAGGAGGTGGCCGCGGTCATCGCCGATAGCCGCTACGCCGCGGCGGACGGGGCGGCGGCGGTCGAGGTTGACTACGCACCGCTGGAGGTCATTGTCGATCCGTTCAAAGCGCTGGAAGAGGACGCCCCGATCCTGCGCCCTGACCGCGAGATCAAGAGCAACCGCATCTTCCACTGGGAGGCCGGGGACGAGCAGGCCACCGCGAAGGCGATGGATGCCGCGGATGTGGTGATCGAGCAGGAGATGTACATCCCGCGCATCCACGTCGCCTCGATCGAGACGTGCGGCTGCGTGGCCCAGGTCGATTCCGTCTCGGGCAAGCTCACCGTCTGGATGACCACCCAGGCGCCACATGCGATCCGAACGGTCTTCTCGCTCGTCTCCGGCATCCCCGAGACGAAGATCCGGGTTATCTCACCCGACATCGGCGGCGGCTTCGGCGGCAAGGTGCCCGTCTATCCCGGCTACGTCATCGCCGTGGTGGCGGCATTGACCACGGGCAAGCCAGTGAAATGGATCGAGGACCGCTCCGAGAATCTGCAGGCCGACTCGTTCGCCCGCGACTACCACATGAAAGCGCGGCTCTCGGCGACGAAGGACGGCAAGATCACCGCGCTCGACGTGACCACGATTGCCGATCACGGCGCGTTTGACGCCGCCGCGAACCCTTCGAAGTTTCCAGCCGGCCTCTTCAGCATCGCGACCGGCTCGTACGACCTGGAGACAGCGCACGTCGAGGTTGATGGCGTCTACACCAACAAGCCGCCCGGTGGGGTGGCCTACCGTTGCTCGTTCCGGGTGACGGAAGCGGTGCACATGATCGAGCGGATGGTCGACATCCTGGCGGACGAACTGAACGTGGACGCCGCCGAGCTCCGCTTCAGGAACTTCATCCAGCCAGAGCAGTTCCCCTACAAGTCGCCGACCGGCTGGGAGTATGACAGCGGCAACTATCCCGCCGCGCTGCAGAAGGCGCTCGACACCATCGGGTATCAGGACCTGCTTGCAGAGCAGGCCGAGAAGCGCGAGCGCGGCGAGCTGATGGGGATCGGCATTTCGACCTTCACCGAGATCGTCGGCGCGGGACCGTCGAACACCTTCGACATCCTCGGCATCAAGATGTTCGACAGCGCCGAAATCCGCATTCATCCGACCGGCTCGGCCATTGTCCGCATCGGCGTGCAGACGCAGGGCCAGGGCCACGAAACGACCTTTGCCCAGATCGTGGCGGACGAGCTGGGGCTCGACGTCGACAACATCATCGTCGAGCATGGCGATACCGACACCGCGCCCTATGGGCTGGGCACGTACGCCAGTCGCAGCACACCGACCGCGGGCGCGGCAACCGCGATGGCCGCGCGCAAGATTCGCGACAAGGCGAAGGAGATCGCGGCGCATCTGCTGGAGGTCAGCGCGGACGACCTGCAATGGGTCGACCACAAATTCCAGGTGAAAGGGACGCCGAGCGCGTCAAAGACCATGGCCGAAATCGCCTTCGCCGCCTACACCAACCATCCGCGGGGGATGGAGGCGGGGTTGGAGGCGGTCAACTACTACGACCCGCCGAACCTGACCTTCCCCTTCGGGGCGTACATCTGCGTGGTCGATATCGACCGGGGCACCGGCATGGTCAAGATTCGCCGCTTCCTGGCGATTGACGACTGCGGCACGGTGATCAACCCGATGATCGTCGAGGGGCAGATCCACGGCGGCCTGACGATGGGTATGGCCCCGGTACTCCTCGAGGAGATCCGCTACGACGAGCATGGCAACAACCTGGCCGGCACGTTCATGGACTACCTGCTGCCGACGGCGATGGAAACTCCGGCGTGGGAGACGGACCGCACCGTGACGCCCTCGCCGCACCATCCTTTCGGCGCAAAGGGCGTGGGCGAGTCGGCAACCGTTGGCGCGCCGCCGGCAATCGTCAACGCGGTCGTTGATGCGCTCTCGCATCTCGGGGTGCGGCACATCGATATCCCGATCACGCCCTGGAAGGTGCATCAACTTCTCGTCGAAAAGGGCGCGGCCGAGTAGTCGCCATGAACTGGTTGAATGAGGCACAGCAGCTTTCGGATGCGGGCGAGGCGTTCGCGGTGGCAACCGTGCTGCGCCGCGTGGCGCCCGCGTCGGCTCAACCCGGCGCCAAGGCGGTCATTCTGCCAAACGGAACCATGCACGGTTGGGTGGGTGGTAGCTGCGCTCAGCCCGTGGTCGTTGCCGAGGCCAGACAGGCGCTGCGAGACGGCGCGCCGCGCCTGCTCCGTCTCGGCCACATGCCGGGAGAAGGGGGAGGCCATGCCGACGCCGTCGTGGAGTACCCGATGACCTGCCACAGCGGCGGCGCGCTGGAGATTCTGATCGAGCCGGTGCTGCCGGCCGCGCGGCTGGCAGTAGTCGGGGAGACGCCGGTGGCCCAGACGCTCGCCCGGCTAGCGGAGGTGATGGGGTACCGCGTCAGCCTGCTTGACCGCGCTGACGAGCTTCCAAACGTGATCCACGGGACGCGGCCCGCGCTGGTCGTCGCCGCCTCAATGGGCGTCGATGACGAAGCGGCGCTGCTCCATGCCCTGCGAGCGAGGTCGCCCTATGTGGCGTTGGTGGCCAGTCCAAAGCGAGCTTCAGTGGTGCGCGAAACGTTGCTGGCCAGCGGCCTGACGCTTGAGGCGCTTTCACACTTGAAAGCACCCGCTGGCCTCGATATCGGGGCACGGACGCAGGAGGAAATTGCCCTCAGCATCATGGCGGAGATCGCCCAGGTCCACGCCGCTATGGCTCCCGGCATCGGCGATGAGCCGGCCAGCACGGGAAAAACGAACACGGCGCTGGCGGACGTGGCGATCGATCCCGTGTGCGGCATGGCCGTCGAGATCGCAACGGCACGCCACTTTTCCGACTTCGACGGCCAGTCCTGGTACTTCTGCTGCGGCGGCTGCAAGGCGCGGTTCGACGCCGATCCGGGCGCCTACGCGGCGGCCTGAGGGAGCGATTGTTGATGCGCTATTCCGGAACCGAGACGATTCCCGCGCCACGCGAGCGAGTCTGGAAGTTCGTGACGAACCCGGAGATGGTCGCCCAGTGTGTGCCGGACGTTGAGTCGCTGGACGTGGTCGATCCGATGAACTTCAAGGCAACCGTCAAAGCGGGCATTGGGCCCGTGCGCGGCAAGTTCGGGTTCGCCGTCGCCTGGCAGGAACTGATCGAGCCGAGACGAGCCCACATGACCGCGCAAGGCAAGTCAGGAGGCAATGTCGTCACGGTCGACAGCACGATGGACCTGAGCGAGGCGGGCGACAATGGTACGGAGTTGGCCTGGAACGCGAACGTGGTCGTGCATGGCATGCTCGCCAGCGTTGGCGCACGCCTGCTCGACGGATTTGCCCGGAAGCAAACCGAGCAGTTCTTCGCCTGTATCCGGAGCAAGCTAAGCGAGGATCGAGGGGGATAGGTTGATCCAGTCAGGGAAGCGCGTGCGCGGAGCGAGTCGCTTTCCGCTCTCGGGCCGCACGGTCCCGGCGGGCCAAGGGTCAAGGCAAAGGACTGCCGTGCGTGACCGGAGGATGCGACGGCTGGGGAGGCGAGCGGGACTGCCGGCTCAGGAATCTTCCAGGGCAATCTCGATAACGTCTGGGCGCTCGGTGAGCAGATGCAAGCGATGCCCGTTCTCCCACTCCCCGAGCTGATCGAGGGAGATTGCGCCGCGCACGCTGGCATCCAGGCGAAGCAGGCCACCGGCAAACTCGCGGGCGGAGACATCGGCAACCTGGGGCAACGCGCCGACATGGCGCTGCAACGACAGGGCCATGCGCGCCGATGGCACGCCATGGACAACTATGGCGACTTTCTGGTTGGATAGCGCTGGGGACCTGACCGCCACGTCTGGCGCCGGATCACCCAAAGCCATGGCCACGCGCCGGGTCAGCGCCTCGACCGAGGCGGCTAGCGCCTGCAGGTCGGCGGCAACCGCTTCCAGCTCGCGGCGCATCGCCGCCTCGCGCTGGCCGGATTCCCACCTGGCCCGATTGGCATTCGCCGTGGCCGCTTCGCGTTCCTGTGCGGCGAGGCGGAAGAGTTCGCGAGCGTTGGTGACATTGTCCTGAATGAGGAGATCAAAGCCCTCGTAGAAGGCAAGGCGCTCCTGAAGATGGCGCACCTGTTGCTCGAGGTCGCCGACGGGTTGGCCGTTCCCAGCCGGGGAATCACTTTCGTTCAATTCGCGGGCTAGCACGGCACAACTCCGGGCGCGGCGGCGGGGTCACGGCAACCGGACAAAGCGATCCGTGCGCTGAGTCTAGCAAAATGACGTGCGCGGCAGGGAACACCGGTGGTCACGATTTCGTTATTCAGGTGCATGCAACAAACGAACGTTGCGCATTGGCCCACTGGTCTATGCTAGTGCTGCCCGCGCCCTCGAGCGAGGAGCCGCGCGGCAGAACGGAGGTTTCCTCATGCTCGACGCCCTGCTCAATCGCGGCAAGAAGACCGTTATGGTCCACGCCGACAGCGCCCTGCCGGGCCGGCCCGTGCCCGGATATCGTATTCCGGAGCGCCACGAGGTGCTCGGCACGCCCCTGCAGGGACCGTTCCCCGCCGGGCTGGAAACGGCGATCTTCGGCCTGGGCTGCTTCTGGGGCGCCGAGCGGGTGTTCTGGAAGCTCAAGGGCGTCTGGTCGACCGCGGTCGGCTATGCCGGCGGCCACACGCCGAATCCGAGC
>CAYSXO010000095.1:0-13589 GCA_964434995.1 uncultured Sphaerobacteraceae bacterium
GTTCGTCCCGCACATGATGATGTCGCCTGGGATGAGCGTCATGTAGCCGCTGATATACGCCAGGACCTCGACGATGGGGTACTCCATGTCTGCCGTGGAGTAGTTCTGCCGGGCTTCGCCGTTGACGGTTAGCGTTACGCGCAACGACTGTGGATCGGGAACCTCGTCGGTGGTGACAATGGCCGGACCAAGGGGAGTAAACGTATCGAACGATTTCCCGATTCGGCTTGGCCCAATACGGCCCAGGCCGCGCCCGGACACGTCGATGGCGCAGGTATACCCGGCCAGCGCCCCGAGCGCGCGCTCATCCGCCGGCAGATCCTTTGCGCGCCGTCCTACCACGAGGGCCAGTTCGGCCTCATGGTGGAAGATTGTTGCCGGATGGTCCGGGAGAACGACCGTGCCGCCGGGTCCAATGACCGAGTCAGGGCTCTCCAGGAACATGTCCTGCTTTTGACGCTCGCGGTCTGAACCCTCCCGATAGTTGCCGAAAGCGGCAATCAACTTGGGTGGCCTTGGCACAGGCGCTTGCAGCGGCGGGAGCGGGATGCGCTCTCCACTCGCGGCCAACTCGTCGATCAACGAGCGCCGATCCGCCAGCGTCGCGATGACCCTCGGCATCCGATCGGCCGAGGTCCGATAGCGAATGTCCGAGAAGATTGAGGAAACGTCGACCATCCCCCCATCGCGCTCGACGCCGATGCGGTTGTCCCGTGTTGCGACCAGCCTCATCAGGCGGTTCCTCCCGGCTTCTGCGCCGCGACCGGATGAACGGCCGACGCGATGACGCGCTCCCCGGCGGCGCGGTCGATTCCGCGCTGCCAGGATCGATCGTGGTCATCTCTTGTATAAATGGTGAACGAGCCAATTCCCGAGATCGAGGTGACGACCGCGTCGCCATCCTGCATCGAACCAAGCCCCTGATGGTTTGTCCCGCAGCAGATGACGTCGCCTGGGCGAAGCGTGGTGACAGAGGAGATGTAGGTCATCAACTCTGGCACTGGCCGCTCCATGTCGCTGGTCGAATAATCCTGGCGGCGTTCGCCATTGACGTCGACCGTGATCTGGAGCGACAGCGGATCAGGGATGTCGTCCTTCGTCACGATCCACGGCCCAAACGCGGCGAAGGTATCAAACGATTTGCCGAGAAAACTGTTGATGCCCGTGCGGCCCAGGCCGCGCGCCGAGACATCGTTGTAGGCGACGTAGCCGAAGACAGCATCCATCGCCTCCGCGTCGGAGAGGTCCTTGGCCTCTTTGCCGACGACAACGGCCAACTCCCCCTCGTGGTGAAAGATGTCCGCCGGGTGCGGCGGCAAGATCACCGTGTCCTCCGGGCCGGAAATCAGCTCTGGAGACTTGAAGAAGAGGTCGAGGATTTGCAGGGGACGATCGGTGCCCTCGCGGTAGTTGCCCATCAAGCAGATGATCTTCCCGGGCCTATGCAGCGGCGACCGCAGGCGCACGTCCGCCAGGGGCGTCCCACCTCCCTCGAAGGCCCGGCGATCGAGTTCTGGCTTCACTTCGTCAAAATGGGAAATGAGATCGGGAAGGAGGTCAGCGGTGTCCAGCGGATCGTACTTCTGAAGCAGATCCGTGATATCGACAACGGTGTCGTCGTTGGCCACAACGCCTAACCGCTCATCATTGAATGCGGCAATCCGCATCGCCCATCCTCTCACTCGCTTCCAATTGGCAAAGCATGCTGAGATGTCGTGTAGCTGCCCGGGAATCGTCACATTCGTGCACAAGTGTGTCAATAGGCACGGCTGCCCGGCATTCATCGAAGCGGCTTGCCACAAGTATCGGCGCCCCGTTACCCCTGCCGTCACGCTCGCTCGCCAGCGCATCCCTCCTGACCTCCGCGAGGCGTAGACTTACGGGCAGACGCTCGTCTCCTGCCTCCCCGCGGCGACGACACGAACCGCTTGCGGCGTCCCGCTCGTTGTAGCGCCAGGGCGACTTTCGATCGTTGCCCGCCCAAGGAGGAACCACTTGTACCGTTCATTCGCGCTGGTAGTGGCGCTTCTGGTGCTGACCGTGGGCGGTCTGGCCGGAATTTCCCCGGTGCTGGGTCAATCGGAAGACGCTCCCTCGCCCGCCCGCGGGCACGCAACCGTTGCGGCACAGGGTATCGCCGAGCTTCCTGCCAGTGAGCTCGCGTGGCGGGTAACTCGCGCCAGCGCCCCTGCCGAGGCTGACGAAGGCAGGCGGGACGTCCCGGGATTTCTTTTGGTCGAGCAGGGAACGCTGGTCGTCAGCGACGGAGCCGCGAAGGCGCGAAGCCGACTGGCCTCGGGCGAGGCCGGCTTCTTGCCCTCTGGCGCGCGCATTGCGGAGGTTCCTCTTGGCTCCGAGCCGCTCTCGTTCTATCGGATCGATCTCGTTGCGGCCCAGGATGCGGCAAACGCTGGCAACGACGAGATGGTCTTTGTCGGACGACCATTTCCCTCGCCTGGTGGAAACCGTGATCTCGATCTGGTCCGTGACGTTCTTACTTCGGGCGAGGCGGTCGAATTGTCGCTCGCCGATCAACCAGCCCCAACGCTCTTTCTCGTCACCGCCGGGTCGGTCGGGCTCGTCCCGGCCAGCGATCCCTCCGCGGAGCCCGTGCTGCTCTCGGAAGGGCAGGGCGCGGCGCTCGGCGGCAACGTGGTCGTTACGGCAGCCGACGACGACGCGACGTTTGTCACCGTCTATGTTGGACCGGAGATCCCGGTCGATCTCGCCCAGCGGGCGACCACGCCTACGCCAGAGGCAGGATTTGCCTCCCTCTCCCTCCAGGCGTTCGCCTGCCCTGGCGCATACTCGGGAGATCAGTATGCGAGCGACTGCGCGGAACCGCTTGCGGACATCCCATTCACCATTGCCGCCGCGCGGTCCGGCGCAACGCTCGAAGGCTCTACCGGCGCGGACGGCCTGGTCGCGTTTGCGGGCCTGGAAGCCGATGCGTATTCCGTGTCGGGCGGCGTTCCTGCTGAGTTCGTGACGCAGGTAGTGGTCTGCGACTCCGTCACCGCGGATCCTCTTCAGGACGGCAGCGCGGGCGCCGTCATTCCTCTTGAGAGCGGCGCAAACGTTGCCTGTTCCTGGTATGCCGTTCCCGAAAATCTTCGCGGTGACGGCTCGATCTCCGTGGTCGCGCATCTTTGCCCCACGATCCCGAACGATCCGGCAAGCGAATGTACGCGGATCGATGCTTCGGGCGCATCGGTCGATGGCCCAGCAGTGTTGAACGCCTCAAATGCCAGCGTCGATGGGGCCGCTCTGGTGTGGGGTCAGGAGAAAGGCGTTCCTTTCGGTGAGTACGTGGTCCACCCCGAGGGCGTGGCCGCGCCAGAAGGCTTCGGCGTGGCCGAAGTCCGCGGAGCGACTGCAACGAATGCCGGTTGGGCCACTGCACTTGACGAAGCGAACCCGAATGTCGCGCTCGACATCATCCTTGTCCCCACTGCCCAGCCGCGGGTAGTAGAAGAGGCGGCGCCGAGCACCGATGTGGACTCGGACGGCGACGGCCTTCCCGACGCCCAAGAGGCGCAGGTCGGCACTGATCCGGCGAGCGCGGATACCGATGGCGATGGGGCAACTGATGGCAACGAAATCGCCGCTGGCACTGATCCACTGGCTGCCCCCGTCGAACAGGCGCCCGCGACCGACACGGCGCCGACCGAGCCGGAGGGCAGCACTGCCCCGGTCGAGCCGGGATTCGATAGCGACGGGGACAATCTCACCGATGCGGTCGAACAAGAAATCGGGACCGATCCGTTCAATCCCGACAGCGACGGCGACGGATTGTCCGACTTCGTCGAAGTTGGCTTCGACGCCGAGAGCGCGACGGGCACCAACCCGGCGCTTTGGGACAGCGACGGAGACGGGGTGAGCGACGCCGTGGAGATCGCGAACGGCACAAATCCGAACGATCCGGGGAGTTCGTGAGCGGGTCGTGGCGCGCGTTGTCGAGGTCGGATCAACGAGATTCGTCCAGGTGGATCCGGGCTCGCGAGATGCGTCGCTAGCGGGAGGCTACGGCGTTGCCGGCGATTTCGACCGGGCCATCGATTGGCTCTTCGTCGGGAACCTGGACAATGGTTGCCTTGTCCTCGACGCGGTCGATAAAGAGGATTCCTTCGAGGTGGTCGATCTCGTGCTGAAGCACACGCGCGCCCCATCCGAATGCCTTGAGCCGGACGGGCCGATTGTCGAGGCCAATGCCCTTGACCGTCACCTGTTCGGCCCGCGGCACCTCGCCGACCCAGCCCGGAATGCTCAGGCAGCCTTCGTAACCCAGTGAGCGCCCTCTGGCTTTGACGATCTCCGGGTTGACCAGCGCGATGGAGAGCTCCGGCTCTCCGTCGTCGTGGTAGTTCTCCGGAACATGCACCCAGATCAGGCGGCGCAAGACACCAACCTGCGGCGCGGCCAGACCGACGCCTGGGGCGTCCATCATCGTTTCGTACATGTCTCGAGCGAGTTGCCTCAGGCTGTCGTCAACCGTGCGCACCTTCAACGACTTTTGCCTCAGCCGCTCATCACCTTCTAGCAGGATCTCAAGTAGCGCCATCGGTCATTCATGCTCCAGCGAGTAAGCAACGGCCGAACTGGCCGACACTGCTGCACCGCAGTATCGGCCACTATGCGTCGATGACTCAATGCCGACGATCACGCGGACCGGGGAAGCCGGCGTTATCAGTCGCTAATGCCCGACGCCGACTGCCGCTCGAACGTGCCTGCCGGTTTGCCGTCCAGGGTAATTTCCAGCGAGCCCGGTTCACCCTCGACCGTGAACGTCACGGCCGTCTCACCTTCCGCGGCGATCGTCTCGCCATCCACAAGTTCCTCGATGGCCAGCGTATGCTCCGTGCCATCCCCCGACACCGTCAGCTCGAAGGCCGTGCCAATCGTGCCGCCGAACGTGTCCGGATCGAGCTTGCCATCGGCAATCGTCGCCGTGGCGCTGAACACCTCGTCAGGAACCTCGCCTGCTTCTGGACTCAAGGGAGGGGGTGGGGTCACCTCCGTTCCGGTGTCAATCGTCTCTCCGCAGGCCACCAATCCAAGCCCGAGGAGCACGATCACCGCGCTCCGTTTCATCCACTCTCCCGCCATGAATTGCGGCATCCCCACCGGGTCCCTCCATCTCTTTTCAACTGGCACGCTCCAGCCCGCGCCATTGTGCCGCGTCGGCCACGGGATCACCAGCTACGGCCGATCCCGCCTCGCTAGAGCATGCTTTGCGGATCGATGTCGGCGACCCAGCCAGGGTCGACAGGTAGTCCATCGAGCAAGCGGTCAAGCTCCTGTGTGCGGAGAATGACCTGCCATTGATACTCGCCGCGCACGCGCGAAGCGAACGCGGGCGCCGGCCCAAGCAGGTCCATCGGCACGCCGCGCTCCCGGGCATGCTTCGCCAGTTTCCGCGCCAGGGTGTCGGCCTCTTGCGCGCAGTTGGCATCACTCTTGTGACGATAGAGAAATCGCGCCAGCCGCACGAATGGCGGGTAACGGTGCACACGACGAAAGTCGATTTCCTCGCGAAAGAATGCCTGATAGTCGTGTCGCGAGGCGGCCTGAATTGCGTAATGCTCCGGCGTATAGCTCTGGACGACCACGCGGGATCCCGGGCCGCGTCGGCCCGCCCTGCCGGCGACCTGAGTGAGCAAGCTGAACGTCCGTTCCGCCGAGCGGAAGTCTGGCAGGTGCAGGCCGGTGTCCGCGTTCACGACACCGATGGCCGCGACGCGCGGCAGATCGAACCCCTTTGCCACCATTTGCGTGCCGACGATAATGTCCGCCACGCCGCGTTCCACCTGTCGCAGCAGGCTCTCATGGCCGCCCAGCCGGCGGACGGCATCCTGGTCCCAGCGCAAGACCCGCGCATTCGGAAAGTGTCGTCGGGCCTCGGCTTCGACCCGCTGGGTTCCGGCGCCAAAGTAGTCGAGCGGTCCATTGCAGGACGGACAGGCTCGACGCGGCGTCTCGCGATAGTCACATCGATGGCAAACGAGTTGCTGCCGATCCTGATGATAGACGAGCGGAATGTCACAATAGGGACATTGCAGCGTCAGTCCACACGACCGGCAAAGGACTATTGTCGATAGCCCGCGCCGGTTGAGCAACAGAATGGCCTGCTCGCCCCGACTCATCGTTGCGGCAAGGAGCTCGTGAAGCGGCTCGCTCAGGAGCGACGTATTGCCCCGATGCAGCTCCAGCCGCATGTCGACCACGTCGACGCGCGGCAACTCGAGCGTTGTCGATTCGCGGGTTCCATCGGCCATGCGCAGCGTCGGCCCCACCCGCTCCGGCAGTTCGAGAAGCGAGATCTCGCCTTCCATCGCCCGCCAGAAGGTTTCCACCGCTGGCGTGGCGCTGCCAAGAAGAAGCGTGGCTCCTGTCATGCTCGCGAGGTGCTCGGCAACGGCTCGCGCGTGATAGCGTGGCGAGCTGTCCTGCTTGTACGCGGGATCGTGCTCCTCGTCGATCACGATCAGCCCGATGTCCCGCACGGGCGCGAAGAGCGCCGATCGAGGCCCAACAACGACCGGAAACCGGCCTTCGGCGATCCCCTGCCAGGCAACGTAGCGTTCGGCGTCAGAAAGCGCCGAATGCAACACGGCCACACGTCCGCCGAACCTGGCGGCGAATCGATCGGCGACCTGCGACGATAGCGCGATCTCTGGCGCCAGGATCAGCGCCGAGCGCCCATGACGCAGGCACCATGCCGCCGCGCGCAGGTAGAGTTCGGTCTTGCCGCTTCCGGTAACGCCATGGAGAAGGAACACGTCACCGGCTCGCTCAGGCAGCGAACGCTCGATGGCCGCCCAGGCTTCCGCCTGAAACGGGGTGAGTACAGGCACGGCGCCGGATGCCCCAGGCTCGTCGCTGACGCGCGAGCCAGTCGGCGCCGAGATTTCCTCGACGAGCCCCTTGCGAATCAAGGCATTCACCGCGGATCGTGGCGCCCCCGTTTGGCCAAGGACGTCAGCGGTGAGCACGAATCCGTTCGAGTCGTCTGGCAGCAGCCTCGCGCGTCGCCGCAAGACATCGACGACCGCCTGCTGATTCGGCGCGCGGGCAAGATCGCCGGGTTCGGGCTCGCCGACCAGCCGCAACCATCGCTCTTCTCGCGCCGCCGGCGCGCGGTCGCTCGTGCGAAAGATGCGTTCGATCGCTCCGGCCGCCTCGAGCGCGGGAACGATCGAGACAAGGCTACTGCCCAACGCCTTCTGAGCCGCGGCAAGCGACGTTTCTCCGCGCTGCTCGAGAAGATCGATCAGGCGGCGCTGGGCCGGGGTGAACCCACCATCCACGAAATTCGCGCACAACCTGAGAAACGGCCGCGCGCGGTGCGCCGCCCCTGGCGGAAGAAAGAGCGATAGCGCGTCGTACCGCGAACTGGCGCTCTCGCGGGCCAACCAGCGAGCCATCTCAAGCTGCTCGCTCGAGAGCCGAACCGCCGGGTCAGAGAGGGCCAGCAGGGGCTTCAGAGCGAACCCCGGCTGCTCGTGGTGCAGCCGCGCGACAACGCCCGGCGCTGCCTTGTTCCGGAGCGGGGCCCAGACAACGTCACCGACGTCGATCACCCCGCGCAAGGCCGGGGGAACCGCGTAGCTGAGTAGTCCGCCACCAACGCCTCGAGCGCCAGAAACCGCCACCTCGGCCACGAAGTGTTCCGGTGAGTCTTCCATGGTTGCAGACAGGGGCTCGGCCACGCGCCCAGTCTACTGTCGCGGTGCTCAGGTGTACCGCTGGCTATCTGTCGATTCGAGGTCTATCGTGCGCCCGGCATCGGCGATTCATCAACAGATAGCGCAACGGAATGCCGTACCAGGATTACCTGCAGATGGAAGATGGCCCGCTGACCTGAGCAGGTGGCGTAGAGGTCAGCGGTAGCCAGCGCCACCGGGCGCATGCCGCTCCACGGTTGGGGCATCTGTTCGCATGGAATCTGATACGGGCTTGCCGGCGCCTGCCGGCACGGAAGCTTCATCTCTTGAGGCCAACGAGGCATCGAGTCGACAATCCAGTTTCCCCAGTATGCCCCACCCATGATCCTTGCATCGGAGCTGTTGCAATAGCTTGTGCTGGTGATCTTTCATATCAATGCCATCAGCGTCCGCCAGTCCATCACCCCGGGGAATCTGCTGGGGCGCGTCAACGGCATCATGCGGTTTGTCGGCTTCGGCACGCGCACCTTCGCCTCCCTCCTCGACGGATATCCTGGCAGCAGCATCGGCTTGCCCGCGACGCTTGTCGTCGGCGCATTGCTCATGCTCGGCTTGCTTGTGCCACTCCTCGGACCGGGAGTACGCCACCTCGAGCATGGGGCGTTCGCAACACCATGAGGTAGCAGGGGCAAGGCAAGCCCCAGATGAAATGCCGTGTGACCCCCTGATTGACACGCCTTGCCACACCCTCGCGTTCGCGTTTATGTGGCTCTTGCCATCAGGTCAGACTCGCGCTACCGTGCGTGTACCCAGCAGGAAAATGGCGCGATCATCGTTCAAGGGAGGCGACGCGATGGATGGTCAGCGGTTCGACGCGCTTGCGCGCGTTTTCGCAACTCGGCAGTCTCGGCGAGGGTCGATGCGCCAGTTGGCATCAGTCGTTGGCGCTCTGGCCATGGCTAGCCTGCCGATCCGCGCGAGGGCCGGCTTCAATTGCGACTATATCGGATGCGGCTGCTCGACCGGAACCCTCCACCCGTGCATCGATGGTCTCGTCTGTTGCCCTTCCACGCCTGGTATGCCTGGTGGAGCCGGCGTCTGCTCCCAGCCGGGTGACTGCGGCGGTCCATGCACCGGCTCGGGCGGGAGTTGCGGCGGCTCCTGCAACTGGGGCGATAACTGCCCTGCCTGTTGCTCGGGGTGGTGCGGCGACCTCGGCTCGTGCGCCTGAGGCAGCGGACATTTCAGGCTCCGGCAAAAGGATGGGGAATCGCCTGAATGGATCAATATCGATTTGATGCTCTGGCCAAACGGCTAGGCGGAGCGAGGTCGCGGCGAGGCTTCACGCGCGTTCTGGTACAGGCAGGCATTGCGGCAGTAGCCGTTCGTCTCGGGATCCGCAAGCGCACGGATGCAGCTCGTTCGTGCCGGGAATATGGCTGCTCGTGTAACGCCGGTGTCTACAGGCCTTGTCGCAATGGGCTTGTCTGTTGCCCATGGTCGCCCGGGGTACCGGGTGGGGTCGGTCTCTGTATGACCGAAGACGACTGCTACGGGCCGCAATGCATCAGCTCCGGCGAAGCCTGCGCACCGTACTGCGGTTGGGGCCAATCGTGCGCCGACTGCTGCAGCGGCTACTGTAGCGACTTCGGCGTGTGCGATACCCCTCGCTGCACGGGTCCTGGTTGTTCGTGCTCGACCGGAACGTACCTGCCGTGCGACTACGGGCTGACCTGCTGCCCGCTACAAACGGGACTGCTTGGTGGACCTGGCGTCTGCGCACCCGAGGGATCGTGCTAGCCGGATCCTGCTGATCTGCTGATCTGAAGGAGACGAGGCTCGCCTCCTTCAGATTCACGGCCCGGTCATCCGGGTCCCTGGCCGGGCCGCGCCGTAGCCTGCCTTTACTCCATTTGACCCGGCTCGTATAGTGCCGTCAGGCGACTCGCCGCATGGATCCGCGGAGGACGGTTCTCGATGGCACAAGCCCCAGTTTCGGCCACGATCGGTCAGGATTTTGAGATGCGCCTTGCTGGCTCGCTGGCAATGCACCAGCGCGCCAGACAGGTAATTCCCGGCGGCATCACCCACGATGGCCGCCATATGAAGCCCTTCCCTCTTTACATCACCCATGCGGACGGCGCGTACAAATGGGATGTCGACGGCAACCGTTACATCGACTTTGTCATGGGTCACGGCTCTCTGCTGTTTGGGCACAACGATCCGGACATTGTCGCCGCGCAACAGGCCCAACTCGTTCGCGGAACGCACTTCGGCGCGGGGCATGAACTGGAAGTCCGCTGGGCCGAGCAGATCAGCTCGATGGCGCCATCGGCCGAACAGGTGAAGTTCACCGGCTCGGGCACGGAATCGACTCTCCTGGCTATCCGGGTGGCCCGCTCGTTCAAGCAGCGCCCGACCATCGTCAAGCTGGAAGGGCACTTCCACGGCTGGAACGATTACCTGCTCAAGGGGGAAAAACCGCCGTTCGAAAACAGCGCCAGCCCCGGCATCCCGAGCGAAGTCATGAACACGATCGCCGTGGTGCCGTCAACCGATCTGGCAATGCTCGAAGAGCGGCTGTCCCAGGGCGACGTGGCGGCGCTGATTCTGGAGCCGAGCGGCGGCTCGTGGGCCACCATCCCCTTCATGGAGACCTATCTGCAAAAGGCGCGCGACCTGACCCGCAAGTACGACGTCGTCCTCATTTTCGATGAGGTGATTACCGGGTTCCGCTGGGCGCCTGGCGGCGCGCAGGAACGCTTCGGCGTCATTCCTGATATGACGACCATGGCCAAGATCGTCGCGGGCGGCATGCCGGGCGGCGCCGTTGGCGGCCGGCGCGAAATCATGGAGATGCTGGCGTTCAAGGATCAGCCCGGCTGGAACACGACGCGGAAGGTTCGGCACCAGGGCACCTACAACTCGAGCCCGGTCGTTTCTGCCGGCGCCATCGCCTGTCTGGAAAAGGCGGACAACTCGTCGGTGCAGGCCTATTGCGACGAGCAGGCCGCTCGCCTGCGCGCGGGCTTCAATCAGGCATTGGTCGAACGCGGCATCGCCGGATACGCCTGGGGCGAAAGCTCCGTCTTCCACGTCAAGATTGGCGATGCCGTGCCGAATCAGACGGGCGGCGATATGCGCGCTCCCGCGGGTGTCTCGCCAGAAGACCTCAAGAACAGCGGCCACGGCCGGTTGAATGATCTCCTGCATCTCGGGCTCGTGCTGGAAGGCATCGAGCTGTTCCACTCTGGCGGCATGATCGCGACCGTCCATACGCCTGAGATCATCGATGAAACCGTGGCGTCATTTGGCCGCGTCCTCGACCGGATGACACGTGAAGGGGCGTTTGACGCCTGAGGCCAGGGCGTCACTCTGTTGAGTCGCGCGCCCTGTATCTTTCTGGTACACGTGACCCGCGGCCGGGATCATCGGCCGCGGGTCACATCCGGATGCCTGCGCTCCAAGCCTTTCGTGAGTTTGTCGGTCGAATCGTTCCTCGCCCAGGGCCCTGGGGACGGGCCGAAATCAGCCTTACGGAATCCGGGTGAACACGTGATGTCGAGGCTTTGGCCTCCCCCTACCGCGCTCCACTTCGTGGGCGCCCCGCCAATGCGCTGGGAGAGGGGAAACGACGAGAAGGCGTGTGGCGGAAAGCAGGGCGTGATCATGGAATCAAGCGGATTCCGCATCGGAGGACTGGTGGGGTGAGCGTTGGACCGCGATGCCGTGTCAAGCGTTCATGATGTGCTTCGGGGCCTGAACGAATCGATCAATGCCTTGTAGTCGTCGTCAGTATCGACGTCCGAGGGAGCTGGCTGGGAGACTGGAATGGCGTGAAGCTCGCCAGACGCCTCATACGCGCGGACGACAGGCTTGGCTCCGATGTCGCCTTGAAGAAGCGCGAGCGCCGGGAATGCACGCCGGTCAAAAAGGACGGGATTGCCGAGCCCGTTCGTGTAGCGTGGGGCGACAATCGCCGCGCCAGAAGTGCGCCAGGCATCGGCCAGAGCGTCGATGACGCTGGGATCGACGCCGGGCTGGTCGCCAAGAAGAAACATGGCTGCCTCGGCCTCTACCGGCAGCGCCTCGAGGCCCGCTCTGACGGACGTACTCTGCCCAAGCGCCGCATCAGGATTCTGCACGACTCGAACGCGGAGATCCCGAAGAGCCGCCGCCACGGCCTCCGCCTCGTGGCCAACGACAACAAACACCTCGTCCAGTGACGAGGCCAGAACACGTTGCGCGGTGTGCCGGATTAGTGGATTTCCCTGCAGATCGAGAAGTTGCTTGGGGCGCCCGAGCCGGCTCGATCGCCCCGCGGCGAGGATGATGCCGGCAATCACCGCACGACGGCTGGCTCGCGCTCGCCGCGAATCCGGCCAGTGGCGTTTGTCAGTGAGCCGCCGGCGCGGCCACGGCGGAGCGCGATGATCTCCCCAAGGATGCTGATGGCCATCTCTTCGGGCGTCGCCGCGCCGATGTCGAGGCCAATCGGGGCCCTCATCCGCGCGATCTGTTCTGAACTCATGCCCGCCTCTGCCAGCCGGCGGCGGCGGTCTTCATTCGTCTTGCGGCTGCCGATGGCGCCAATGTAGGCAGCGGGCGTTTCCAGCGTTCCGATCAGCGCTGGCTCGTCGAATTTCGGATCGTGCGACAGGATGGCGACGTACGTACTCGGCAGGATCGCGACCTGCTCCAGCGTATCTTCCGGCCAGCCTTGAATGATGCGGTCAGCATCGGGGAACCGCTCAGGCGTCGCTAATTTGGCCCGCGCGTCCGAGACGATGACCTCGAATCCGAGGGCCTTGGCGAAACGGGAGAGCGGCTGAGCGACATGCACCGCGCCAAAAATGAGCAGCGTCGGCGGCGGCGGGAACGACTCGATAAAGACTTCTACCGCATCGTCCCTGCCTGACAGCGAATAGGGCCGCGTCTCCGACTTCTCGGCGGCGAGGAGCTCTCGCGCGTCGCGTTCAACGGCGGCCTCCAGCTCCGCGTTCCCAAGTGACCCAACGACGCCGCCGGGAAGCACGATCTGTTTCGCGCCAACCGGCTCACCGCGCACGATGGTGGCCACGGCGACGGGCGTCTGTTGCGCGATGGCCTCCTCGAGCCGGGCCTGCAACGCCGCGCGCGAGATAGATTTCTCGTTCATTCGGTGACCGGCTCAACGAAGACTTCGATCGTCCCGCCGCACGCCAGGCCCACGTCCCATGCCATTTCGTCCGTGATGCCGTACCGGATCAGCTTCGGCTGACCGGTGCGCAGGACTTCCTGAGCTTCCTCAAAGACCGCGGTCTCCACGCAGCCGCCACTTACCGAGCCGGCCAGATCGCCTGCCGATGAGACGGCCAGGGTGGCCCCCACCGGGCGCGGCGCGGAGCCTTCGACCTTGACGACGGTGGCGATGGCCACCTGATTGCCGGCGGTACGCCAGGCATCGACCTCTGGAAGAACGTCCTTCATGGTGCATTGGTCCTTGTCGCTCCGGAAATCGCCCCGGCGCGGTGCCAGGTCGACGTCCCTGATTGCAATGGTAGCCGGTAGCGTCCAACCGAGGGTGGCAGGTGACGGGTGGATGGGCTGCAAGCCCACGCGCTCAAGCCAACCATAGCGTTCCCGCCGCCGGCTGAGTCTGTGCATCACGCGGCAGGAGCAGGGAGCACGTTCTTTCGTAGCGGCGGCTGGTCCTCCACCTGGCTCAGCAGCACGGCGAGCGCTTCCAGGCTCTGCAGGTTGTGAATCGGCATAAACTCGTCAATGTATGGCAGGGCGGCTCGCATCCCTTGCGTGAGCGGCTGATAGCCAGGCGCCCCGAGCAGCGGATTGAGCCAGATCAGCCGGCGACAGGAGCGCTGAAGCCGCGCCATCTCGCTACCAAGCAGCGCCGGGTCGCCCCGGTCCCAGCCATCGCTGATAACG
>CAYSXO010000096.1:0-13575 GCA_964434995.1 uncultured Sphaerobacteraceae bacterium
GCCACCCCGCCAGCATGGCTGACCGCCGCGCATCCAGAAGTGCTGCCTGTCGACCGCGAGGGCCGTGTGCGCCAGCATGGCTCGCGGCGGCACTACGAGCCGGCCTCGGAGGTCTACCGCGCGGAGTCGCGCCGCATCACGGCAGCCATCGCCGGGCGCTACGGTGAGCATCCGGCGGTTGTTGGCTGGCAGACGGACAACGAGTTCGCCGATCACGACACCGCTCGCTCCTGGGGGGAGGTCAGCCGGCGTGGCTTTCAGCACTGGTTGCGCGAGCGCTATGGCGACCTCGATGCGCTCAATCACGCCTGGGGCGCGGTCTTCTGGAGCCAGACATACAGCGAGTGGGAGCAGATTGGCTTGCCGCACGGTCGCCCCGCCGATCCCAACCCGTCGCATCTCCTCGATTTCTATCGCTATCGCTCGGACGTCGTTGTCGCCTTTCAGGAAGAGCAGGCGGCCATTCTGCGCCAGCTCTCTCCCGGCCGCTGGGTGACGCACAATTTCATGCGCTTCGAAGAGGGCTTCGACCATTTCCGCGCCGCCGAGTGTCTCGACTTCGCCACATGGGATTCCTATCCGACCGGCGGCGTGGAGTTCTCGCCGCTGACTGATGCCGAAAAGGTGCGCTGGGCGCGCACCGGTCATCCCGACCTCATCTCCTTCAGCCACGACCTCTATCGCGGCGTGAAGGGGGAGAACCGTGGCCTCTGGGTGATGGAGCAACAGGCGGGGCAGATCAACTGGGCGCCCTACAACCCCTTGCCAGCGCGCGGCGCGGTCGCCCTCTGGACGGCACAGGGCTATGCCCACGGCTGCGATGTCATCAGCTACTTCCGTTGGCGCGCGGCGACGGTCGCGCAGGAGCTGATGCACTCGGGCCTGCTGCGACACGATGAGTCGCTCGACCGGGGGGGAGACGAGATCGCCGCGCTGGAGCTGACGGGCCGCCCGAACGCGCCGGTCGCACCGCGCGTCGTCCTGCTGCATGACTATGAGAGCCTCTGGGCCTACGATGCCCAGCCGCACAATGCCGATGCCAGCTATTGGCGGCAAACGATGCTTTTCTACACGGCGTTGCGCGAATTGGGCGTCGATGTCGATATCCGGCATCCCGACCATGAGTTGTCCGGGTACGACGTGATCGTTGCTCCTGCCATTCAGTTGATGGGCGCTGGGCGGGCGAGGCATCTGGCGCGAGCCGCCCAGCACGCACTGCTCCTTGTCGGTCCGCGCACGGCGTATCGCACGCCGACCGGCCGCGTCCATGAGGATGGGCAGCCGGGACCGCTCACGAACTTGCTGGGCTGCAAGCCGCGCAACTTCGATTCGATGCGGCCAGGCCTGCGCTGCCATGCCGGTTCCCACCTGGTGGAAGTCTGGGCCGAGAGCTACACGCTCCGCGGCGGCGAGACGATCGTTGCGTATTCCGATGGCCCGATGGCAGGGGAGGCAGCCGTTGTGCGGCATGGGAACGCCATCACGCTCGGCGCCTGGAGCCCCGGCCTGATTCGAGAGGTAACCGCGGGGCTGCTAGCCGAGCGAGGCATTGCGCGACAATTTCTCCCGGAAGGCGTCCGCGTGGCGCGCCGGGGCGGTCTGGCAACCTGGATGAATTTCAATGAGACTCCCGTCACGTTGCCCGACGGCACGCTGCTGGCTCCGGTCTCGTTCGAGGTGCGGACCGTGGCAACGTCCGGCGTGAGCTGAGCAAGGGCGAGAGGCCCCGTGCGAGAGAACAGCGCCCGAGTCAGGCGCGGCGGGCTCGGCGGCGCATGGCAAAGGCCGTGCCGGCGCCGTCCCGACTCGTTGGCGCGCCGCCGCCCGGTCCTCATGCTGGATGCCCCGCACGAGGTTTCCGGGCCGGGCCCGAGACCGGAGGGGGCGGCAGCAGCGGCCCTCGACGGACGCGTGCTGTTCGATGCCGTGGCGCGTTTGCCCGAGAGTCAGCATTCTCTTCACCGGCACGCCGCCCGGCGTGCAGCAGAAGCTCGCCAGTGATATGGAGGCTCCTGCCAGGCTTCTGGTCGTGACCATCGAGCCAGGGTGATTCTGGCCAGGCCTGCCAGCGCCATAGACTCGTCTCCGGGCCATGCAGCGAGTCCACATGGCGGGTCGCCGCCAAACATCGGCCATTCTAGACGTGGGGGCGTGTCCCTTTTCGATGGTTTGCGTGTTTACTTCGATAGCACGAGCAGGGGCATCGTCACCGGCATGAGAGGGACCACGTTGTGGTCACATTTCTCCGCCACTTCTCCCCATCCCCCGAACAGCTCGCCATGCCCGACGAGCCAGATGCCGTGCTCGTCGCGCGAGCGCAGGCCGATCAGGATGCGTTCGCGCCGCTCTACACGCGCTACGTCGAAGAGATTGGCCGATTCTGTCTCCTGCGCCTGCGCGACGAGGAAGCGGCCCGCGACACGACGCAGCAGATCTTCGCCCGGGCGCTGATCGGTCTGCCCCGCTATCAGGAGTGCGGGCAGTTTCGCGCCTGGCTCTACACCATTGCTCGCCATGTCCTCTCCAACGATGCTCGCGGTCGGCGCCACATCCTGCCGCTCGATGCTGCCATCGCCGCTGCCGATCCCGCGCCCAGCCCGCATGAGGCCGCCGCGGCCGCGCTCGACCGGCAGGCGCTGCTCGTGGCGCTTGCGCGCCTGCCGGATGACCAGCGCCTTGCGATCGAGTTGCGCCTGGCAGGGTTGACCGGGCGCGAGGTCGCCGCCGTGATGGGACGTGGTCACGAGGCGGTCAAGAAGCTGCAACTACGCGCCCTGGAGAAGCTTCGGCGCGAGCTGGGCGAGCTAGAGGCCTCGTGGGAGGGGCGACGTGGATCAGGATGAGCGCCAGCGTGCCGACGATATCGATGCCTACTGGGATGCCCTGCTGGCTGGGCGTGCTTCAGCGAAGGCCGCCGGAAGCGTGCAAGACCTGACTGAAACGATCGCGCGGCTTCGGGGAGCCGCATCGTTCAGGACACTCTTCCCAAGCCCAGCCACGAGTTGGTCCGAGGTGCGCAGAGCGGCACGGCCGCTCGGCGTGACCGGGCTCCACGCGGCTGTTGCTCCCGGTTTGGATTCGTTTAGTGTGAACGGACGCAACCTGGACGAAGATGGGTTGCCCCCGGTCCCACATTCACATCGAACGACGGGTGGCTGGCTGGCGAATCAACTGGCGACCGCGGCATTGCTCGTCGTCACGCTGGCCGTGGGGCTGATTGTCCTGCTCCAGGAGAGCCGAAGCTTGAACATCGACGCCATCCCGACGCCGGCGATGGTCCGCGCGCTCGGTACCGCGCCCTCTCGAATCGTCGATACGCCGCTCGTGGAAGCGAGGTTCGCCCCAGGGGAACTGCCCGCTGGAGACGTCGAGGCCATCTTCTACCGCCTCACGCTCGACCCCGGAATGCGCCTGCCGTCCCTGGCAGGACCGTCGTGCGGGTGTCCGGGCGGATCACCGGTCAAAGCCGTTGGGGTCGAGGCGGTCGAATCTGGTGCGTACACCCTCCGCCTGGATGCTCCTGTGCGCGTGCAGCGGGCAGGCGTCACTACCAGGTCTGAAGTCGTGCCCGCGGGCACGGCCCTGACGTTGCAGGCCGGCGATGCGGCAATCTATCCGGACTATG
Organism: uncultured Sphaerobacteraceae bacterium; assembly: GCA_964434995.1. Taxonomy (GTDB): domain Bacteria; phylum Chloroflexota; class Chloroflexia; order Thermomicrobiales; family UBA6265; genus JACCXM01. The sequence continues at coordinate 3,626 of CAYSXO010000096.1, forward strand.
TCGCGCCCGGAGAGATCCAGAACCTGGGCGCCGAACCCGTGGTGCTTACCGGGGTGGTCATCCTCGAACGGGGGGATGCCGGGACGCCGACCGAGCCGCTCCCCGTGGGCGCGTTCGGCGAGTTGATTTCCCATTCGGCTCCCTTTGACTGGAGGGAAATGCCCGCTGGGCCCATTGCACTATCCATGCGGCGGCTGACGCTGCCCGCGGGGACGACGATCGGCCCGTACTCGCCGATCGGCCTGGAATCGCTGCATGTCGAGACAGGGCGGATAAGCCGGCAGTATTTCAAGCGAGAGATGGGCGAGCCAGCAGGGCCGGCAATGTTTACCTACGAGAAGTCCGCTGTCCCGTTCAACGGCTCCGCGTCGAAAATCCGGGTGGCGTTCTCCAGCCCTGCCGACGAAGCAGCCGAGCTGCTTGTCGCGATTATCGAGCCGGCAGGGCTCTGGCCTGGGACGCTGTCGTCATAAGGGCAGGTCAGACCAACTCCCAAACGACTTCGACACTGGCGGAAACCCGCCCCGTGCCGGCCTCGATCGGCGTTGGTGGCGCGGCATCGGCGAGCTTCGCCAGCATCATCCGTGGAGCTGGGCCGGATCGTGGCGTGCCATCGACGATGGAGATTACCCGTCCAACTGTTGCTCCGGCTGCCGCTGCAACCACCTCCGCCCGATGCCGGGCGCTGGCCACGGCGCGCTGGCGAGCCTCGTCTTCAAACGTCTCGGGATGCTGGACGAAAAACTCGGGTCCGGAGATCTGATTCGCTCCGGCCGCGATGACCGCATCGAGAACATTTGGCAACTGCTCCAGATCGCGCACGATGAATGTGAGCGCGTTCTGCACGTCGTACGCCACGATGGCGGCCGGCTTCCCCTTGCGTTCGGCCGAACGCTGTGGATAGATCGAGAAGCGGCTGGTGCGGATATCGCTTGCCGGGACACCCGCCTTCTTCGCGGCGGCGATGACCGCGCTCGCCTGCCGCGCGGCCTCGTCACGTGCGGCGGCGAGGCTTGTTTGCGTGACCTGAATGCCCGCGCCGATCTCGGCTCCGTCCGGCGAGACGTCAACGATCCCTACGGCGTGCGCGCTTACCGTGCGCGGTATGGGATTCTCCATCTATCGCCCTCCTCAACCATTTCGGGCACTATGGCGGGAACGACGCTGGCACGAATGCCAGCGTCGTTCCCGCGAATCAGGTTCTGGTCCGTGAGGTCGTCAGTGAAGTTCGTAGGTAACGGTCACATCGACCGCGACCGTGGTTGAGCCGGACTCAACCGGGACCGCCGCTGCATCGGCCATCGCCATGCCGCCGCCTCGGCCCATGCCGTAGACTGGCGAGATCACCGGAGTCGTCCCCTCGGAAATCGCCACCACGGGGCCAAGGGTCATCCCCGCCGCGGTGGCCAGCTCTTCCGCCTTGGTCCGCGCATCGGCAACTGCCTCGACCCGCGCCTCGCTCGCGGCCGCGGTCTGGTCATCGACATAGAAGGTGACGCCATAAATGCTGTTCGCCCCGGCATTCACCGCCGCGTCGAGCAGTTCGCCCAGCGTGTCGGTATCCCGAACGGTGACCCGAAGCTGATTGATGATCTCGAAGCCGGTGATCAGCGTCGGGTCGGCGTTCTCCGAGTAGTCGCGCAGGATGTTGACGCTGTAAAAGTCGGTCTGGATGTCCTCGTCGGCAATGCCGTGCGCCTTCAGTGCTTCGATGAGCGCGGTCGCCTGGGTCGTGGCCTGTTCCTGAGCTTCGCCCAGCGTCGGCTTGATGACGTCGACACCGATGTTGACGGAAGCCGTGTCGGGGGGCACGTTCACCTGTCCGTGCCCGCTGACGCTGACGGTGGCGATGCCGGCCGCCGCCGTTGGGGTCGCCGTATCTTGCGCGAGGGCGATTCCCGCGCTCGCTGGCAGCGCCAGTGTGCCCACAAGCGCCAGCGCCAGCCCGGCCGTGCGCAGGCCACGCAAAGTCCATGTTCCCCGTTGCAGCATGTCCGCGTCTCCTCTCGTTGTCGCTTTTCCAACTGCCGGAGGCCGCCTGGCCGCCGGTATGGCACGCATCAGGAGGGTGCTCAGCGCAGGCGACGGATCCACCGCGCCCCGGCAATGCTCACCACAAGCCAGGCCAGAATCAGCGCCAGCGCCAACTGCACGATGCGCAGGCGGGATGGCTGCCCGTCGGCCGCGGTCTGAGCCAGGTCCGTGCCGCCGGTGGCCGCGGGCTCAGCGCCGCTCCCAGCGCCTGGCGTGGGTATCGCCTGGGTGACCGAGGCCGCTGCATTGCTCGTCGCCGCCAGTCGCGGCGGCACGCGCGCCAGCTCCTGGCCCTCCGACACTTCATCTGACGCGCTGACCGCGCCAAAGGTTCCACCGGAGTCAGCCGCTGACTCCTGGAAGGACGAGGCTGGCGCGGGGGCCGGCGCCATGTCGGCCTCAGCGTCTGGCGCGACGGCCGCCATTGGCGCGGAGGGGGCGCTGTCCATGGCAGGCAACGCCTCCCTCGGCGCCTCCTCTGCCACCGTGGTTGGCGCGGCAAGCTGCATCGATGCCGGCGCGGAGCCAATGATTCCAGTGAGGTCGCCAACCGTTACCAACAGCAGGAGCACGCCTGCCATCAGCGCCGCGACATGCAGCGCCGACATCCATCCACTGGCGGGCGGTCCAGAAATCGAGGCTGGAGAGCCAGGCCGCGGCTGGCTCGCGGGGAGTTGCGGCGAGAGCGCCGGTTGCGCCGCGCGGGGCCGTTCCCGCCGGGAGGCACGCGCGTGTTCCTGGCCGAGGAGAAAGGAGCGGCGTGGTTCGTACTCTGGCAGCCCACTCAACAGGAATACCGTCGTGCGGATCTCGAGGACTTCGCGCTCGCATGCGGGGCATTGCGAGATATGCATTTCGATCGTGGTCAACTCGACCGGTTCGAGATCGCGGTCGACAAACGCGCTGACGGCGTCGATATCGAGATGTCCAGGGTGATCCCCCGGGCGGTGTTCAGGCATCATCGGATTCCGTCACGGGCGTCGCGGCGCTCGCCGGCCGCGAATCAGCGTTCTCTTGGTCAAAACGGAGATAGCGCTCGAACAGTTCCCTGGCCGCGTCGTCGTCGGCCAGTGCCTGCCGCACTTTGGCGCGGGCGCGGCTCAGCCGCGATTTGACCGTACCGAGGGCGATCCCCATCACGTCCGCAACCTCGTGGTAGTCGAGCCCCTGCACATCGACCAGCATGACGACCATCCGCTGATCATCCGGCAGGGCCGTCAGCGCCCGCTCCAGATAGATCGACAGCTCCTGGCGCAGCGCGTGCGCATCGGGCGATTCCTCCGAGGCGCCGCCGCTGCTCCAGATCGGCTCGATCTCGACCATCTCCGCTTCCAGCGAGCCCGCGGGGCGGCGGGATGAGGCGCGCAGCATGTCGTACGATCGGTTCGTGGCGATCTTGTAGAGCCACGAACGAACCGAACCGGTCTGGAAGGAGCCAATGTTCTGCCACGCGCGGATGAAGGTATCCTGCGTAGCGTCCTCGGCGAGGCCGACATCGCGCAGCAGGCGCAGGGCGACGTTGAAGACTGGCCGCTCGTGCCGCTGCACGAGGATGTTGAATGCGTCCAGATCCCCCGCCTGTGCAGCGCGCACGAGCGACTCGTCGTCGCGGGTGGCTGCCGGGGCGGGCAGCCCCTCGCCGAGCTCCTGAAGGTAGTGTTCCAGCTCAGGCGTGACTTCATCGTCCGGAGCGCTGCTTGGCGCCGGCGGCGGCTCGGCTGGCGCAACGCGGCGTCGGCGAAACACCCGACCTCCCGGGCCCGTGCGGCCCCTGGTGAACTACGGCGCGAGCGAAACCTTCTCCAGAACGGCCGGATTGGCGACCGTCAGGGGACGTTGGCCGCGGAGGACCTTGAGGGCCTCGAAGAGCGTCTCGCGCCGCACGACATCGACCGACCGTTCAGAGTAGTACGCCGAGTGCGGCGTGAGAATCACATTTGGCAGCTCGTAGAAGGGCGATCCGGCTGCCAGCGGCTCAGGGTCGACGACATCGAGGGCGGCTCCCGCGATCCTTCCCTGCCGCAACGCATCAGCGAGCGCCGCGAGGTCGATGATCGGGCCGCGCGCGGTGTTGACGATTACTGCCGTGGGCTTCATGCGCGCCAGGGCTTCGGCGTCGATCATGCCGCGCGTCTCTGGCGTCAGTGGCGAGTGGATGGTGACGATGTCCGAGCGCTCCAGCAGGTCAGGCAACGTCACCGGTTCCGCGCCAGCGCCGCGGATGATTTCCGCGTCGAGATACGGATCGGCAGCGAGGATAGTGACGCCGAAGGGTTTGGCGCGAGCGGCGACGGCCTGCCCGATGCGGCCAAAGCCGATGATGCCGAGGGTCTGCTCGCGCAACGGCTGCACCGGGCCGCGCAGAATGTTGCGCGTGGCCGGGCCATGCTGCACCCAGGCGCCCTCGCGCAACGAGCGATCGAGCTCGACGATCCGCCGATTGAGCGCCAGGATCATCGATAGCGCGTGATCGGCGACCTCCGCGGTGCAGTAGCCTGGGTAGTGCGTCACCACGATCCCGGCTTCGGCCGCGGCATTGAGATCAACGTTATCGAGCCCGACGCCATAGCGGGCGATCACCTTGACGCGAGGGATGTTCTCCAGCACGCGGCGCGTAATCGCCTCGCGCGTGCTGACCAGCATGGCATCGGCCTCCTGCCCGATGGCAATGAGGTCCTCCTCGGTTATGCTGGGACGCCCAAGCAGTGTAACGTCGAGATCAGTAATGTCGGCGACGAGCGCCTGCTCCACCTCGAGGCCCTCGGTCTCGTTGCCATAGCGGTCGGACGTGACGACAACCGTGAATTTTCCGTTTGTGGACATCCCCGTTCTGCTTCTCCCTGGCGGATGTATCGTGGCCGATCGCGGGCCCGCTCACGCGCAACCGGCGGTTGACGGTTCGCTCCCGGTACTATCGCACAGGGAAAGCCGCCTGAGTGTCAGTCGAAAGGCCGGGAAGTCGGGAAGTCGTGAGCCAATAGCCAACAGCCAATAGCCAAACGCCCACGCACAAATAACAGTCCCGACGAGTCAGGCGCCAGCAAGACCCCCCGCGACTGGAAGTTCCGCCACATCGACGCCCCGCAACGGACGTGGCCTACGCTTCCGGTCCCATTGACGGCCCGTGTGCCTGGCGTACCCCGCGATTCGCCAGTCATCGATTGCCGTTTCCGGTGGGGAGACCCGCTCTAACCGGGCTCCTCGGGACTGTACGTACACTCTATACGAACACCCTGGGCCTGTCAAGCCCTCCTGACGCGGAAGTCGGCAGACGAAGCAGGAGCCGATAGCCAAGACCCAATTGCCGATAGCCAACCGCCGTTTCTGGGACTCCTGGAGCGAGCGCGAGGTTTGCGCGGGAGTCGCCTCCTTGCTACCGTATCAACGGTGTCGTGGCGCTGCCGCAAGGTTCGCCGCTGGCGAGGCTGTGTGCGGCGCCAGAAGACGGGTTGACCGTCTCGCCGCGACGGTCGCTCCGGGGAACCGGGGCGCGCGTTGCCGGATGGCCGGGTCCCCCGCACCCGTCTATCTGGAGGTGCGAAACCGGAACTGGGTGTCGTGCGTCTTGCTCCTTGGATGGGCTCCGTCGGGCCGAATCTGTCAGGAGCGGCGACGGGCCTGGTGTCAGCGGTCGCCCGGGGGTCCCGGGGTTGGTCGCGCACCGCAGGGGGCGCGGAGTGTTCGTCGGCGGGACCGGCGACAGTGGGGAGGTTGGGTCAAGGTGAAGCTTTCACGAGTCGCGGCGGGGTCCGCGGTGGCACTTTCGCTAGTGGGCGGCAGCCTGCTGTCTGCCCCGGGCGCGTCGGCGCAGTGCGTCGACCCGGTAACCGGTGAGCCGGCGGCAGCGGTCGTCATCACCGGCGGCACCATCACGAATGAAACGGTCATTGATATCTCTGCCGATGCTGGCACCAGCATCTCGGACGCGAGCGGCGGCAGCTACAACCTCGCCACCACCGGCGGGGGTGGCGGCGATGGCCTCGACACCGCGTCGTCCGGCAACGGCGGCGTGGCGACGGCGTCGGCCAACGGCGGCGCGGTCTCGATGGAGAATATCAACTCCGGCGGAAACGTCGGCAACGCCATCGAGGTTGGCGATACGGCCTGCGCGCCGTGGGCGCCCGAGCCGGTTTACGAAGAGCCGGTCTACGAAGAGCCGGTCTACGAGGAAGTGGTCGCTCTGCCGTCGACGGGCGTTGGCGCTGGTGAGGTTTCCGGCCTCTTCGCGCTGCTGGCCTCGGCTGGCGCGGCTGTGACGTCTCTCGGTCTGCGCCGCCGCGGCTAGCGGAACCTGGTTCCCCCGGGCTGCAGCCGCGAGTCGGACGCGCGACGCGGCCCGGGGGAGATCGAGACATCCGGGACCCATCCCGAAGGATGGGTCCCTTTTTTGTGCTCCGGCCGGAGGCGCACGGCCGGAGATCGGATACGCCGGCGCTTTCCCTCGTAGAATGCCCCACATGGCGCCGGCTACCGCGCCCCTGGTTGCTGGCCTGGTGGGGGATGGTTCGTGGATTTCGTCGTCGTTGGATTGGGGTTGGGCGCCCTTGCAATTCTGGGTGGCGTCGTGCTGCTCGGCATTGTCGCGGGGCATTGGGATCGTCAGGCGGCGCGCGCTGCCGCTCCTGATAGTGCTGCCTACGGCCAGGCCATTGCGGGCGAGCGCCGGGCGTTCGGGCTGTCGCTCATCTGGGCCGGGGGCGCCATGTTCCTGGCGACGATTGGCGCCCTGGCGGGCTCTCTTGATGACAACACCGGCGCGCTGCTCGTGGCGACAACGGCCACGGTCGCGGCATTAGGCATTCTGGTCCGCGAATACTTCTACCGGGTTCGTCATCCCCGGCCCCGCCGGCCGAGGCCGCAATCGGCGGCTCCGACCCAATCCGGCGTCGCGTTGGCGGCCGCCACGTCGGGCGCGCGCCAGGCGCCGATTGCTGATTTCGAGGACGAGGGGCTGGCCGTTGAGCCAGTCCCTGAGGATGCACCTGAACCCGTTCGGGTCGCAGACGACGGTGATCCGATCGCGGCCACATTCAAGACACGCGTCGAGGAGCCCGCGGGCGAGGCCTTTGAGCCGCAAACGTACTCCTTCATGCGCGACGATGCCTCGGAGGCCGAGGTCAGGACAGTTCCCTATTCCTTCATGCTCGATTCCGCGGTTTCCGGCGAGCGGGACTCGGCGGAAGACAGCATGGCTGGGGCAGACGGCACGGACGCTGCGCGGACTCCGGTCGAGACTGGCCCTGAGGATGAGTCGGCGCCGGGAGAGGCGCCACGTGAGCAGGGCGACCCCGACGACGAGAAGCGTCAGCATGACCTGAAACAAGGGCGGCTCTGACAATCCTGGAAGCCAAGGGGATCGAAATCGTGGCAGCGACCCGGCATGTCCTTTCCACGCGCCAGTTGAACCGGGCCACGCTTGCCCGGCAGATGCTGCTACAGCGTGAGGGCGCTTCGCCTGCCGCGGCCGTCGAGCACCTCATGGGAATGCAGGCCCAGGAGGCCCGGCCACCGTTTGTTGGGCTCTGGAGCCGGTTGAACGGCTTTCGCCGAAACGATTTTCATCAGGCATTGGTGGACCGGGAGATCGTGCGCGGCACATTGCTTCGTGGCACCCTCCATTGCGTCAGCGCCACCGACTACCTGGCGTTTCGCATGGCTATCCAACCGGTGCTCGATCAGGCGGTGGGCGTGCTGGGAGATCGCTCCAGCGGGCTCGAACCCGAACGGGTGCTGCCCGTGGCGCGCGATTTTCTCCGCGAGCAGCCCCGTACCTTCGCCGAGATTCGCTCGCACCTCGTTGGCGCCTTCCCCGAGGTCAACGAACGAGCGCTGGGGTTCACCGTCCGCATGCAACTGCCGCTGGTGATGGCGCCGATCGAACATCGCTGGTCATTCCCGGCGAATGCTGGGTTCGTTCTGGCCGAGGATTGGCTTGGTGAGCCGTTGGCCGAGGGCGACGCCACGGAAGCCCTGGCGCTCCGCTATCTGGCTGCCTTTGGTCCGGCCAGCGTGGCCGATTTTCAGACCTGGTCCGGCTTGCAGCGGATGAAGACGGTGTTCGGGGCGTTGCGGCCGCGACTGGTCTCCTTTGCCGACGAGCGTGGCCGCGAGCTGTTCGATCTGCCCGACGCGCCGCGTCCCGATGCGGAAACCCCTGCCGCGGTGCGCTATCTACCGGAGTTCGACAACCTCCTCCTGTCGCATGCCGACCGCACGCGAGTGATCGCCGACGAGCACCGCAACATCGTCTATCAGAAGGGGAACCTGCGGCTCCTTTCCAGCTTCCTCGTCGATGGCAGGGTCGCGGGTACCTGGCGAGCGGTGCGCAAGAGGAAGGCGGCGACCCTGCAACTGAGTCCGTTCGCGCCACTGACGAAACCGGTCATACGCGATCTTGAGGGCGAGGGCGAGGCATTGTTGCGCTTCGTCGAGGACGACGCCACGGAGTTTGCCATAACCTTCACGAGCTAGGCGCAATTGGGAGAATGGGTGTGACGATCATGCAGGGGGTGACGAAAATCGCGCGCGGCGAATGCAACGTGGCGCTGCGCGAGATGCCGATTCCTCACCCTGGGCCTGACCAGATCCTCCTTAAGGTGCGCGCCGCCGGCATCTGCGGCACCGATCTCCATATCTACCACGATGAATACCCAACGCGGCCTCCAGTGGTTCTCGGTCATGAGCTGGCCGGCGAAGTCGTGGCGGTAGGAGAGGGGGTTGCCGGGGTCACGTCTGGAGATCGGGTGACGACGGAAACCTACTTCCATCTCTGTGGCGCCTGCCGTTTTTGCCGGGGTGGGCAACCGAATCTCTGCCCGGAGCGGCGCTCGATCGGCTCGGGCGTTGATGGCGGCTTCGCGCCGTATGTCGTTGTCCCAGAACGCAACATCCATCTCCTGCCGGACCGGCTCACCTTTCAGGAAGCCGCGCTGACCGAGCCGCTGGCGTGTGTCGTGCATGGCGCACTGGAGCTGCCGAAAGTGACCGCTGGCGACGTGGCGGTTGTCAGCGGTCCGGGCGCCATAGGGCTGCTGACGCTACAGGCGGTCCGCGCGGCGGGCGCGGCGGTCATCGTCCTGGGCACGAGCGCCGACCGCCGCCGTCTCGGCCTGGCGCTGAACCTGGGCGCGATTCGGGCCATCGATATCAGTGAGGAGGACGCGGCCCCAATCGTGCGCGAGGCGACCGGCGGGTGGGGCGCGGACATCGTCTTCGAGTGCTCCGGGGCAGGGCCAGCCGCGCTGGGGCTGCTGGAGCACGCGCGGCGTGGCGGGCAGTACGCGCAGATCGGTCTTTTTGGGCGGCCCGTCGCCTGGGACCTCGATCAGGTCTGCATGAAGGAGCTGCGCGTGACCGGCAGCAATGCGTCGGTTCCTTCGGCCTGGCGTACCGCGCTCCGCCTACTGGCGGAGGGGAGCGTGAAGACCGCTCCGCTCGTCAGCGATGTCTATCCACTTGCCGGCTGGGAAGAGGCATTTCATCGCTTCGAGCAGCGGGACGGGGTGAAGATTCTGCTCGATCCGTGGGAAGGGACAAGTCCGCTGTAGAAGGCAATGACTGGAAGCCTGTATTTTTCGCACCATGGACAATGATCTTCTCGCGATGGACTTTGACGGGCCGGTGGCGATCTGCTCTTTGCACGCGTTTCTGAGAATCCTGGATCGTGCTGCCGACTCGACGACCATGGCAGATGCTTGAACACGTCCGCCGGGACATCGCCCCGATGATCACATGACGCTGCCTCCTGCCAGAAGCGGCATATCGGCTTTGCCGCGCCTCCCTTATCGGGAGTTCGCGCCACCTTCGGCCGTGCGCGATGACGTCGTTTGCTTCTGGAATCGGCCAGCCGATGCTCCGCGATCCGATGCCCGCATCATCCCTGACGGCTGCATCGACATCATCTGGGCTGGCGAGTT
>CAYSXO010000097.1:0-5188 GCA_964434995.1 uncultured Sphaerobacteraceae bacterium
GCGCCATGGCAAGCCCCATGAGCCGATACTGGTGGCAGGAAATCGACGTCTTGCAGAGGGGGCGCCTTTCATGCTGCGAGGTTTTGCCACGATCAGCTACTACGCTGACGATCTCGAGGCGGCAAGCGCCTGGTACGCGGAGGTGCTCGGCATCGCGCCATATTTCGAACGCGCTGGGCCCGATGGCCGGCCAGCCTATATCGAGTTTCGCGTCGGTGACTTTCAACACGAGCTCGGCCTGATCGACAGGCGCTACGCGCCGCCCGATTCACCGGCCACGCCGGGAGGCGCCATCACCTACTGGGCCGTGGACGATCTGGACGGTGACTTCGAGCGGCTCCTCGCCATGGGCGCGACGGCATATCAGCCGCCCACCGTTCGCGGAGAAGGGTTTGTCACCGCCGCCGTGGTCGATCCCTTTGGCAACATTCTGGGCATCATGACCAATTCGCACTACATGGCGGTGCTCGATTCGCTGAAGAATCAGCAGTAGTCGCCCGTGGGCCGGAACGTTGCACGCGGGGCAGGCGCCGCCGGACGGCCAATGCCCGTTTCGCGCGAGACGCTGCTATCCTGCTTCCCCGTACAACCGTCGCGGCAAGGGAAGGGGAAACCGTGTCCCAGGGGATGCTTTTCGGCGTGCAGACGCCAACGCAGCGGCCATGGCCCGAGTTGGCCGAGCAGTGGACGTGGCTGGAGGGGCTCGGCTTCGACAGTCTCTGGCTGGCCGATCACTACGTGCCGCCGTTCCGGCTCGATGGCCCCATCTTTGAACCGTGGACTCTGCTTGCGGCGTTGGCCCTGGTCACGGAACGGGTCCGCCTCGGCGTCCTCGTCTCCTGCAACACCTTTCGCCACCCTCCCCTCGTCGCCAAGGAGGCGGTGACCGTCGATCATATTTCCGGGGGCCGGCTTGAGTTCGGCCTCGGCGGGGGCTGGTTCGTGCCCGAGCACGAAATGTTCGGCATCCCCTTTCCCACCAACGCGGAGCTGGTCGGCCGCTTCCGCGAAGCAGTGGAGATTTGCCAGGCGCTTTTCACCCAGGACGTGACCACCTACGACGGCGCCTACTATCAGATCCGAGAGGCGCCGTTCCGGCCAGCGCCGCTGCAGGACAAGCTCCCGTTTACGCTGGGAGCGCATGGACCGCGCATGATGCGCATCGTCGCCCGCTATGGAGACCGTTGGAACTCGACTGGAGCGATCGCGGAGATGGCCGAGCGCAACCAGACGCTCGACGAGGCCTGCGCCGAAATCGGCCGCGACCCGGGCGAAATCCTGCGTTCGCATCTCTTTGTGCCGGGCATCCTGCCGCACGAGAAGCCGTGGGACTCACCGGAGGCGCTGCGCGATTTCGTGGGACGCTTGCGCGAAGTCGGGATTCAGGAGGCAATCCTGCAACCGCCGCGCGATATCCCGCCCGCCCAGGTCGAGCTGATCGCGGAGACAGCGGCCGAGATTCGGCGCGACACCGCTACCTAGCGCATCGCGGCCGATCCGGGTATGCCGGCGCCTGCCCTCATCCCCGGACCACGACCCACGCTCTGGGCGCCCTGCCATTCAGGCTGGAAGTAGGAGGGCAGGCGGTCGCTGGCCCGGTCAGCGACGACATCAACCGTTGCATCATGGGCGGTCTGCTCGTGGCCGAGGGCTTCCGCATCCGTTTTCGTCACCCCCGCCGCGCGGGATCGAACTCCTCGCGCGGCGGATCATCCTCTCCACCAACACCATAGACCGGCGATCAATGCCGTTGTCATTCCGACACAGGACGAATTTCGGCGTATGGCGCGCGCTCGACTGCCCCGCGCTCTCCATGAGATCGAACCGCACGTCCACTGACATCGGCGCTGTCCGAAGCACCGAATAGGCTTGCTCCAGCCGCGCCCGCGACTCCGTAAAGCGGCGATCCGGTCAAGCTCGAGGCCAGCGCGGCGCTCCGCGGCGACACGCGGCAACGCGGCGCGCTCCATAACATGCTCGTCAGTCGCTAGACAGCCCCTCGTCGAAGTTGAGGCCGACTCCGACAGCCGTTGTGGCGATCCCTCGCCGCCGCAACTCGCTTGCATCGCGCCAATTCGGCTGGATCGAGGACGCCGACGTTCGACGGAGACATGGCCGCCCGAACGCGGCGCGAAAGCCGCGAAGAGCAGGGGTGGTCCGGGTGGTTGACGTTCATAACGTCGGATACGTGCCGGACGGCGAACCCGGCAGGGATCACGGACCTGCTCGCTCGATCCGAATGCGTCAGGCAAAGACCTTTCGCGCCCAGCGCACCAGCCAGTCCACCCGCTCGCGGTGGCGGAGATAGACCTGATCGGAAATAACCAGTTCCGCTTCGTCTCCGAGAGGAATGCGCCGCCACAGAGCGCCATCATGCACGGTTGGCGGCGCAAGGCCCTCGCCGGGTTCGGGCAGTCGCTGGGATCCGGAGAGAGCAATCGACGGAGCATCATCCCAGCCAGCGCTGGCCTTTGCCTGAAGACCGCTGCCAGCCGTCTCGCCACGTAGCCGCGGTGGCGCCGGCAGTTCGGCCATCTCGAACGCCAGGGGCCGGGTGCGGTAGCCCTCTCGCGACTCCATTATCAGCCTCAGGTAGTCCCGGGCTTCGGCCAGCGTCGCGTCCTCTGGCGACTCGTGGAGCGCCGTCGCCTCTTCGACGTCCTCACCCGCCGCCAGAATGGCCCGCACATCACGGTCATCGAGCCCCGCCAGACGGCGCCGGATCTCCCTGAGCGGCAGATACGCTTCCTTGAGCCGTTGTATCAGCCGCAGACGGTCCAGGTGTCCACGGCCATAGGCGGTGGCTGGCCCCGCTCCGGCCGGTGGTGGCAACAGCCCTTCCGCGATGTAGTAGCGCACCGTCCGCACCGTCACGCCCGCCTCGGCGATCAGGTCCCCAAGCGACATGGCCTCCGCGCTGGCGTCGCTGTATGCGTGCGGCGGCGGACTACCCTCGCCAGTGGGAGGCTCTGGACGCGGCGAACCGGCATCGTAGCCGCTGGCCTTCGCGAGCTTCTTCGGGCGTACCTTGCGCTTCATGACATCACCGTAACAGTACAACGTTTCACTGTCAAGACCTTGCCGCTGCTACACTCCGGCAACACATTTTCCAGAGCCACATGGGAGGCGGATCCGGGCGATGGCGGGCAAGAACGGCAGGGATGCGGCGGCGAACGGCGGCAAGCAGGCAGGGTTGCCCCTGGCCGGCGTCAGGGTGGTCGACCTGACCAGGGTTATGGTCGGGCCATACGCCACGATGATGCTGGGCGACCTCGGCGCGGACGTGCTGAAGGTCGAGATTCCTGGCCGTGGCGACGACACCCGCCACTGGGGCCCGCCATTCGTCGAGACCGAGTCGGTCTACTACCTGTCGGTCAACCGCAACAAGCGCTCAATTGCGCTCGATCTCAAGCAGCCCGCCGCCCGCGAAGCTCTTTGGCGACTGATCGATGACGCCGATGTGCTGGTCGAGAACTTCTCTCCTGGGACGATCGGCCGCCTCGGCTTCGGGTACGACGCGGTCAAGGCTCGCAACCCGAGCATTGTCTATGCCTCAATCTCCGGCTTCGGCCAGTCTGGCCCCGATTACAAGCGGACGGCCTACGACCTGATCGTGCAGGGCGTCAGCGGCATGATGAGCATCACCGGCCATCCCGGCGGTCCGCCGACGAGACTGGGCGTGCCCATCGCCGATATTGGCGGCGGCATGTTCGAGGCCTACGCCATCGTCGCGGCCCTTTTCGACCGCGCGCGGAGCGGTGAGGGAAGTTATGTCGATGTCTCGATGCTCGGCGGGCAGGTGGCGATGCTCACCTACCAGGCTGGGCTGTATCTCTCAACCGGGGTGGCGCCCGCGCAACTCGGCAACGCGCACCCGATGATTGCCCCGTACGACACCTTCCGCACGGCCGATGGCTACGTCAATATCGCCGTCGGCAACGATTCGCTCTGGCAGCGCTTCTGCGCGGCGCTCGACCTGCCCGGTCTGGTCGAAGATGAGCGTTTCCGCGACAACGCGCGCCGTTCCACGAATCGGGTGGAGGTTTACGCGGCGATCGAGCCACGCCTTGCCGAATTGACCACGGACGAGGTGGTGCGCCGCCTCGACGCCGCCGGGGTTCCGAGCGGCCCCATCCGGGACGTCGCGCAGGCGATGGATGACGGCCAGACGCGCGCGCAGGATCTCGTCCTGGAGGTCGACCACCCCACCATTGGCCGCCTGGACGTCTCGGGCGCACCCTATCACTTCGATGGGGAGCCGGTTCGCGCTCGGCTGGCGCCGCCCCTGCTCGGCCAGCAGACCGAAGAAATCCTGGCCGAGGCGGGCTACACGGCCGATGAGATCGCCGCCCTCGTCGCCGCTGGCGCGGCGCAGGCGGCGCCAGCGGGGTGATGGATGACAGGTGGTGGCGCGGAGTATCCGGCGCTCTCCCCGTCACCCATCACCTGTCCCAACGTCGCCACCCACCTTGACGCCCGCGCGGCGCGGTGCCAGCATTCTCCCAGCGGCCCGCAAGCTCGTGAACGATGCCAGGCGTGTGGGCCGCGCTCCCCGCGAGCTCCTCTCCGCAATGCTTCAGCGTTCTCAATTGCTCACTCCCGTGCAGGACGATCCACGTGTCGCGTCGTTACCAGCAATCACCGGTTTTCTACGACCCCACCCCAGCACGGTGGCCGTGGGTGCTCGCGCTGCTGCTTGTGGTCGGCGCAATAGGCGCGGCCGTCTATTTTCGCCCCGATCTGATTCCTGCTGGCCCGTTGAGCGCTCTGGTCAATCGCGACGAGACACCCACCCCGGCAACTCCCGGCCCAGAGATTGCCTCGAACGGCCAGGGCGCTGATCCGGGAGTGGTGGCTCCAGAGTCCGGGACCTCCGCCACGGCGTCCCCCGAGCCCGATCTGACTGCCGACGAGCTGGCCGCCGAGTGGGTGACCCGCTGGAACGCCGGAGACTACAGCGGCATGTACGATCTCACCTCGGGGACGGTTCGCCGCTCCATTTCGCTCGACCAGTTCGTCGAGCGCTACCAGGGGATCGCCGCGAGGGCCGAGCTGCGTTCGGTCGATGCCGCGGTGGCTGGCAAGGCCGGGACGGCGCGCGCTGCGCCGCTCGTCGTCTCGTTCGACTCGGGCATTGCCGGGCCATTCAGCCAGGAGAACACGCTGCCCCTCGTGCGCGAGAACGCCG
>CAYSXO010000097.1:5198-13488 GCA_964434995.1 uncultured Sphaerobacteraceae bacterium
CTGGCGCGTGGCCTGGACCCCTTCAACCATCTTCCCCGAGCTCGGCAGCGATGGATGCGTCGATGTCGACCGCCTGCCCGCGGGCCGGGGCGCGATTCTCGATCGCCACGGGGAGCCGCTGGCCTACGACGGGACCGTCGAGCGGGTTGGCGTGGTGCCGGAGCAGATTCCAGCCGACCAGGCCAGCGGCATCCTGCAGGAGTTGAGCGGCCTGACCGGGATGACCGTCAAAGACATCACGGCGCGCTACGAGCAGGCGGACCCAAGCTGGTTCGTTCCGATAAAGGACTTCCCGGCAACGGAGAAGGAGCGCCTGCTCGACACCATCTCGCGCCTGCCCGGCGTCTCGGTCAAGTCGGAGACGGCGCGCGTCTATCCGCTCGGCGAGCGAGCCGCGCACATCACAGGCTACATCGCGGAGCCGACCGCCGAACAGCTCGAGGCGAACCCGGCGCTGGTTCCGGGACAACCAGTCGGTCAGGCCGGAATCGAGGCGGGCGCGGACGAAATCCTTGCTGGCGTTCCTGGCGGGCGGCTCATCGTCGTCAACTGCACGTCGCGGGTGGAGCGCGCCACCATCGCCTCGCGCGAGCCGGTCCCTCCACGCGATGTCGTTTTGACCATCGACCGGGCTTTCCAGATAGCCGTCTTCGACGTGTTGCGCACGCAGGGACCGATGCAGGGCGCCGGGGTTATCCTTGATCCGCGCGGCGGCGAGGTTCTCGCCCTTGCCAGCGTGCCCAGTTACGATCCGAACGGCTTTGTTCTTGGCTTTTCGCCGCGCGAGCGCGCGGTCTTGCGGTCAGAGTCGCAGCGGCCCCTCTTCTCGCGCGCGGCAGAGGGCGCCTACCCGATGGGATCGGCCTTCAAGCCGATCACCTTCGCGGCGGCGATGGAAGGGCTCGGCTATACGCCCGAGACGGTCCTCGACTGTCCCTCGACCTTCCAGCTCGAAGGGGCCTCGCAGGTCTGGGAAGACTGGACGGTCGCCTACGGCGTCGGGGCTCAGGGTCCCCTGACGCTCCATCAGGCGCTCGTCAACTCCTGCAATACCGTCTTTTATGGCATTGGCCGCGATCTCGACGCGGTCGATCCCAACTTGTTGCCAGAGATGACGAAAGCATTCGGGCTCGGCGCGCCAACGGGCATCCCCTACCTCCCAGAGACGAGCGGGGTAGCGCCCGATCCCGCATGGAAACTGGAGGTGCTGGGCGACTACTGGGCGACCGGCGATGCCATCAACCTCTCCATCGGCCAGGGCGCCCTTCAGGCGACGCCGCTGCAAGTAGCAACCGCCTACGCCGCGATTGCCAATGGCGGGGATCTGCTGCAGCCGTACATCGTCGCGGAAATCGTGCAGCCCGACGGCACGCGCGACCACGTGGGGAATCGCGTCTCTCGGGGGCGCCTGCCGCTCTCCCAGGAAACCATTACCGCCCTCCAGGCAGCCTTGCGCGCGCAGACGAGCGATCCCTACGGCGCCGGCTCCTACCGCGTCTTTGGCGACATGACCTGGCCAATCGCCGGCAAGACCGGCACCGCGCAGCGCAACGACAGCGCCAGCGCCAAACCGCATTCCTGGTTCGCGGGCTTTGGCCCCTATGGCTCAGAGGCCGAGATCGCCTCAGCGGTCATATTCGAGAGCGCGGGCGAAGGCGTCAGCTTCGCCGCGCCAGCCACCCGGCGCATCTACGATGCCTGGCTCGCCTCCTCGCTGCGACAGGAGCAGGAATCATCCCCTTGAGACCTCTGCCATGGCGAGATCGAGGTAGGACGCCGCCGCCCAACTGAACATCGGGGCAGCTCGCTCAGGGGCAATTCCCGTTAGCGGGTTGTAGTACTCGCGAAAATCGGCATGCTGCATCGCCAGCCCCAGGGTCTGCTGGCGTAATTGGGCAGCTTCTGCAGCGAACCCGGAGCGCCGCAGGCCTTCGACGAGAAGGCGGTTGATGTTCAGCCAGACAGGCCCGCGCCACATACGGTTCGGGTCGAAAGCTGGCTCATCCAACGCCACGGTCGGCACGGGGAACCGGGGCCAGAAGCGGCGCTCGTCGTGCAGGCTGGCGACGAGCCGGCGCGCCACGGCCGCTGGCAGGCCGCCGGTCAACAGCGGCATCAAGCCGAAGGGCGTTGCCACGGGGATCGCCCGGCCATGCCGGGTGCTGGCAAACAGTCCCGCCCGCGCATTCCAGCGGTGTTCAACGAGCGCGCGCGTGAGCCGGCCAGCCTGCTCCTTCCAGCGCGTCGATTCCGCGGGGTGGCCCAGGATCTCCGCGATGGCGGCCAGCTCGTCGCACTGCAGGGCCAGATAGGCGCTCAATTCCGGCGACTCAACCGGCGGTCCGCCATCCCAGAGCGGGCTGTCGTCAAGCCCGGACGAAAACGGATGGTTGAAGGCGAAAAGACCATTGCCATCCGGATCGGCGGTGCGCAGCCACCACTCGTGCGCGGCGACGATCGGCGCATAGACCTCGCGCAGGAACGCCGAGTCGCCGTCGATCTCCCAGATGGCGCGCGCGGCCCAGGCCAGCAGAGGCGGCTTGATCAGCGGGATGGCCATCGCGGGATCCCACCCAGCGGGGAGACCGAAGCCTTGCTCGGCGGGCGGCAGATCGGCCGTCGAGGCGAGCACCCCTGCATCGTGAATGACGTCTGGCAGCATGCCATCCGGGAGCTGGTGCGCCAGGATGATGCGAAGCTGATCCTTGGCCGCCTCGGGATCGCCGTGGCGCAGGCCGAGCGCGTGAAAACAGGCGTCCCAGTTCCAGATGCCCACATAGCCGATTTTCGAGGGAGCGACGCCAGCGCGGCGCGGATCGGACCCCGGCAGGATCTGGTTGGCCGCCAACACCCACCAGGCATGGAGCGCCATGTCCCGCATCGGCTCGGGCACGGCCGGAATCCGGCTGAACCAGGCTCGCCACCGCGCGTCCGCCCGCTCCAGCGC
Source organism: uncultured Sphaerobacteraceae bacterium (assembly GCA_964434995.1). Classification (GTDB taxonomy): domain Bacteria; phylum Chloroflexota; class Chloroflexia; order Thermomicrobiales; family UBA6265; genus JACCXM01. The sequence continues at coordinate 8,146 of CAYSXO010000097.1, forward strand.
ATCGGCCACTGCCGGCCACGGCGAAGCGGCCACGTCGGAGATGCGGATGGCGATCAAACCCGCGTTCAGATCGTCTGGACGAAGCGAAACGCGCGGATGGCCGTTTGGCCCAGTCCGCGCGGTCGACGCCACTCCGCGCCACGATAGCCATCGCTCCGTGTCGCCACCGATGAACGCGCGGTCTGGACGCTCAACGGGCGCATGGCCGCCGTGGGGCAGCTCGAACGTGATGCCGGTCTCTCCTGGAGGGACGCGAACGACCAACGTCTCCGGATCGGCGAAGGCAAGCCGAAAGTCACCGGCAGGAGTGGCGATATCGACCCGGTCGGGTCGCGCGCTGAACGTCGCGGACAATGGCGCGCCGGCGAGTGTCGGCCGCAAGCGACGCACGGCCACCCGCTCGCTGGCTGGCGCCTCATAGGCCGCTAACCCGATCCAGAGCGAGTCCCGCTCCCGCTCGGCAAAGACGAGAAGGCGAGAGAGGCGATCTGTAAAGGGGACGCGATCGAGGTCGATTCGCCCACGAACGGCTTCCAGGGGATCGGCGGTCATCGCCCGGAGAGCCCCGAGGTCGCCACGCTCTCGATAATGGAGCGCTGCCCAATGGCATAGACGATCAAGACGGGGATGATGGCAATGGCCGATCCGGCCATCAGCAACCCGTAGTCGATCGAGAACTGGCCGCGGAACTGATTCACCAGCAGCGGCACCGTGAAGTTCTCCGGCGAATTGAGGAAGATCAATGGGGTAAAGAAGTTGTTCCACGTTTCGAGGAAGGTCAGGATCGCCAGCGCGGCCAACCCTGGCCGGAGGAGCGGCAGAATGATCGTCCGGTAAATCGTCCAGCGGCTCGCGCCATCGAGGACGGCAGCTTCCTCCATTTCGATCGGAATCGCCCGTACGAACTGCCGGATGAGAAAGACGGCAAAGGCATTGAGCAGGGCCGACGGCACGATGATCGAGAGGAGATGATCAATCCAGCCGATGCGGGCCATCAACAGATAGAGCGGGATGATCGTCACCTGGCGCGGCACCATCATCGTCGCCAGGAAGAGGACAAAGAGCGCCCGGCTGCCCGGAAAATCGATGCGGGCGAAGGCGTAGGCGGCCATGGAGGCGGTGAACAGGGTCAGGCCAACCACCAGGACCGCCACGACAAAGCTGTTCAGGTAGGCTCGGCCAAAGGGCAGCGCGGTCAGCGACTCCGGGATGTTCTGCCAGATCCACGGGTTCGGCAGTATCGTCGGGGGGACCGCCAGCGTCTGCTTGGTGTCCTTGAAGGCGGTCAGCACCATCCAGAGAAACGGAAAGACCATCAGTATCGCGCCAGCTATGAGCGCGCCATGGCGCGGCAGGTCGCTTACCCGTATGGGTTGGCGACGGGAGTTGTCCGATCCCCGGCTTGTCACGATGGCGCTCCCCTTTGCGGCATCAGCCCTCGTAATGCACCCAACGTTTCTGGACGCCGAACTGGAAGAGCGTCACCGCCAGGATGATGAAGAACAGGATGACCGCGACCGCGCTGCTGCGGCCGAACGTGAAGTCCCGGAACGCCAGGTCGTAGATGTGAAACACCATCGTGCGCGAGGCATCGAGCGGTCCGCCATCGGTGAGCACGAAGACCTGATCGAACGTCTGCAAGGACGAAATGGCGGCGATGATCACGGAGAAGAAGACAGTCGGCGAAAGGAGCGGCAGCGTCACGTTCCAGAAGACCCGGAGCGGACCAGCGCCATCGACCATTGCCGCCTCCTGCACCGAGCGGGGAATGTTCTGCAATCCGGCGAGAAAGATGACCACGTTCAGGCCGAGGGTCCACCAGACGGTGACCAGGGCTATGGCCGGCAAAACGAACCGGGTATCGACCAGCCAGTTCGGCGGTTCGGCAAAACCCATGGCGCGCAGCCCCGCGTTGAGGATGCCAAATGGCCCATTGAGCAGGTACTGCCAGACGACCGCGACCGCGACCGATGACGTGACGACTGGCGCGAAGTAGACCGCGCGATAGAACCCGCTGCCGCGAATCTGGTTCAGGCCCAGGGCCACCAGGAGGGCCAGGAAGAGGCCGGTTGGCACGGTCAGGATGGTGAACCAGACCGTGTTGACCAGGGCCTTCTGAAACTCGATCGAGGCGAACTGCTGCCGGAAATTCTCCAATCCGACCCACGAGCGCGCGCCGAGGCCATCCCACTGCATCAGGCTCAGCACAAACGTGAAGGCGAGGGGAAAGAGCGCGAAAACCAGGAGCCCGATGAACTGGGGCGCAATGAAGATGGCGGCCCAGAGAAGATCCGAACGCCGCCGTGTCATGCGCTTTGCGCGCGGCGCCGCGAATGTGGCGCCGCGCGAGGCGTTTGCGGTTGCGGGCTGACCGGCCATGCCCGCGCCGCTAGCCGGCGGCCTCGGCAAGCGCGGCGTTGACCATTTCGCCCAGGGCCGCGATCGTCGCGTCGAAGTCGCCCTGCCCCAGCCAGATCGGCTCCAGGCCCTTCATGATGTCCTGCGGCAGGCCGGCGATGCGCGTCTCCTCTGCTGGCGCGACAAAACCGGTCTCGCGCGTGGCGATGAAGATCGCGTTGTTCGCCGGGATGCCCCCTTCCGAAACGACCTCGTCCGCGCCCTTGATGGAGGGAACGGCATTGCCGCCGCCCTGCAGGCGGAAGATTTGCCCATCCTTCGAGTTGAACGCGGTCAGGAAGGCAAAGGCTTCTTCCGGATGCGCCGATTTGGCGTTGATCGCCATGAAGGAGGTAGCAATCGCGCTTGGCTCAATGGGATTGCCGGTATTGGTCGGCCAGGAGACGATGTCGTACTCCTCGGGCTGGAGCGCATCCTTGACGGTCGGCAGGAACCACCGGCCGGCGGACCGGAACCCGGCCAGCCCGGAGATGAAGAGCGCGCCAGCCCCCTGACCCTCAGGCAGGAAATTCGAGCACGTAAAGCCCTTGTTTACGATGTTATCGTAAATGAGCTGCAGCGCCTCGACCGATTTCGGATCCTCGGCCGCCATGAATTTACCGTCCGCGTAGACAGCGCCGCCGTTTGAGCTGATCAGGCTGTAGGTGTCTGCGAACCAGTTCTCCAGCACCGCGCCGCTCTTGCCGGCCTCGGCCAGTTTGGCGCACATGCCGGTGAAGGCCTCCCACGTCCACTGCCCCTCCGCCTGCAACGCCGCCGGGTCGTCGCTAATCCCGGCGCCGGCCAGCGTGGTCTTGTTGTACCAGAGGACCTGTGGGTTGCAGTCGTTCGTCACGCCGAAGTACTGGCCTTCAGGCGTCACGGCCGCCCCCCAGAGGCCCGGGAAGAAATCGTCCGGCTTCGTCTGGCTCGCCTCGCCAGTGAGGTCTTCGGTGATATCGAGCAGGGCGCCGCTGACGACGAACTTGCCAATGTTGTCATCGCCGACATAGAGGGCGTCAGGCCCTTGCCCGGCTCCAAGCTGGGTCAGCATCTTGGGGTGATACTCGTCGTAGCTTGGAACGGCGATAAGCTCGAGCTCGATGCCCGGATTGTTCGCCACAAACTCGCTATCGAACTCATTGAATCGGGTGAGCTCTTCCGGGGTGCCCCAGGTTGACCAGGTCAGCTTGACCGTCTCCTGCGCCGATGCGCGAGGATTGCAGCCAAAGGCCAGAATCGCGCCGGCCGCGGTAGCAGCGCCCAGCAGGCGACGGCGGGACATCGCCGAGGTCAGATGCAGAACCCGGCCGAGGTCGTCGTTGCGTGACATCATTGTCCTGGTTTCCTCCTTTGCGCCGGCTCCACGGCAGTTGGCCAGGCCGGCCGCTCCGATGCGACAGCCAACTACCCCGATTCTATCGTTGATCGCGCCGCGGCGCGCCAACGCATGATGACGCCTCGATGATGCTGTCTGGCAAGGATCCTCGCATGGTGCGCGTCGGGTACAGTCTCGCACGAGGCTCGCTCGTACCTGTCCATGCCGCCGAATTGCTGATCGTGCAGATGCGGCGCGGGCTCGCGGCATGCCACCGGCTGTGGCCGGAGACAGCGACCGTTGGGGCGCATTGTTCCTGATAGGCGGAGACCTGGAATCCCTCATGATCAACACTATCAACACTTCGACTTCGCACGACATCGCATTGCCGTCGCCCGGCGTTCAGCCGAGTGCCGGCACGTCATTTCTGGTTGGCGAAACCCTCTACCTGCGCGGCGCGGAGATCGGCGATGCCAGGTGGGCGACGGCCTGGCGGGGTTCTCCGTTTCCGATCTCCCGGGAGAAGGCCGAGGAGCAACTGAAAAAGGATGTCCCGTCGCAGTTCGAGCAGCACACCTCGCGATTGATCGCCTGCCGCCGCGGCGATGGCCAGCCGGTCGGCTCCGCGCTGGTCAACGACAACCGGCCCACGGAGTCCGAGGTGACGCTCTTTGCCGACCCCGCGCTCGGGGCACGTGGAGCGGACCTCCAGGCGGAGATGACGCGGCTGATCGTGCCGTGGCTCTCGACCGAGCGCAACCGGCCCGTGGTCCGACTGGCGACCGACGCCGGCCTGGACCCGGTCGTGCGGCAAGCCGAGGCGTTGGGGATGCGGCCAGCCGTGCGGCTGCGCGATGGGCGCTGGCGCGACGGGGTGCTTCACGACACGCTCTTTTACGAGCTGCTCAATCCCGTCTGGGTAGAACGGCTGGGCGACCCTGGTCCCGGCATCGCCGCGGAAGGCGACCCTGTCACGACACCGACCGCGCCCGCGCCAAGGCGTCTGGATGGCGCCGCGCATCCTTTGCCCGAAAACGCGCTGATTGGCAGCGAGCGGCTGGCCCTCAGGCCGTTCCAACCGGAAGACGCGGAGCCAATTGCCAACCTGCTCCGCGCCGAGTCGGACACCGGTTTCGGGCATAGCCGTTTTCCGTACAGCGCCATTGTGCTCAATACCTGGTTTGGCGAAATCGGCGAGCGCACCCCGACGACCGACCTGGAGCTCGCCGTGGTCCGTAGGGAAACCGGCGACCTGATTGGCGAAGTCGGGCTCTATGCGATCGACTGGATCGCGCGCACGGCGGAGAGCGGCTGGTGGATTTACCGGGCCGAGGAACGCGGCCAGGGCTACGGCACCGAGGCGAACCTGCTGCTCCTCGAGTACGCCTTTGACCGGCTCGCGCTGAACATGATCTGGGCGTGGGTCAAGGAGCAGAATCCCCGGTCGCAGGCAGGGTTGCGCAAGCAAGGCTATCGCGACGCGGGCCGATTCACCTGGACCGGTTTCGGCCCAGAGGGCTTCGAGAACGCGCTGATGTTCGATCTGCTCGCCGCCGAATGGCGATCGGGACGGGGGTGTTAGGGTGTTAGGGTGTTAGGGTGTTAGGAAGCGAGCGTAGTACTCGTCA
>CAYSXO010000098.1:0-13301 GCA_964434995.1 uncultured Sphaerobacteraceae bacterium
CGCGGCGCGGCAATTACGATCCAGCGTCTCGCTTTCCGCAATTCGTGAGGCGTAGGTTGTCCGCTCCTGATGATTGTGGTCCCTGCAGACTGGTGAGCGCGCAAATCTCGGATATTTGGCGTAATAGCGTACGATATCCGAAATGGAGAGTGGAGAGGAGGCGAACATGACAACACCGTTTGAGGTTGGCGACCACGTGAGCTGGCACTCCGAGGTTGGCCACGTCTCCGGACGCATCATCAAGGTGCATACGAGCGATTTTGACTACAAGGGCTACACCCATCACGCCACGCCCAACGAGCCCCAGTACGAGATCAAGAGCGACACGAGCGATCACATAGCCGCGCACAAGGGTTCGGCGCTGCGCAAGCTCTCGTAGCGCGGAAGCCTCCGCGTCCGCGCTGTGCAGGCGACGCGGACGAACGGCACATCGATTGCCCTCAGGCGCCAAGCCCCTCGAGTTGGTTGAGCGATGGGACGAAGAAAGTCGTGCCAGTGACGGCGGTCGAAATGTCGAGGATGCGGTCGTACTCGCCAACGGGATCGCCCACGAACATGTTGTGGATCATCTGCTCGATGAGCGAGAGGTCGCGGGAGTACCCGATGTAATAGGTGCCGAACTCGGCCTGTCCAGGGCGGCCGAAAGGCATGTTGTCGCGCAGGATCTGGCGCTCGCTGCCGTCCGCGGCGACGATGGTGTTCAAGGTCCGGTGCGACTTCCGTCCACCTCTGTCCGGGAGCTCGACGTCGTCAAGCTTGGCGCGACCGATAACCCCCTCCTGCTCCTCGACGGAGAGGGCGCCCCAGGCGGTGAGATTGTGCAGGTACTTCTGCACCACGACATAGGAGCCCCCGGCGAAGTCCGCGTCCTCGACGCCGATGAGCGTGGATTGATACAGGGCGTTTCCGGTCGGGTTCTCCGTGCCATCCACGAACCCCAGGAGGTCCCGGTCGTCGAAATAGCGGAATCCCTGCACCTCGTCCACGACGGTAATGGAGTCGCCGAGGGAGTCGAGGAGGAGCCGTTCCAGCTCAAAACACATGTCGCCGCGCTCGGCGCGAATGTGGAAGAGCAGGTCTCCAGGAGTTGACACGGCGGTGTGAGCAGCCCCTCTCACCTCGGAGAAGGGTCGCAATTGAGCTGGGCGTTTCGCCTGACCGAGCCGGTCCCAGGCATCGCTGCCGATACCGACATTGCAGGAGAGATGGCCGTCGAGGTGGCGAAAACCAACGGCTCGCACCAGGCTGCCGATGTCCGCGATGACCGCGCGGGCGCGCGCCATCGCCTCGTCCCCTGGCGCAATGGTGACGACGAGGAAGACCGCCGCGCGTGACAACGGGGCGTCGACGCTCTGTGGCTCGATGGGGACCCTATCCCGAGTAGCGCTGGCCATGCCCAGTCGATCCCTTCCACGCGACGTTGCCGATCTTGTATGGCGAAGCCACAACCGCGCACCGGGCAGGAGCGGGCCACGTCCGGCCCGCGGGACTATACAGCCAGCGCCGTGCATTTGGCTCGCCCCACCCCTTCCGGATAGATCACGCACATGGACCTGATCACCCGCGGACAGTTGCGTCGTCAGGTCTGGACGATGGTGCGTCACACGGTGGCTCATACGCAATCCGGGTGATGAGTCCCGGCATGGCCCTCATGGTCCCGGCCACATCCCCACTCCCAGTGGGCTGGGCAAGCCAATCGAGCGTCGCGCCATCCATCCGAACCTCCTCCACCGTGACCCACGCGGTCGACCGCCAGGGCCGGTCACGGGCATGGGACATGGCAGTATGACTGGACGGCACGATGACCCATAATGGCCCGGTGGCAAGGCGAACTCGCGGGATCATCGTTGAGACGCCCGAGGCCAGCCAGAAACAGATCGACACGGTGGGATAGCCGGCGAACCGAGCGCGCGAATCATCATCCGAGCCGCGCGCCGCTCGTGCGACAATCGCCCCATGAACCACTCCGCGCGCTTCCACGTCCTGCTGCTGCCGAACGTCGGCTGGGCCGAGTTGAAGGCACGCGCCATCTGGCTGGAGGCGTTGGGCTTCGAAGTGGCCGCCGTGGCGGACCACTTCGTCGACTGGACGAGCCCGAGCAAGCCGTGGCTCGAGGCCTGGACGGCGCTGGCGGCCATCGCCGAGGCGACCAGCACGATCCGGCTCTCGACTATCGTGACGCAAATCCCGCTGCGCAATCCGGCGATGCTGGCGCGCCAGGCACTGACGCTCGACCATATCAGCAATGGCCGCGTTGAGCTGGGACTGGGCACGGGGTTGACCATCGACCCGTCGTATGCCATGGCCGGACTGCCGAACTGGGATGCCGGGGAGCGGGTCGACCGTTTCGCGGAGTACGTCGAGGTGGTCGAACGGCTCCTCTCTCAGGAAGTCACGAGCTACGAGGGGCGCTTCTATCAGATCGAGGGCGCGGTGATGAACCCGCGGCCGGTGCAAACCCCGCGCCCCCCGATTCTGATCGCGGCCCTGGCCCCGCGCATGGTGCGCCACGCCGCCCGCTACGCCGACATCTGGAACAGCCTCTCCTTCCAGCCGAGCTTCGACGAGCAGCTTGCCGAAACGCGGGCGCGGTGCGTGGAGATCGACGCCGCGTGTGCCGCCATCGGCCGCGATCCGGCGACGCTCCGCCGCTCCTACACCATGTTCGACACGCAAGCTCGACACCGGGGCGGCGCCATCAGCTACTACGACGCCCCGGAACGGGTCATCGATCAGGCCAGCCGCCTGATGGAGATCGGCATCAGCGACATCGGCCTCTATTACCCCCTTGATGAGGCGCAGCTCGCCACGTTCGAGCAGATCGCCAGGGAGGCGCTGCCGGCCCTTCGTTCACGTTACAACGGCATGCGTTTGTCATCCTGACGAAGGAAAGATCCTGGCTCCCTCGATGGAATTGGCGATTTGGAGCCGAGATCCTTCGCATTCAGCTCAGGCTGATCCTGATTCCGCGAGGCGGTCCTGACAGACATAGACCCGGCGTGACACCTCCGCGAACCCGAGTTTCGCCGCGACCCGTTGCGAGGCGACGTTCTCGACACTCGTGCCCCAGACCGGAATCTGCCCGGCAGCCTGGATCTCGGCGCAAACGAGCGCGGCGGCGGCAGTGGAGAGGCCGCGATTGCGCCACTCTTCGCGGGTGACGATGCCGACATCGACGTAGCGCCTGCCCTGGGCGGCGGTGAAGGCGACCGCTGCCAATGCGCCATCGACGACCGCCCCGGCGGCGATGCCGTCGGCAATGAGCGCCGCCACGCTGCCGAAGCGCCAGTCGCCCATGCCCAGCGCGCCGGTCGCGGCCTCCATTGACGGGATGTCGGCGGCGGTCAGGCGGCGGACTCTGGCATCGGACGACTGGCGAACCGGCTGCTCCAGGGCGAAGAAAATCTCCTCGTTCAGCGTGCAGCGGCGCCCGGTCGCGCCGCTGATGCGCTCGGCCAGGGCGGGCGCCAGCGCGTACGCGACATCGACGCACTCCCACCCGGGAAGGCCGCGGAGCAGGATCCAGAGCAGTTCGGGATCACCGCCGAAGGCCGTGGCGTCGGTCGGGAAGGCGTCCGGCCGCACGATGGCGGCATCAGGCCGTCCGGGCACGCCAAGGATGGTGGCCCGGCAGAGGCCGCGCCGCAACTGCTCGATGGCCATCAGGGTCTCGGGCAACTCGCCAATTGTCTCGGCCAGCACGCACCGGCCGCGTGCATCGAGCACGACAGGGGAGACGTTCATGGTCTGGGCTTCCTCGCGATGAGCGGTCGCCCCGGCTGAATCGGGTGCGGCCTGGTTCCGTCACGACTACGCGGGGACCAGCCCATGTTTTCGGTAGAGCGCCACTTCATCGCCGGCTACATAGGCGAAAATCTCGTAGGTCGCGCGGTAGTCGACCCCGGCCAGCAGACGGCCGTCGTCTATCGGTGTCGTGCGGTTGCCCCGGAGCGTCATCGCCTTCGTGCCGAGCGCGGTGTAGAAGGCGTACCCCTGCTGGAGCATTTCCACGAACGAGTCGTCGTTCTGGACGCAATTGACGCCCCGCGGCCCAGCGGCCACAAAGCACGGGCTGAAGTGGGCGCGGATCGCCGAGACGTCACCGCTCTCGCCAAGCGAGCGATTGAAGGCATCGATGCAGCCCTGAAAAAATCGCTCGACACGATCGGCCATGATGCTCCGGGATCTCCAGAAAACGCTCCGCTTTGCCCATCTCGCGCTCAGAATAGCGCGATGGCGGACCAGAGCAAAAACTCTCGAGCGCATGGTCCAGCGCCCATGCCGCCCTGGTATCGGCCGCAACGCGCGGCGCTATCTCGTCTGCCGCCGCGTCGAGCGCGGCCATGCCGGACGCCGTGTGGGCGCGATCGAGGTTGGCATTGTTGTCCACGCCACCGCCGCGCGAGAGCTGGCCTGGCCTCGCCGCTCAAGCAATGCCGCCTGGCACGCCATCTGCGGGCACTGTATCGCGGGGCACTTCGGCCCCTGAAGTCAGGAGGGCACTCCTCATGCAGCAACCACCCATCGACACCACGCGGATCCGGCCGCACATGCCGGTTGTCGGCTCCGAGGGCGGCCAGTTCGGAACGGTCGATCACCTCGATGCCAACAATACGATCAAGCTGACCAGAGATCAGAAGGGAGACCATCACTGGATTCCCACGTCGTGGGTCACCAACATCGACGACGAGGTCCACATCGACCGGCCAGGCAAGCAGGCCATGAAGCAATGGTCGGAGAAGGCGCCGATGGCCGCGTAGCCATCTCCTGTCTCGCGGGGGAACCGGCGAACGGGTGCGGAGGCCATGCTTCCGCACCCGTTCCCCGTCGCCGCCTCTCCTTGAATGCCGCCCCTCATGCGGGATGTTCGCTCATGTCCAACTGCCGGATTTGACTCAGGTAGTCGCTCATGCGCTGGTCCAGATCGTCGGGATAGGCATAGCCGAGATCTCGCGCAACGCTGGTCGCTACGCGCCGGAAGAGGTGGATGGCGCGATCGAGCGATTCCCAGGTTTTTTCATACCCAGCCCAGAGAGCAAGCAGTTCCCGCCAGGTCTCATCATCGAGGTGACGCTGCATGCCCCGCGCAAAGAAGCCCGGCTGCACACGCCAGCCGTGGTCAATCTCGATGCGCCAGACCAGAAAGCGAAGCAGAACCAGCCAGGTCAACTCCTGATCGAGGATGACGCGCGCGGTCAGCACCTCGCCACGCCAGAGGTACTTGGCCACGTACGTCGCCACCCACCAGAACTCTTCAACCAGCGAACGAAATTCTCTGGCAGTCGGCTTGTCGGGGATGTGCGCGGTGTGGCTGGGGGTGGGCCAGCCGCTCGTGAGCCCATCCTTGTCGAGCAGGACGCGATAGCCGTCATCGAAGTCTTCCGGCAGGGCGCCTGCTTCCACAATCCTCTCGGTCAGTTCCAGCGGCCAGAGCGTGTAGTCGATCTTCGTGCCGTCGTCGTAGAGCACCATGTCGCTCTGGACCGGCAGCCCGAAGCTCTGCACCACGTCGCGCACGCGCAGCAGCGGCGATCCCCCGCCGTTTATCCAGCCGTCGTCGCGCACCATCGCCTCGACGTCGGAGACGATCAGGGCGATGTCGTAATCGGAAAGGATGTCGCGGGGTCCGGCCAGGGTTGCGCGGTTACTGGTCAGCACTGCCGCCCGCACGTGGCCGTCCACGCTGGCCCAGCGGCCGAACCGCGCCAGGACATCCGTTTCGTTCGTCCCGAGCTTCATGCATCTCTCACGGCATCGCGGAAGGCTTCCAGTGAAGCCCGCAGCGAGGCGATCGGATCGGTGCGCGGCACGTACTCCATGCCGACCCAATCGGCGAAGCCCGTGCGAGCGATGGCCGTGTAGATCGCCGGAAACCAGAGCTCCTGCGAGAGGTCTGGCTCGTGGCGGCCCGGGTTGCCGGCAATGTGATAGTGGGCGAAGGCGTCGTGGTGGGTCTCGATCGTGCGGATGACATCCCCCTCCATGACCTGCATGTGATAGACGTCGTAGAGGAGTTTCACGGCAGGAGAATCGACCTGCCGGATGACCTCCAGGCCCCAGGCCGTGCGGTCGCACTGATAGTCCGGATGATCGATCTTGCTATTGAGCAGTTCCAGGGCCAGGGTAACGCCCGCCTCCTCCGCGGCGCGGGCCACCCGCGACAGGCCGAGCGCGGTATTCGCGATCCCTTCTTCGTCAGACAGTCCATTGCGGTTGCCGCTGAAGCAGATCAGGACCGGCTTGCCCCACGCCAGGGCGAGTTCGATATTCGCCAGCACCTCGCGCTCGATGCGATCGTGGTTCTCGACCGCGTTCAACCCTGATTCGAGCGTTGCGTGGCCCCGATGACTGGCAATCGCCAGCCCCGCGTCGGCAATGGCTGGCCAGTACTCCACGTCGGCAATTTCGATGCCGTCATAGCCGATGCGTGCCGCGCCGCGGATCAGTTCGCCGGCCTCCATACCGCGATCGACAAACGACCACCAGGTAAAAGCCGCTTTCGGCCCAGCCATGCCTCGCCCTCGCTGACCGCGTGCTGGCCCAATGCATGCCAGCTATGGGAAGGGTACCGGGATTCGGCCTGGCGAAGTCCTGTTGCTCCGCCTCGACCGCATGCGCGCCTCACGTTACCGAGGGCAACACGACGAGGACATGGGAGGAGTTCGTGGCGTGACCGACGCATGCCGCCAACTCGCCATCTCAATCAGAAACTCCCGCCCACCTCGCGGCGGGCGAAGCCTCGGAAGATCGCTCGCCACGCGGTCATGTTGCAGGTCGAGCAGAACGGCCCAGGGGCTGCTTGCCGTGTCGTGAGAATGCGGCCGGGGCGCCGGGATCACATGGTGGCGCGAGCGCGGCGAGCTCAGCCGCTGGCTGGCGATGGAGGCCTCGCCAGCGACGACAACGACTGGGGCGATGCCGATCTGGGCGTGGTGAGGATTCGTGGCAATCGAACCGCCAGCGAGCGGCATCCGGCCGGTGATCGCGGCCATCAGCCCCAGCGCCAGGGCGATGGCGCTGACCAGCGCGAACCGGGAGGGATGTGATGTCAACAAGACCAGATGGGCCATGCCTGTGCCAATCGCTCCATTCGCGCGGAGCCCGGAGCTCAGGCCCGGAGCGCCACGCCAGCGTTGGTGAGTCCCCGGCGCGAGCACACCCCGCGTGCTGTCTGGAGAATGGCGTCAGGCAGGGGGAGCGCCTACCGTACGGCATACGGTATGTGTTACGGCATTGGTGCAGGCTCGCTACGGTACGCGTGACTCGGAGCGGTCGAAGCCGAGGCGGGCCGCCAGGGCGACGGCCTCGCGCCGGTTGGCCACGTCGAGCTTGGCAAGCAATCGGCTGACGTGGTCTTCAACGGTGCGCCGGCTGAGATAAAGCCGCTCGGCGATCTCGGCATTGGTCAGGCGCTGGCAGAGCAGCGCGAGAACGTCCTGTTCGCGCGAGGTCAGGGCGAAGTGGACGCTGGGGCTGGGCGCTGGGGCCGAGTAGGATTCGGACCGCGCCGCGGAAAAGACCTCCCGCACATCGTCCGCTGAGCCGGCGATCGTGCGATGCCGCCCGATCTCCCAGGACGCGGAAAAGGCCGGTTCATCCAGATGGCGCCGCATGGTGAGGAGCGCCTGATCGTAGAACTCGCGCTCTGGAAGGGCGAACGCCATGCCCCGGCGCTCGAGCTGGCCATGGGCCGTCCCCAACAACCGGACCGCGGCTTCTGGCCGCCCCGCGGCAATGGCGAGAACCGCGAGATTGCCAAAGTCCGGTCCTGCCTCTTCGAGCGTGCCGAGAGCCTCCTCCCAGAGCAGCGCCTCGGCCATGGCGTCCGCGGCCGAGGAGAGGCGGCCTTGCTGACAGTGGAGAAGCCCCTGATTCCAGAGGGCGAGCGAGATGATGTATGGGTCTTCATCAGTTCGGCCGAGGGCAAGCGCCTCCTCATAGCGCGCCATGGCCAGATCCAGATCTCCCCTGGCATGGGCCACCACCCCAAGGTGTCTGGCTACCTGGCTCAGATTGTGACGATCGTCCAGCGCGGCAAAGACCGCGTGTGCTGCCGTCAGGCGCCGTGTGGCCGTGGCGTAGTCTCCATGATCTTCGGCGATGACGCCGAGCATCGCCAACGATTGACCCAGGCCGTGCTGATCACCCAGGGCCCGAAAGAGCGTCAGACTTTCCTCGAGGGCGGCCAACGCGCGAGGCGCGTCGCCCAGCCGGTGCGCATCTCACCGCGCCCATGCAATGCCCGGGCGCGGTGAATTGCGCGAGCATCCGCGCCAATGGCCAGGCTGGCTTCCAGCCAGTCGCGCCCTTCGAGGACATGGCCGCGCAGGCGCCAGAAGTCTAGTAGGCCAACGCAAAGGCGCAGCGCCGCTTCACCGTCGTGCTGGGTCACGGACCAGGCCAACGCCGCACGGATGTTGTCGTGCTCCGGTTGGAGCTTGTCGAGCCAGGCAGCGGCTCCGGGGCCATGCGTATAGGGGCTCGCGCGTTCGACAGTGTCGAGGCGCCACGCGCGGTGGGCATCGCGCGCGGAGGCGTGCTCGCCAGTGGCTGTCAGGCGCTCCAGCCCAAAGGCCCGAATGGTCTCCAGCATGAAAAAGCGTGGCTCGCCGCCACCGGGCAGGCGCTGGATGAGGCTCTGATCGAGCAGGCGGGATACGAAATGGACGATGGAGGGTGATGGGTGATGGGCGACGGGTGTCGGGTGTCGGGGTGTTGGGGCAATAGGGAGAACGGCAGATACTTCGTGCTGGTGGCTGATAGCCGAGAGCCAAGAGCCGATAGCCTCCGCGGCCTCCAGGGTAAAGCCGCCCGCGCAGACGGCCAGGCGGCGGAACATCGCCTGCTCGTCGGGCGAAAGGAGATCGTGGGACCACCCGATGGCCGCCTCGATCGTTTGCTGGCGAGGTGGCGCATCGCGCGGGCCATCGCTGAGCATGGCGAGGCGATCGGCCATCTGGTTCAGGAGCGCTTCCGGGGAGAAGATGGCGAGCCGGGCCGCGGCCAGCTCGAGCGCCAAGGGCAGGCCATCGAGCGCGCGGCAAAGGGCGGCGATCGGTCCCGCATTCGCCGTGTTCACCGAAAAGCGCGGATTGGCGGCGCGCGCTGGGCAAAGAGGGCGACAGCCGGCGAGGCCTGGATTTCCTTCAGACTGGTGGAACTCAATGGCGGAGTGGAGAAGGGTTCCACGGGCAGGAGCTGCTCGCCTCTTAGGTGGAAAGGCGCGCGACTCGTGGCCAGAATCTGCAGCGCCGGACAAGATGCCAGCAGCGTCGTCGCCAGAGCGGCAACGTCTCCCAGGAGATGCTCGCAGTTGTCAAGCACAAGGAGAACCTGGCGCGTGCGAACGTGGTGGACGATCGCGCTGAGGGTCAACGCCCGCTGGCATCGATCGATGCCGAGGGCAATGGCAAGCGTGGCCGGGAGTTGCGCGGCATCCTGGAGCGCGGAGAAATCGACCCACACCACCCCATCCTGAAATCGCGGCGCAACGTCCCGCGCAACAGCCAGCGCCAACCGCGTCTTGCCGACGCCGCCGGGCCCAGTCAGGGTGAGGAGCGAAGCGGTCTCATCAACAAGAAATGACCGCGCGGCTGATAACTCGGCCTCTCGCCCGCCAAACCGGGTGCGGGGGTCCGGGAGCGAACCGGGCTGAACTGGCGGATTACCGGCCACCATGCACCTACCAGACCAACCGAGAAGCCGTCGCCTGTGCGTAGAGTGCCTGATTCCGCGGCCAGCGGTGGCGTCACGCGCCAGGAGTCGTCGCAAACCGGGAAGACGTCGGAGCCGGTGTCCGCGGCCACCATCACCGCCTGCAGCCCGGCTACGCCCCCGCGGATTGGGCCTGGCCGCATCCGGATCGATCGCGGTGGCTGCCTGCCAGAAGGCCCTGGTGATTGACAACCAGGTGAGCGATCAGGCCGTCAGCGCGCGGAGAGTCCCGCGCGTTCGGAAAGATGCCGCGGCGGTGCTCGGGCCGCAACGCAACCGCACTCGCGACTCGACCTCCTTCCCCATGGACCAGTGAGCGAAATGCGCAACTCTATGGTTGCGCATTTCGCTCAAATGTGCTACCCTGTGGTTGCACGTGCGATTACGCCCCGTCGTTCACTCGCCAAGCGAGGAGGTTGCGGAGAGAGCCATGGTTCCCGAGCAGATCGAGCACGAAATCGTTATCGACGCGCCGCCGGAGCGCGTTTGGGCCGTTCTCACCGAGGCCGAGCATATCCGCACCTGGTTTGCCTTCGACGGCGCCACGGTCGACTTGCGGCCAGGGGGAACGCTGGTCATGCAATGGAAGGAGCACGGCAGGTTCTTCGCCCGCATCGAGCGGGTCGAGCCGCCCCATCGCTTTTCCTACCGCGGGGCGCGGCTGCCGGATGATCCGGTCGGCGAGGGGAACGCCACGCTGGTGGAGTTCACGCTCGTGCCGGAAGGAACCGGCACCCGGCTGCGGGTGGTCGAAAGCGGCTTCCGCGATCTGGCCATTTCGGAGGCTGAGCAGGCGGAACAGGTTGAAGGCAACATCTTGGGCTGGAGCGGGGCCTTCACGGCGCTGCAGGAGTACATGCAGTCCCTGGCAGCAACGCGCCGTTGAGCGATGCGCGCCGCTGCATACGCCAGTTGCGCGCACTGAGGAGCAAAACAATGGTGACAGACAGAATCGAGCGCGAGATCATCATCGATGCGCCGGTGGAGCGGGTCTGGGCGGCGTTGACCACGCCGGAGCAGATAGCAGAGTGGTTCGGCGACCGCGCCACGGTCGACCTCCGGACGGGCGGGGCGGCGGAGTTTCATTGGGCCGATTATGGGAGTTTTCACGCGGCCATCGAGCGCGTCGAGCCGCAGCGCGCCTTCGCCTATCGCTGGGCGCGGGACAAGGATGTGCCGCCAGTGGCGGGCAACTCGACCCTGGTCGAGTTCACGCTCGCTCCAGAAGGCGCGGGCACCCGGCTGCGGGTGGTCGAGACCGGGTTCAGCTCGCTTGACCTGCCTGAGGCCGAACAGGCCCAGCACCACAAGGACAACACCGAGGGCTGGGCCCACGAGCTCGATGAGCTGCGGGACTACGCGCAGCGCATAGCGGCCTAGCAAGAATACGAGATCGTCATGAGCGAGCGCGGCGAGACAATCGAAGATCTGCTCGCCGCGCTCGCCGACCCGACGAGGCGGCGAGTGCTGGACGCCGTCGCCGCTCACGGCGAGGCGACGGCCACCATGATCGCCGCCGAATTGCCCGTCTCACGCCAGGCCGTGGTGAAGCATCTCGCGGTCCTCGACCGGGCTGGTCTGGTGGCCGGGACGAAGGAGGGCCGCGAGATGCGCTATACCGTTCGCCCGGAGCGCCTCGACGACATGGCCCGCTGGATTGAAGCGCTCTCGACGGAGTGGGATGCCCGGCTGGCGCGGATCAAACGGATCGCGGAGTCCACGCCCCCGGATGAAACGCGCTGACGATGAGCGCTGCCGCGGTGGCCAGCCCGCGCCAGGGGGCGCGGCCGAGGCAAGCCGTGAGGCCGCGTCTCCTATGCCATGCGGCGGCTTGCCGCGTTGCGCGATCCCGGCCTCACCTTGATCTCGCGAGCCGGAGACGAACCCGCCGGTACGGGGCCGCGAGGCACGCCCGGATCACCTCGTCATCGCGTGACCCATTTCCGCCGGCGCCCTGACCGCTCAGCGGCCGCGCGCGAAATCCCCAATCCAGCCCCGCATTGCACGCGGCCAGCGTTGCCCTCAATGCCCTGTTGACATCGTCGTGGAACCTGCTACGATTGCGCGAATCACGATATTTGATCAAAGATCAGACCACGACACTGATGCAGCGCTCGTCATCCAGCGATCGCGAGCGCAACGCCCAACACCGGAGTTTGGCGATGGACGACCACCGGCACGACCCGGCCCCCGCGGCCACTGGCTATCGCACGATGGCCGATATCGCCTACGACGCCCTGCGCGATCGCGTCCTTTCCGGCGCCTTGCCGCCGGGCACGCGGATCGACCAGGACGCCGAGGCCGAGCGACTGAATGCCAGCCGCATGCCCGTTCGCGAGGCGCTGCGGCGGCTTGAAGCCGAGGGGCTGGTGGAGATCGTCCGGCACCGGGGCGCGGTGGTGCGGCCACTGAGCATTGACGATCTCGAAGATCTCTACGTCATGCGCCTGGCATTGGAAGGCGCCGCTGGCCGGCTTGGCGCGGAGCAGATCGCCGACCACGATCTGGACGCGATGCGCCAGCTTCTGCCAGCCATGGAGGAGGTCGTCTCCCGGGGCGATCCCGTCGCTTGGCTCGATCTCGACTGGGCCTTCCACGAGACGCTCTATCGCGCCGCTCGCCGTCCTCGGCTCTTGCGCACCATCCACGGCCTGCGCCAAGAGGCGCGCCGCTATCGCACCGTCGGTCTATCTCTGCCGCGCGTGCTCGAAATCAGCTTGCGGGAACACCGCGCGATGATCGACGCCTGTGACCGGCGTGACGGTGAGGAGGTGGAATCCCTGATTCGCAACGCGCTCGAGCGCACGCGCGGCGAGCTGCGCCATCTGCTGGAGCACGGTTTGGCGCCAGCAGACAGCGTCGCCCTCACCTGAGAGAGCCACGATTCTGGACCGAGAAAGGGAGAGTTTCACGTGCGAAACGGGAATCACGCCCAGGGGCCGATCCAGCCGCTCACGACTGAGCTCACGCGCCGCCGCGTGCTGCGTCACGCCGCTATCGGCGCGGGTGCGCTCGGCGCCGCTGCCTTTGGCTTGCCCGGCAGGTCCTGGCAGCCGGCCTCGGCCGCCGCTCAGGCCGCGCCGGGGCAGGTCACGTACGCATCCGTGCGCGACGTCTTTACCTTCGATCCCCGCCTGATCCAGACGACCGAGGAGATGGGGCTCATGCAGCATGTCTGCGAGCCGCTGGTTCGCCTCGATGCCGACATGGGCCTGACGCCCGCTCTGGCGGAAAGCTGGGAGGCGGTCGATCCCACCACCTGGCGATTCACCCTGCGCGAGGGCGTTTCGTTTCACAATGGCGAGCCCTGCAACGCCGATGCCGTGAAGTTCACGATCGACGACTACCGCCGCACGGCGGAAGCGTATCCCTGGTACTACCTCTGTCCTGAGGAGTTGCCCGAGGTCGAGGTCGTCGATGCGAAGACCGTCCTCCTCAAATCGTCTGTTCCGATCCCCACCACCCCGCGCAACCTGGCGCTCCTCTATATCCTGCCCCCGGAGGCCGCTCAGGCCGAAGACTTCGGCAAACACCCCATCGGCACCGGGCCGTTCAGCTTCGTCGAGCATCAGCAGGATGTTCGCCTG
>CAYSXO010000099.1:0-3548 GCA_964434995.1 uncultured Sphaerobacteraceae bacterium
ATTGATAGTTCGGGAAACTTCTCTTGCCGATGAAATGCGGATCGGGACTTCCTCGCTGCGCCGGGTTCGCGGAAGGCGTGCGCCGAAGCGCCAACTGGCAGCGCTCGGCCGCCATGAATAATCCGGGCTAGTGGACGCCGCGATCCAACGGCGTCCTGCATCAGACGGGAACGGCCTTGAACCGCTCGACCGTCCTGGTAATGGCGGCCTCCGTCGGCAACCGCTCCATGCTGGACGCGCCGAAGAAGCCAACCACGCCGTGTGTGTTGGCGATGACGTAGGCGGCATCGTCCGGCTCGGCAATCGGGCCGCCGTGGCAAAGCACCATGATCTCCGGGTTGACCGCCTTCGCCGCATCGTGCATCGCCTGGACCCGCTCCACCGCCTCATCGAGCGAGATGGCGGTCTGTGCGCCGATCGTGCCAGACGTGGTCAGTCCGACGTGCGGAACCAGCACGTCCGCCCCCGCCTCGGCCATCTGTCGCGCCTCCTCAGGGTTGAAGACATAGGGCGCGGTGAGGAGATCGAGCGCGCGCGCGTTGCGGATCATCTCTACCTCGAGGCCGTAGCCCATCCCGGTCTCCTCCAGATTCTGCCGGAAGACACCGTCAAAGAGGCCGACCGTCGGAAAGTTCTGCACCCCGGAAAACCCCATTTCGCGCAATTGCGGCAGAAAGACATCCATGATCCGGAAGGGATCGGTGCCACAGACACCGGCCAGCACGGGGGTCGATTTCACGACCGGCAGCACCTCGCGGGCCATGTCGACGACGACCGCGTTGGCGTCTCCGTATGGCAGCAACCCGGCCAGCGAGCCCCGGCCAGCCATCCGATAGCGGCCCGAGTTGTAGATGATGATCAGGTCGGCGCCGCCCGCTTCGGCGCACTTCGCTGATAGCCCCGTGCCTGCTCCAGCCCCGACGATTGGCAGGCCCGTCGCCACTTGTTTGCGCAGCCGGGCCAGCGCCTCTTCCCGCTTCATGCCTCGTTCCTTTCCCGGCCAGCCGCCCAGGCGGAATAGCTGGCGTGGAGCGCGTCAGCCATCGCCGTGGCGAAGGCAGAATCGTTGATGTCGGTGTCGATCTCGCGCAACTCGACGCGCGGGTCGAGCGTGTCGCGGATAGCCCCCAGTAACGCCGCGTCTGCCTCCGGATCGAAGAAGACCTGACCTTCCGTGGCGATCAGCGAGACGCCGCGCAGCGGGACGAAGAGGGTCACCGGGCCTCGAGCCGCGTTCAGCTTGCGGGCCAGGCGGCGGCCAAGCTCAGCGCACTCCTCCGGCGTCGTCCGCATCAGGGTGATGGTGGGATTGTGCTTGTAGAGCAAACGGCCAGCGAACTTCTCCGGCACTGTCTCGCTGGGGCCGAAGTTGACCATATCGAGCGCGCCGAGGGAGACCACCTGCGGGATGCCCAGCTCGCCGGCGGTCTCCAGCCGGTCGGGACCGGCCGGGAAGACGCCGCCGACCAGATCGTCCGCCAACTCGGTCGTGGTGACGTCGAGCGCGCCGGTGATGTAACCATCGCGCATCAGGCGTTCCATCGACTGCCCGCCCGCGCCGGTGGCATGGAAGACGAGCACTTCATACCCCAGATCCTCCAGCCGCTCGCGGGCGACGGTCAGGCAGGGGGTGGTGACGCCGAACATCGTCGCCCCGATCATCGGCTTGCTGGCCGCGCCCGGCATGACTTCCGCGCTGGCCTTTGCCATTCCTGCCGCCGCCGCCGCCGCGTTGGTCAGGATGCGCTCCGAAATCTGGTTGATACCGGCAATGTCGACCACCGAGTGCATCATCGTCACATCGACGGTCCCGACATACGGCCGCGTATCGCCTGCAGCCACGGTGGAGACGAGCAGCTTCGGCACGCCGATCGGCAACTCGCGCATCGCCGCCGCAATCAGCGACGATCCGCCACTGCCGCCGAGACCCAGGATCGCATCGAGTCGCCCTTCCTCATGGAGCTGGCGAACGACCTCGCTCAGGCCGCGCGCCATGACCTCGATCGCGCTGCCGCGGTCTGCCTCGGCGACCAGCTCGGCCAGACGTGCTCCACCCGCTGCCGCGACTGCTTCCCGGGGAATATCTGGCTCGGTCAGGGGCGCGCCGAGGACGCCAGCATCGACCAGGACGACGTCGACCTCGAGCTCGCGTAGCGTGTCCCGCACGTAGGCGTACTCATGCCCCTTGGTATCGAGTGTCCCGGCAAGGACGACCGTGGCCATGCCTCGAAATCCTTTCCGCTATGGTTGATGCATCTGTCGCGCCATCCCGAGCGGTCCGCGTTGCTCGGGGGAGAGCCGCATCAAGCGATGCCATCGCCTTCCAGGCTCAGAGCCTGGCGGTCGGGCGCCGAGAAGGAGATCACCGCCACCAGCGGCTCAGCCGAGGTGCATTTCGCCCAGTGCTTGATGCCTCGTGGAATTCGAATCACCGAGCCTGGAGCCAGGTGGAACATTTCCTCGCCCAGCAGGTGATCGCACTCCCCGGAAATGACATAGAGGAACTCTTCGCAATTCGGGTGGAGGTGCAGGGGGTTGCACAGGCCGGGCTGAATGGTGACCACACCGAAGGTCTGCTCGGCGCCGGGCATTTCTTCCGCGCCGACCAGCCAGGAGAGCTGCCCCCCAACTTGTCGTAACTATCCCGGTTTCCTCGATGCCGCGCACGACGTCATCACGAGACCCGCGCGATTCCTCCGCCTGACCCACCAGTTTCCTCCTCGATCCGCACGGGTTGACCTTCGCTGATCAATCCCGCCTCGTATACCTCCATCACGTGCAGCGCGAACTCCAGCGTCCCGATTTCGAGCTGCCGCCCCTCCAGGACCGCATCGCAGAAGTCGCGCAGCTCGTCGTACATGCCCTGCACGAAGAACGACGTGTTTTCCAACGTGCCCTGGCGGTTGCTCGATTCCCAGACGATGCTGCCGCTCTCGATGCCGGGCGCCGTGAAATCGCGCTGCGTCTCGTAGTCGAATGGCACGCCCCGGTGCCAGGCAACCCGCACGCTGTTCTCGATCGAGACGATCTGTCCATTGCCGACAAGCTCATAGCGTTCCCCGGCGTGCAGCGCCGGACTGCCGCCGGCCAGGAAGAGCACGCCGACCGCCCCGCTGGCGAAGCGGAGATTGACCGACCCGACCGCCTCCTCGCCCGGCCCGCGCAGCGTCGTCACCTCGGCAACCCGCCCACCGAGGGAGACCATCAACGAGAGAGGATGGCAACCAACCTCGAGAAAGGAAGGCGAAATCCCGGAGGCCAGCACGCTCGCTCCATCCCGCGGGATGGTGACCGGATAGAGAGCCAGCATCGAGCGCAGCGGGCCGAATTCCGGCAACGCTGCCAGCTCCTTCGCCTTGCGCGCGGCCGGCATGTAGGCCTTCTTGAACCCGACCGCGCAGACCCGGTGGCCCCGAGCCGCGATCATCTCGCGCACGCCGGAGGCGCGCAAAGCCGGCGGCTTCTCCATCCAGACATGCACGCCGGCCCGCATCGCGGCGATGGCGAGTGGCGGATGGCTCTTGGGCCCGGTGCAGAGCAGCACGGCA
>CAYSXO010000099.1:3558-13179 GCA_964434995.1 uncultured Sphaerobacteraceae bacterium
ACCGTGCCGGTGGAAGAGCACGGCGCGTCGACCAGCACGGCATCCAGCGGCTCCTCCGCGAACATCCGCTCCGCGTCGGTATAGGGCATCGCCGCGCCATACTCCGCGGCGGTGCGCGCCAGCCGGTCCAGATCGACGTCGCAGAGCGCGGTCAACTGCACCGGCAGGTAGTGCAGCGTCGGCAGAACATTCCGATAGGCATGGCCGCCGAGGCCAACCACGCCGACCCGAAGCTTGCGCGCAAAGTCTCGCTGGTAGGTCATCAAGGCTCCCAGTTCACGGCTCGCCAAGAGGAAGGTCAACGGGAACTATCATCTCCGAGATGCGCCTGACGTGCGCGGCCCACACGTCTCGTTGAGGGAAGCGCCAGCGGACAGTGGACCCGGCGCGATACCGCCGATCGCCGCACGCCCCGCACGAAAAACGTTGATCTGAAACGGCGGCTGGTTCCTGCCGCCACATTCGACGGCTACAGGCGCCAGGAGCAGCGTCCCAGCCGTGGTGCGCGATGTCGATGAGAGGCGTAGAGCCGGATCCATCATGACCTCTCGTGGGCTTGGGTCCAGGGAGCGCGGGCCGCGCCACGTCGTGCAGAATGTCCACGTGGAAAGCCACCGCAGCGGGGAGCGGCATGATACGCCGGCATCCGGCTGCAGATTGCCAGCGGCAATGAGTTTCGTGGAGCAACGGATGATCG
Organism: uncultured Sphaerobacteraceae bacterium; assembly: GCA_964434995.1. GTDB lineage: Bacteria > Chloroflexota > Chloroflexia > Thermomicrobiales > UBA6265 > JACCXM01. Next base: position 4,256 of record CAYSXO010000099.1, read on the forward strand.
ACCCGCGCTGGATGTACCTCGCCGACATCCTGGTCAACTACTCCGTCCACGCCCAGCCGGGCGAGCGGTTAGTGATCGCCATGGGCGAAATCGAGACCTTTCCCCTCACGCTGGCCGTCTATGAGTCGGCGTTGCAGGCCGGCGCCTACCCGCACGTGCAGTTCAACTCCGCGCATCTCGAACGCGCGCTCCTGAATCACGGAACAGACGCGCAGATCGCGCGCGTTCCCGACCTGGAAGAGGCAGGGTTGGCATGGGCCGATCTGTATATCGGCCTGCGTGGCGCGCGTAACCCGTACGAGTTGATAGGCGTTCCGCCAGAACGGCTGATTGCCCGAAAGCGCGCGCTGGGCGCACTATCCGCCTTGCGCACGGAGGGCACACGCTGGGTGCTGGCGCGTGTGCCGAACGAGACTCTTGCCCAGCAGGCCCGGATGAGCCTGGAGGCCATGATGGCCTTCTTTTTCAACGCCACCTTGCGCGACTGGCAGGAGGAGGCGCGGCGCTTCGAGGCCATTCGGGATCTCTTCCAGGGCGGGCAGCACGTGAGGATCACTGGCCGCGAGGCCGACCTGACCTTTTCGACCACCGGCAGGACATACGTGATTGGCGACGGGCGGATCAACATGCCGGACGGCGAGGTCTACACGGCGCCGCTCGACGAGAGCGCCGAGGGAGCGATCGCCTTCGAGTTCCCAGCGTTCTACGCGGGTGAGACGATCGAGGGGATTCGCCTCGAGTTCCAGCACGGCGAGGTGGTGAGGGCCAGCGCCAGCCGGGGGGAAGCGATCCTGCAACACGCGCTGGCAACCGACGCCGGCGCGCGGCGCATTGGCGAGTTCGGCATCGGCGTCAACGACAGTATCGACCGTTTCGTCGGCGACATCCTGTTCGATGAGAAGATTGGCGGCACGATCCATCTGGCGCTCGGCCGCGCCTACGCCGAATGCGGCGGCACGAACCGCTCGGCAATCCATTGGGATCTGGTCAAGGATCTGCGCCAGGAGGGCGAAATCTCGGTCGACGGCCGCGCGGTCTTCAGGAACGGCCAGTTCCTCTTCGCATGACGCACGACCTCGTATCGTGGGGCGGCTGTCACGCCGGGCGCGGCGAAGGATCTCGGCTCACGGGAGGGCTTTCCCTGAAGCGGCAGGAGATCTTTCGCTGGCCCCGGCATGGCGCCCGATCGGGAAGGCGGCTCAGGCGGAAGGATCAGCCTGGGTCAGAGGCGCGTAAACCGCCGGATTGCGCTCGCGGAAGAGGAGCCAATGCCGCCGAACGCGCAAGCCTTCCTCGAGATCGACCTCGCCGATCACGAAATCTTCCTCGTCGTACTTCGCCTCGGCCGTCACGATCCCCGAGGCATTGACGATCTTGCTGCCACCGAAGAAGGAGAAGTCCTTTTGCCGGCCGACGGTGTTGCAGTAGACGGAGGGAAAGGCGTTCTCCATCGAGCGGGCGCGCAGCATCGTTTTCCAGGAATCCTCCGAGCCACTGGGGCCGGCGGAGATAACCAGATTGAGAATGGAGCCCTTCAGCGCGTAGGTTCGCGTCAGTTCCGGGAACCAGGAGTCGTAGCAAATCTGCAGGCTGACCCGCCCAAAGCGGGTGTCGAACACGGGCGCGTGGCGCCCTGGCGCGAAGTAGACCCCCTCGATGTAGGGATGAAACGTGCCGAGGTGCACCTTGTCGTAGTGCCCGAGCAGCCCTTCCGGCCCGACGAAGCAAAGCGAGTTGTAGATCAGGTGCGGGAAATCCTCTTCCAGCCGCCCCATGCCCATCACGATGTAGAGGCCGTGTTCGCGCGCCAGCGCTTCCAGGCGAGCCGTCGAGGGACCTGGAATCGGCTCCGCCACATCGACGAAGCAGGTATCCGCCCGGTACCCCTGCAAATAGAGCTCCGGGAACATCACCAGATCGCAGCCTTCCGCGGCCGCGCGCGCGATGTACTGCTCCGCGCGCCGCAAATTCGCCTGGGTGTCGCCCAACTCGGAATTAAGCTGCGCCAACCCGATCCGCACGCGCGCCGCCTTGCCCATGCCCACCGCCTCCAGCATTGCATCAATAATTCTACGGACGATCATACCGCCGAACGTTCACCATGTGGTCCGGCATCCGCCAATCGTCTGCGTATACTTGCGGCGATCCGCGTAGCTCAGCGCAATCTCATCGAGGAGAGAGCATGGCCGGACCCGCGCGCGACACGCGTGGCGCAGCTCGATTCCGTCTTTGGCTCGACGCTTGAAGGAGTAGGGGATGTCAGGACAATTGGTCTCACGTCGACGGCTGCTACAAGCCGGAGTTGCCGGCGCCGGGACCCTGGCGGCGGCTTCGCTTATTCCCGAGGCCGCGTCTGTCGCGCTGGCGCGCGCCGCGCAGGACGACGAGCGCGGCATCCTCATCATCAAGGGCGGCGAGGCGCAGTTCCCGGCCAATTTCAACCCTCTCCTGGATGACGTCCGCGTCTGGCTCTACGACGGCCTGGTGCGCTTCGACGAGGAGATGAACCCGATCCCCGACCTGGCCGAATCGTGGGAGATCTCCGAGGACGGGACGGTCTACACCTTCACGCTACGGAACGACGTGACGTTCCACGACGGCACGCCGATGACCGCCGACGACGTTGTCTATACCGCCGAGCTGACGCTCGACGAGACGGTGAACTCGCCGTACCGAAGCAAGTTCATCATTGATGGCGAGCCGGTTGTCTGGGAGAAGATCGACGACCACACGGTGCAGGCCACCCTGCCCAAGCCGTTCGGCCCATTCCTGGCCAAGACGTCCCGAGCCGATGAGATCTTCTTCACGATCCTGCCGAAGCATATCCTCGAAACCTGTACCGACATGCTAACCTGCGATTTCAACATGAACCCGATCGGAACCGGGCCGTACAAGTTCGTCGAGTACGTCCCCGATCAGCGGCTGGTCCTGGAGGCCCACGACGCCTACCACCAGGGGCAGCCGGGTGCGAAGCAGGTGATTTTCGCGGCGTTCCCGAACGAGCAGTCTGCCCTCGCGGCGCTGAAATCGGGCGAAATTGACGTCACCTCGCTGCGAGAGGCCGGGAACGTCAAGGCGGCCGAGGAAGACCCGAACCTGACCGTCTACCGGTACGATTCCAACTGGATCTTCGCCGGCCGCATCAATATGGGCAACCCGATCTTGCAGGAGAAGGCGGTGCGCGAGGCAATCGCCCACGCCATCGACCGCGAGAATCTGATGAAGGCGGCGGTTTCGCCGACGGCGACGGTTGGCAACTCGCCGATCAGCATCGGCTGGGCCGCCAGCCCCGAGGCGCCGGTCTTCGAGTACGACCCGGAAAAAGCCAAAGCGCTGCTGGAAGAGGCCGGTTGGACGGGCGACGGTATCCGGCAGAAGGATGGACAGCCGCTCAGCATCGGCATCACCATCTACCCTGACTACGCCGCCCCGGATATCGCCGCCGGAATGCAGCAGTTCCTGCAGCAGGTCGGCATCGAGCTGAAGATCAACCAGCTCGAGTACGCCACCTTCGAGACCGAGGTCTACGAGAACAAGAATTTCGACATCTACCTCGACTGGCAGGGCTTCGGCGTCGATCCCGACATCGCCTCGCGCTGGCTGACCTCGACCGCCGAGGAGGGCACCTACCTTGCCAATCCCTCAAACTACTCGAACCCGGAGGTCGATGCCGCGCTGGAAGCCGCCGCGATCGCGCTGACGCAGGAGGAGCGCGCCCAGCACCTCTGGGAGGCGCAGAACCTGCTCACCGCCGATGTGCCGGCCATCTGGCTCTACCTCTGGCAGGCGCAGATGGCCGCCGGGCCGAATGTCGACGGGCTCAGCCTGCCCGCTTCGACGGCGGACATGGATAACACCGGCATCTTCCGCGAGCCCTGGAAGGTGACGTCGGCCAGGAAGTAGTTCCCGTGTCAGGCGCTTCATCCCGCGTGCGGCGCCCAACCATCGTGTCATGTTGAGCGAAGCGAACCATCTCGGCTCCACGAAGCAGCGCATTCCTGGGCCAAGTTCCTTCGCTTCGCTCAACACGACACGCTTTCAGGCCTTTGGCGCCTTTGACAGGAATTACCCGGAGACCCCGTGTACCAGATCCTCTTGCGCCGGCTGCTCCTGGTCATCCCGACTCTGCTGGTCGTCTCGATCCTCTCGTTCGCCATCATGCGAGCGGCGCCCGGTGACCCGGTGCAGATGTATGTCGCGGGCGGCTTGTCCAAGGGCAACCCGGAGGATATCGAGCGGATTCGGCAGAACCTGGGACTGAACGATCCTCTGCCGACCCAGTATTTCCGCTGGCTGGGCCAGGCTGTCCAGGGAAACCTTGGCTACTCGCTTTCCAGCCAGCGGCCGGTACTCGATCTGATTGGCGAGCGCTTGCCCGCGTCGCTGTCGCTCATGGGTATTTCGCTCGTCCTGGCAATGATCATCGGCATTACGCTTGGCGCCATCGCCGCCGTCAAGCAGTACAGCCTCTTCGACTACGCCACCACCACCTTCGCCGTGCTGGGGAACTCCCTGCCCTCGTTCTGGATCGGCATGATCCTTATCTGGCTCTTCGCGGTTCAGCTTGGCTGGCTGCCGACGGGACAGATGGAATCGTTGAATCCGAGTGGGCCGATCTGGCTCGATCGGGTCAAGCACTTTATTCTGCCGGTCTTCGTCACCGCCTTCGTCAGCCTCATCTCCTGGGTTCGCTACCAACGGGCCAGCCTGCTGGAGGTGCTGCATCAGGACTATATCCGTACCGCGCGCGCCAAGGGACTGGCCGAGCGCAGGGTGATGTTTCGCCATGCCTGGCGCAATTCGTTGATCCCGATCGTGACCCTGATCGGCTTTTCGGTCTCCAATCTGGTCGCCGGGTCGTATGTCATCGAGGTTGTCTTTTCCTGGCCAGGCATGGCCCAGTTCGGCTTCGATGCCATCCTGAAACGGGACTACCCGGTCATCATGGGCGTGACGCTCTTTTCGTCGATCTTCATCATTTTTGGCAACTTGCTGGCTGACCTCGCGTATATCGTCGTCAATCCGCAGGTCGCTGCCAGCGCGAGGGGCCGGTGACCATGGCGACCGCTGCCGCGACCACCTTCAGCGCCCCGCTGCGCTCCGCCGAGCGACCGCTCTTCCTGCGCGCCTGGGACCTCTTCAGCCGCAACCGGCTGGCCTGCGCGGGCCTGGCTTTCCTGGCCGCGCTTGGCCTGGCGGCGCTCTTTGCGCCGTTCGTCGCGCCCTATGACCCCAACGCCATCGACCTGATGCCGGAAGGAGTTCTGCAACCACCGAGCCGCGAGCATCTCTTTGGCACGGACGAGCTTGGCCGTGACGGATTCTCGCGCGCCCTTTTCGGCGCGCGCATCTCCCTGGCGGTCGGCTTCATGGCGACCGCCGTCGCCATCTCGCTCGGGGTGCTGGTGGGGGCCACTGCCGGCATGGCGGGCGGCTGGGTTGACTCGGCGCTGATGCGCACGGTCGACGTTCTGCTGTCGGTGCCTCTCTTCTTTCTGATCATGATCTCGCAGATCATTTTCCCGCCCAGCATTTTCACGATCATGCTCATTATCGGCCTGGCGAGCTGGATGGACGTTGCCCGGCTAACGCGCGGCGAGTTCCTCAACCTGCGCGCCTCCGAATTCGTCACCTCGGCGCGGGTGATCGGCCTGGGGCAGTGGCGCATTGCCTGGCGGCACGTGCTCCCCAACGCCAGCGGCCCAATCATCGTCGCCGCGACTCTGCGCGTGGCCGAGGCGATCATCCTGGAATCGACGCTCAGCTTCGTCGGGCTCGGCATTCAGCCGCCTCACGCCAGCCTTGGCAGCATGTTGCAGAAGGGATTGACCCGGCTGCTCGACGCGCCGTGGATGGTCTGGTTCCCCGGTTTGTTGATCGCATTGACCGTGCTGGCCTTCAACTTCGTCGGCGACGGCATCCGGGACGCGCTCGACCCGAAACAATTGCGCTAAGGGATAGATGGGTGACGCTCGTGGGAACGGATGCGGCGCCCCCAAACGCCATGACCAGGAAAAGGAAGCAATGATCGAAACTACACCAGCAGCCGATCGCGCCGCCGCACTGCACCGCGAGGCGATCATCATCGACGGGCACAGCGACATCCTGATGGCTATTGCCGACGGCAAAATGCGCCTTGGCGAGCGTGTCGAGCTGCCGCCGCACGAGGGCTGGCAGCCGCCGCTGGGCTGGGCAGAGAGCGAGGAGACGAAGCTCTACGACTTCTCTCCGCATACCGCCTACTTCCAGACCATGGGTCACTACGATGTTCCGCGCTTTCTGGAAGGCGGCCTCACCGCGCAGGCGATGGCCATCTTCATCGACAGCGATCATCTCACCCGTCCACTGCACCGCGCGTTGGAAATGGTCGCCTGGCTGCGGCGCGAGGCGGACGAAAACGCCGCGTTCGAGCTGATCGAGACGGCTGACGACTTCTCCCGGGTCAAGCAGAGCGGCAAGACCGGTGGGTTCCTGACCTTCGAGGGATTCGAGCCGCTGGAATCAGACCTCAAGCTCCTCGACGTTTTCCACGATCTCGGGCTGCGGATGGCCAGCCTGACGCACAGCCGGCGCAACTTCTTCGCTGACGGCACGCAAATGGGAGTCAGGACCGGCGGCCTGACAAAGCCAGGGCAGGAAGCCATCACGCGGATGAACGAGCTGGGCATCGTCATCGACCTGGCGCACCTGAACGTGGCTGGCTGCTGGGAGGTCGTGGAGCGCAGCGAAGCGCCGGTCGTCCTCTCGCACTCCAGCCCGCGCAAGTATTTCCCCGAGAATCCCGTTTCCAGCCCGCTCTATCCGGATATCGTTGACGAGCGCTCGCGGCCGCTGCTGGACGCCATCGCCGGCACCGGAGGGATGGTTGGCATCATCGCCTACAACCAGCCTGATCTGGAGGCGTTCATCGACGATATCGACGTCGTGGTGCGGGCCGTTGGTCCCGATCACGTCGGCCTCGGCACCGATTTCTTCGGCATCGAGCGCGCGCCCACCGGCTTCCAGACCATGGCCGAATTGCCAAACCTTACCGCTGGCCTCGTGGCGCGGGGATACTCCGACGAGACGATCCTGAAGATCCTCGGGGGCAACTATTTGCGCATCTTCAGGCAGGTCTGGCGGTAGCGCCCGATTCCCACCGTTCGCCTCCGCGGCCGGCAGCCCTTGACGCGCCGTCATCAATGTGTAGCCTTGGGTTCATCCGGCACGAGCTCAACGTGCGGCGCGCGCCGCCCGTTTCAGGCGCCCGGAGAGCCAGGCGGGGCCGCCCGCCAGAGGAGGAATGCGTGGATCCCGTCGCGACGAACGATCTGGAACGCATCCAAATTCACGGTGAAGGTGACGACACGGTCCGCTGGCAGGGCGCCTTTGTCTCCTATGGCGGGCATGGCGCCGATGCCACGACGACGATCGTCTTCGAGATCGAACCGGGCGGCCGCCTCGGCTGGCACACCGATCAGACGGAGGAGACGCAGTACATCGTCTCCGGCTCCGGCGAGCTGCATCGTGACGACGGGAAGTTTCCTGTTGGGCCAGGAAGCGTCTTCGTCCTCCCCACGAACGTGGGTCACGACCTGGTCAACACCGGCACAGAGACACTGCGTTGCGTCGGGTTCTTTGGCGCGGCCATGTTCACGCAGGTCTTCGACAACGTGATGCAGCCAGTCAACAGCCATGTGCTCGGCACCCCGAACCGCGATGGGACGGGCGCGCCGCCGCCCCGGCCGCTCACCTAGCGAAGTTCTCCCGCGTCGGCAGCACTGGAGGAAGGACCGCACCCGACGGTTCCGCTGTGCGGCCTGAGATGCGCGTCAGTGCTCCTGGGCGATGGGCCGCAGCGTCAGCTCGTTGATGGCCATGTACTTTGGCTGAGAAAGTGCAAAGATGATGGCCCGGGCGATGTCCTCATCCTGCAACGGGCTGTGGGACTGCAGCCACTCCCGCGCGAAGGGGTTGTCCCGCGTCAGCGGGGTATCGACCATGCCCGGCTCGATCAGCGTCACTCGCACGCCGCTGCCGACAGTCTCCTTGCGCAGGGAGTGGCCCAGGCCCACCACGCCCCATTTGCTGGCCGCGTATATCGGCTCCCCGGCGTACGACACCCGGCCCGAGACGGAAGCGAGGAGCACGACATGGCCGTCGCCCTGCTCCAGCATCGCCGGCAACACGGCGCGCACGGTGTATGCGACGCCCAGCAGATTCGTCTCCAGCACCGCCCGCCAGCGGTCGGGGTCGCCATCGGCCAGCGATCCTGAATCGACCAGCCCCGCGTTGGCGACCACGAAGTCGATCCGCCCAAAACGGGTCAGACAGGCATCGCGCAGGCGCTCGACGCTGGCGTAATCCCGCACGTCGGCCGTCACCGGCTCGATCTCCAGCCCGGCTTCGACGATGCCATCCGTGAACGCCTGCAACCGTTCCCGATCGATGTCCGCGGCAGTCACCCGCGCGCCTTGGCTGGTCAGCGCGCGCGTGACTGCCGCGCCGATCCCGCTGGCCGCCCCGGTGACAATTCCGGCCGCCCTCGCGATTCCCGTCTCCGTCATCCGTTTCTACACTCCCCCCGATGTTCCGTCTGTGCCCGCCTGCCGGGAGACCCTGGGCTTCATCGACGGACCTGGCGTGGCATTTGCCTCGAATTGGGCCACGAGCTCGAGCCCGTCGACCGCTGACCACTCCCTGGCGATCTGCCCGCGCCCGATGCGGAAGATGGTGATACCCGTCCAGGTCACCAGCTTGCCGGTCCCTTCGTAGCCCTGGAACTCGCCGGTCCGCGTCCCGCGTGAGCTCCAGCGCGTAGCCACACCATGGCGCTCTCGACACTGACCTGCTTGATCGTCTGCTCGACTTCGGGGAACCCGGTCAGGACCGTCCCAAGGACGCGCCTTGCCGTATCGGGGCCGATCCCATCCGGAAAGGCGCCG
>CAYSXO010000100.1:0-13099 GCA_964434995.1 uncultured Sphaerobacteraceae bacterium
GCCAACGATGCTCGACCGGGTTGCACGCACGGTCAACCTCGTCCTGCTCCCGCTCGTTTCGCTGCTCGTGCTCTTCGGCGCGCGTGGCATTCGGGCCCGCGACACTCGATTTACTGCCCTGGCGCGCGCTCCACAACCCGATCAAGGGCTTTCCGGTCCCCTTATTGCTCCATCGCCCTGACGTCCACTCCTCTCCCAGTTCCAGGGCCATGCACCCACGCTGGAGTGCATGGCCCTTCCTGCATGAGCGAATTCGGACATACAATCCCGGGGTGAAGCGCAGCGCTAGCGGAGAGCACTCAGCGATGACCAGCAGCGGCCAACGCCGGCACGAGTCCCTTGACCACATCGACCCGACCGACGCCGGATTGATGGATCCGACGGGATTGGATGCGCCCGGAACCGGCATCATGGGGGACGAAACGGTCGTGCGCGATTTCGACGACGGGAAGCCCCCGGGGATCTATCCCGACGCGCCAGCGCACACCGGCGGCGCGGTTCATCCTGGCCCCACGCCGTCCGACGTCGAAGATGCCATCGTCAAGCCTGGCGACTTGCTGTAGGGTTCTTGCACAACTGAAGCATCACCTCAGGAGGGGGCGTGAAGATCACTCGAGCGACCACATATGTGGTCGGAAATCCGTGGAAGAACTGGCTCCTGGTCCGCCTCGACACCGATGAGCCTGGCCTCTTTGGCGTCGGAGAGGGGACGCTCAATGCCTTTGCCAAAACCGTCGAGGCGGCAATTCACGAAATGGCTCCCCGTTTCGAGGGGATGGATCCCTTCCAGGTCGAGACGATCTATCAGCGGATGACGCGCGACCTCTATTCCGATGGCGGCCAGATTCACATGAACGCCGTCGCCGCGATCGAAGAGGCCTGCTGGGACATCATTGGCAAGTCGACCGGCCGCCCGGTCTACGATCTGCTGGGCGGGCGCTACCACGCCGACCTTCCGGCATATGCCAACGGCTGGTACACCGGACCCCGCACGCCAGAGAGCTTCGCCGAGCGCGCGGCGGACGTCGTCGCACGCGGCTACAAGGCGCTCAAGTTCGATCCCTTCGGCGCGGGCTGGCGGGCGATGGATCCACTCGACCGCAAGTTGTCGCTCGACATTATCCGCGCGGTGCGCGAGACGGTCGGGCCAGATATCCAGATCATGATCGAAGGCCACCGCCGCTTCAGCGTTTCGGAAGCCATCTGGTATGGCGAGCGCATCGCCGAGTTCGACCCGACCTGGTTCGAAGAGCCGACCGATCACACCAAGATCGACGCCACCGCCGAGGTCGCGCGGCGCATCAACGTCCCGGTTTCCGCCGGTGAGAGCTTCTACACCACCCACCAGTTCGCCGAGCTGCTGAAGTACAACACCGTCCACATCCTGCAGCCCGACCCCTCGAACATGGGCGGCATCTTCCGCACCCGGATGGTCTGCGCCATGGCCGACGCGAACTATGGCGTCGTCGCGCCACACCAGGCCCAAGGACCGATCGCAACGGCGGTTTGCATCCAGATCGGCGCTTGCACGCCGAACCTGCTGGTGCAGGAGCTGTTCGACGAGTTCAACGTTGGCTGGGAGCGAGAGATCGTCTCCCCGCCAGTCGACGTCGTCGACGGCCGCATCCAGATTCCAGACTCGCCCGGGCTGGGCGTCGAGGTCAACTGGGCCGAGGCCGAGAAGCATCCCTACCAGATCACGAACTTCCTCCCTCTCTTCGCCCCAGGTTGGGAACGGCGCGAGGGTGAGAGCGCCAACGCCGCGGTCGCGGGCGGGTCAGACTGACCTGCCATGAGTGCTGAACGCGAGCTGCGCGGCTGTATTCCGATCCTCGTCACGCCTTTCGCGGACGATGGCGCGCTCGACATCGAAAGCCTCGTGCGCGAGATCGACTGGGTCATTGCCGAGGGCGCTGCTGGCGTGGCCTGCCTGGCCATCGCCAGCGAGGGCTACAAGCTGTCTGAGAATGAGCGTGACGCCATCGTCCGTGCGACGGTTGCCCATGTGGCCGGGCGCGTTCCGGTCGTCGCATCGGCGGATGGTCCGGGCGAGGCTCCAGCCATCGACCGGGCGAAACGCGCGGCAGGGCTCGGCGCGGACGCGCTCATGGTCCTGCCACCCTACTTCGTCAAGCCAGACGCGGGTGCCCTCGTCTCCTACTACACCGCCGTTGCGGCCGCGGCTGGCATACCCATCATGCTCCAGGATGCGCCGCAGCTCACCGGGGTCTCCATGCCGCCCTCCCTCTGGGCGCGCATTGCGGAATCCGCCCCGGGGTTACGCTATGTCAAGGCTGAAGGGATGCCCCAGGGAGCGGCCATCTCAGAGGCAAGGCGCCTCCTGGGCGACCGGGTGGGCCTCTTCTGCGGCTGGGGCGGGCTCAGCCTCCTCGACGCGCTCGAACGCGGCGCGATCGGCAATATGCCAGCGCCGAACTTCACCCGGTTCTTTGTCGACGTCCAGCGGCGGTGGGAAGACGGTGATCGCGAAGCCGCGGGAGAGCTGTATGCAAAGGACCTCCCGTTCGTGCTCTGGAGCATGCAGTCGATTGACCACTCGGTGACCGCCGCCAAGGAGGAACTGCGGCGACGCGGCATTATCGCCTCAGCGCGGCTGCGGCAGCCAGCGGCCACGCTCGACGAGATTGCGCACCGCCAGCTTTCGTCCTTCATCGAGAAGCGTCTCTCCATGTCCGGGTGATACCGTTGCCGTATGCGAAGCGTCTATGCAGCCAGAGAGCCCGCGTCGGTCTCCGTCGCCGGTAACGGGCAGAACGGATCGCCAACTGGAGAACAAACATGCCCGAACGCGGCCCAACTATCTGCACCAACCGTCGCGACGTGCTCACCGCTGCCGTCTTCGCTGCCGCGTCGTTCCATTCCTGGGGCAAGCAGGGAGCCTCCGGACAAGAGACGAAGCCGGGCGCCATTGGCACTCCAGAGGCAGGGATCAGCACCATTGAGCCAATCGGGGTTGGTCCGGTGCCGACGACCGGCGGCAGCCGGCCTGGCCCGGCGAACACCGTGCGCGATGCGACCCGTGCCCGTACGATTTCGCCAGTCGGGTTGGCGATCGCGAGTGCCGGCGTCGACGCCGGCATCGAGCGCACGCGCGTCGTCGACGGCTCGATGCAGGATCCAAGCGGCCCCTGGGAAGTGGCCTGGTACGAAAACCTTGGTTCGCTCGGCAGGCCAGGCAATGTCGTCATGGCCGGACACATCGACTACTGGAATGTCGGCCCGTCCGTCTTCTACAACCTCAACCTCGTCCAGCCTGGCGACGAAATCGTCGTCACCGGCGATGACGGCAGGACGTATGACTTCACCGTCGAATGGAACCGCCAGTTCGACTCCACCTCCATGCCGCTCGACGAAGTTACCGGCCCGACAGACGATCAGACGTTGACCCTGATCACCTGCGGTGGCGCGTTTGATTTCGTCAACGGCCAGTATCTTCAGCGAACCGTCGTTCGTGCCAGCCGGTCCGGCGCCGGCGGGGCCGCCAGCACTTGAACGACGGCCGCACGCGACCGCGTTCTGTCCAGGAGGTGCGCGTCGCCGCCCCGAGCGACCTCGCTGAGGCCGGCCGCATCCACGCGGCCGGTGACGCGGCAATGGTCCGTCGTATGCATCCCCTCGCCGGCTTGACGGGCTTCAACGAGGCGGCTCGGGCCCGGGCCGCACTGGCTGGCCTGCAGGCACTGCACGAGGAAGATCCCCGGCAGGTCTGGATCGCCAGGGTCGAAGGGCAGGTAGTTGGCGTCGCTTCGGCAGCCTTTCGCGGCCGGCATGTCCATGTTCAGAGCCTCTTCGTCGTGCCGCGCGGTCAGGAACGCGGGATTGGGGCAGATCTCCTGAACGCACTCCATGCCGCGGCCCGTGCCGCGGGCTGCACCATCGTCACGCTGCAGGCCTCGGACGATCCCCGGGCACTAACCCAAACATGGTCTGGAGCGCGACCAACCCGCTGTTTCCCACCTCGGGACTCGACAACCCCTTCGAGCTGCTTCCACTCAGCCGCGAGGACGAGTCGACGCTCAATACGGTCGCCGATATTGACAAAGCAGTTCGCGGCGCCGCGCGGCTTGGCGATCTTCGGCGTTGGCTCGAACAGGGTGAGCGAGGCGCCCTCCTGATTGACCGGGCCTCCGGCAGACCGGCGGGCTACTTCCTGGTGTCTTGCGCTGGCGGGCGTGGCCACGTTGGTCCAGTTGCCGCGATGGATCAACACGTGTTCGGGCCAATCTTCGACCAGGCCCTCGCGGCCGCGGCATCGTGGCATGCGCCAGAGGTAATCTGGCGCGTCGCTACACCCGGCGAGAATCATGCGGCCGTTGCGCCGCTCCTCGCGGCCCGGTTTCGGCCCGCGTTCTCCGTCCCGTTCTACGCGACCGCCCCGGTGGGCCGGTTTGACCGCTACGCCTTTCACGACCTCGACCTGCTCTGAACCGGCTCCATGCCGGTCTTCCTCCTTGACACCGGGCCGTTCCAGTCTCTAGTCTCTATCCATCATTGGCGCTAGATTCCCATGTTGCTGCCGGCCCTGGCGGTCGACGGAATGGGCCACGGTGGAGGAGGTTCGGATGAACGGCGCGACGTTCGAACGGCTTGCCCAATCCCTGGCGCGTGGAGGACCACGGCGGTGGGCCTTGAAGTCGCTGGCGGCCGGGGCCCTGGGCGCGGGGATGCTGGGACGCGGCACGGGCGCCTCGGATGCCAGGGACGCCGACGACGCGTTTCAGCGGTGCCTCGACAGCTGTCGCTCCTCCTGCACCAATCGTTGTCCGTCCAGGGACGAGTGCGCGGCGAGTTGTAGCCACTCGCAGTGGTGAGACACGCGGCGCCGCGGGCGGCTACTTCATGCGTCCTCGCACTGGCAGAGAACGCGGGCCATGGCAGCCCCGCCATGCCTCAGGGCAGTTCGCGCTATCGCCATCCCCGCGCGTCCTCCTCTTCAGCAATCAGTCGCTCGCCCATGTCTCCCCGCCTACTCTCGACACTGCCCGAGCGCATCCATGGCGGGAGCGGGAGTACCGCGTTCAACAGGCCAACTGATACTATTCCCCTCTGATGCTCGTACCGGGCGCGCCGCCGCGCGCTGTATCCAGGGGATCGTTGGTGACAAGCGCGGTGGATGCTGGCCTGCAAAACGAACGAATGCCTTCCGTCGCGCACGCCGAGGCGCTTGCCCGTATCGTCGTGCGCTGCATGCTCTGCGGAAAGCAATATGACGGCTCCGCCCTGCATACCAGTTGCGGTGGTTGCGGTGGTCTACTTGATGTGCTCACGCCGCTCCAGAAACTGACGCCAGCCGATTTCGGGGTCAACATCCCTGCCGCGGCGACCCACTCTGGCGTCTGGCGCTACGCGCCCCTCCTGCCGAAACTCCCAGGAGACGCCCTGGTCAGCCGCTGGGAAGGAAACACGCCGCTCTACCGGGACGATCGGCTGACCCGCTACGCCGGCCTGCCCGATGGCCATCTGGAGTTCAAACACGAGGGGCAGAATCCGACCGGATCGTTCAAGGACCGGGGCATGACTGTTGGCGTCAGCCACGCCAAGGCGATCGGCGCGCGCATGGTCGCCTGCGCCTCGACGGGCAACACCTCGGCATCGCTCGCCTCCTATGCCGCGGCGGCCGGGATTCCGGCCCTCGTCCTGGTGCCGCAAACGAAGATCTCGGCTGGAAAGATCGCGCAAACGATCGCCTACGGCGCAAAGGTCGTGCAGATCGACGGCGACTTCGACCACGCGCTCGCGCTGCTGCGGCGCCTTACGGACGCCTACGACATCTACCTCGTTAACTCGGTGAATCCCTTCCGGCTCGAAGGCCAGAAGACGATCATCTTCGAGATGATGGAACAGCGCGGCTGGAAGGCGCCCGATTGGATCGTGCTCCCAGGCGGGAACCTGGGCAACACCGCCGCCTTCGGCAAGGCGATTGTCGAATTACGCCAGGCAGGCCTCATCGACCGTGTCCCGCACCTTGCGGTGGTCCAGGCAGAGGGTGCGGCGCCATTCGCGGCCTATCACGCGACCGGGTTCGAAGAGTATGAGCCGGTCCAGGCGGAGACGGTCGCCACCGCCATCAAGATCGGCGATCCCGCCTCCGTCCCGCGCGCCCGGCGCTCGATTGACGCCACCCTCGGCTGGGTCACGGCCGTGAGCGATGACGAAATCCTCGCCGCAAAGGCCGCGATCGACGCCACGGGCATCGGCTGCGAGCCGGCGTCAGCCGCATCACTGGCTGGTCTCAAGCGGCTCGTCCGGGACGAAGTGATCCGGCCGGGCGACACCGCGGTCGCGCTCCTGACCGGGCACCTGTTGAAAGACACCGACGCGGTGGCTGCCTACCACCTCGACGAGAGCGAAACCTTGCGAGCGGGCGCGAATCGCCCGATTCAGGTGGCGGCGGAGCTCTCCGCACTGGAGCGGGCACTGGCCGATGCGCTTCACGGTTAGGACACCAGCATCCTCGGCCAACCTTGGCCCCGGGTTCGACGCGCTCGGTCTGGCCCTTGGGCTGTGGAACAACGTAGTCGTCGACACGGACGGGGAACCAGGCCACGTCGGCGTTGAAGGCGCCGAATCGGCATTGCTTGAAGGCCGCGAAAATCTGGCGCTCACGGCGATGAAGCGGCTCGCCGATACGGTTGGGCGGCCACTCCCGAACTTCTCCCTGATCGTCCGCACAGACGTGCCAGTCGCCCGCGGCCTCGGTTCATCGGCCGCGGCGCTCGTGGCCGGCCTGGTCGCGGCCAATCGCCTCCTGGATGATCCGCTCACAACGTCCGAACTCTTCACCATTGCCTGGCAAATGGAAGGACACGGAGACAATGTCGGCGCGGCGCTTTACGGCGGGGCCGTTCTCGCCGTTCCGGAGCTTACCGATCCCATTCAACTCCTGACTCATGGCCAGCTCGATTTGTGCGCGGTCGTCTTCATTCCGGAGGAGACGGGCTTGACCCGCGCGGCACGCGCCGCCCTGCCGCCGACAGTGCCGCACGCCGATGCCGCGTTTAACATTGCGGCCGCCAGCGGGTTGATTCTCGGCCTCCATACGGGCAATGCCCGGCTCATCGCGGCGGGCATGCACGACCGGCTGCACGAGCCGTACCGGGCGCGTCTGTTTCCGCATCTCGAAGCGATGACCGGGGCGGCCCGCGCGGCCGGTGCGCTCGGCGCCTGTTTGAGTGGCGCGGGCCCATCGATCCTGGCGCTTTCGACTCCGGAAAACGCCGAGGCCGTGGCTCACGCCTATTGGCGGATCGCCAGGTCGATGGGCATTGGGGGCAACGTTCAGGAGTTGGCTGTTGCCCCGGCCGGCGCATCAATCGCCGAGGACGGCGATGCCGTTCGTTTCAGCCCGAGCGAGCAGGCAGCGCCTTTACGCTAGTCGAATTCCGCGCATTTCGACCACCTGAAACATCCGCGCTGCACCCCAGGCGATGTCGCCGCCGTATTTCCTGACAACCGCACCGTTCCTCAGATTCTGGTTCGGCGGCCGCGCGCTGGCCTACGTGTGGAGCGCGATCACCCGGGATGGCCCGCCAGACGCGGTCATGAACTTCGGGCCGCCGACCACGATCATCCCGCCTGCAGCCGGGACCGTGCCCAATGCGGCGAGCCCTTCCAGCCCGTACCTCCCGGAGCCAAGCAGCGTAATGTGGGTCGCGAAATCGGTCGACGACCCGAAGTCGAGGCTGAGTGTATCGACGCCGATACCGGTTATGTCGCGCTCCTCGACCAGGAGGAGCGTGGCATCCGGATGAAAACCTGGAAAATGGAGGACGCCATCGCTATCGGCATTGATGAATGCCTCTGGATCACCGATGCGAGCATCCCAGCCGGAGTTCATCGCGACGAATGCGCCGGAGGGTAGCGGACCGTTCGCGGCCTCCCAGGCCAGAATATCGTCTGGCATCACCTGGGCATCAGGATCCGTTTCGGCCCGCCCGCTGATGTCGATCACCGCCAACGGCGCGAAGAAGCGCTCGACTGGCAGATCGTTCGCAAACGTAGCGCCCTCGACAAAATGCGCCGGGGCGTCCATGTGCGTGCCGGTATGTTCGGCATAGGTCAGAATGTTCGCATAATAGCCGTCTTTCTCATACGTGCGCAGCGGCTGGAACGCGGGCTGAGGGTTCCCGGGATAGAGAGGGGTTTCTGGAGTGATGGTGTGAGTCAGATCCTTGACGTGGGAGAACGCGCCAATCGACATGCCAAGCGTCCCCGATCCTGGGGCCATGGGAGTCGCGTCCTGCGCCCTCGTGGGCGAGATGCTGGCAGAGACGGCAGTCACGACGGCCACGCCCGCCAACCCCAGCATACTTCGCCGGGAGACCGCGCCATACACTTTCTGCATAGTCAGCGGTGAACACATGAGAAGACCTCCTGTCATGCCCACGCGTCGGGTTCGGTCAGCCAACAGCTCCACCTCGCGATTCAGCCCGATCATCATAGCGCGAGACCTCCGATGTCGAGCGACGCTATGACACAGCCGGACATCCGGTCGAACGTAACCGTGGCGGAGGCATTGCGCCACGGTCAGCGTCTGCTCGAAGCATCCGACAGCGAGACGCCCCGGCTCGATGCGGAAGTTCTGCTGCGCCATCTCCTCGGCATCGACCGCACCGCGCTACTGGCCAGATTGACCGAGTCAGTTGCCCACGAGCAGCTCGCGGCGTTCGAAGCCTTGTTGGCGAAACGAAGCCTCGGTATCCCGGTCGCCTATCTCACCGGCCTGCGCGAGTTCATGGGGTTGCCGTTCTTCGTTGGCCCCGCGGTCCTTGTCCCTCGGCCGGAAACGGAAATTCTGGTTGAGTGGGCGCTGCAATGGTTGGGACACCGGTGCGATGCTTCGGTCGTTGACGTTGGCGCCGGATCGGGCGCCATCGCGCTCAGCCTTGCCGCGCTTCTCGGCCCAGACTGGCGCGGCGACATTACGGCCTCGGACCTCTCTCCCGACGCCCTCGCGATTGCCGCGCGCAACCGACAGCGGCTGGACCAGTCCAACCGGGTCGAACTGGTCGAAGGCTCGTTGCTTGCCTGGAGACATGACCCTGTCGACCTCCTGCTGGCGAATCTCCCCTATTTGCGGCCGGAGCAGATCGCGGGCAATCGCCAACTTGCCGCTGAGCCCAGCCTGGCGCTCGATGGCGGGCGCGACGGGCTCGATCTTATCCGCGCGCTGCTCGAAGACGCGCCCCGGGTTCTCAAGCCGGGAGCCGCCGTTGGACTGGAGATCGACCCCAGTCAAGCTCAGGCGGCCGTGGAGCTGGCTGACCGCGCGTTTCCCGGCGCGGACATCGTTGTTCTCCGCGACCTCGCCGGGTTCGAGCGCCATGTCACTATCTCGATCGGCGCCGCGCCCCGCGGTGGATGAGGTCTGTCGTCCGTTCGGCTACCATCCTTCATAGGAGCGTTCTGTTCACGCGCCGGCGCTCTGGTCCGGCGAGAAAGTGTCACGTGTGGAGTTCATTGACCTCGAACTGGAGCCGCCGGAACTGTTGCGGCGCCTTGGCAAGGACGAGCGGCTCGTTCCCTATGGAGGCGCGAATTTCGGCATGCCGCTCGACTTGATCGAGCCGGCCACCAGCCGCACGGTTCCTAACGACCGCTTCTTCATTCGATCGAATGGCCCGGTGCCCGTCGTCGATCCAGCGACCTGGCGTCTTCGTGTTACGGGCGAGGTCGAACGTCCGCTCGAGCTCTCCCTCCCAGACCTCGAGGAACTCCCAATGGCTCGCCTGGAGGCATTCATTGAATGCGCCGGCAACAGCCGAACCCGGTTCGATCCCGTTCCTCCGGGAACACCCTGGGTCAATGACGCTATTGGCAACGCCGCTTGGGAAGGGACCACGCTCGCGTCCGTGCTGGATCGCGCGGGCCCGCGGCCAGGCGCGGTTGACGTCGTGAGCCAGGGCGCGGACTTCGCGGAAATGCGCCGCGGGCTGCCAATTGCCGTGGCGCACCATCCTGAAACACTCGTCGTCTGGCGAATGAATGGGGAGCCACTCCCCATCGCCCATGGCGGCCCTGTGCGCCTTCTCGTCCCCGGATGGGCCGGCATCGCCTCCACCAAGTGGCTCGCCGCGCTCGACGTGACCGCCCGGCCATTTGATGGGTTCTGGAACACCGACAACTATGTCTTCTGGGACAAGGACGGTTCGCCGCTGCGGCCCGTCGCGGAAATGCCTCCCAAGTCCGTCATCGTGACGCCCGCCGAGGGCCAGATTCTGGCGTCAGGCGCGGTCACGATCGCCGGTTGGGCCTGGTCCGGATTTGGCGCGGTCGAGGTCGTCGAGGTCAGTGTTGATGGCGGCTGTTCGTGGGCGCCAGCCGTGCTGCAGCCGGGCGAGCGACGGGGCTGGCGACGCTGGGAGACCACCTGGCAGGCGACGCCTGGAACGCACCGCATTCTTGCCCGCGCCACTGATGAACGGCGCCTGCGGCAACCGGCGATGGCTGCCTGGAACGGCAAGGGTTATCAGATGAATGCCGTGCAGGACATCACCGTCACGGTCTCGGGAGGCTGACGAATGGGGATCATGCGCATCCTGCCGGATGACGAGATCGAGGACCTCTTGCGATCCGCCATCGTCGGCCGCATTGCCTGCTGCGCTCACGGCGCGGAAGGGGATGGCCGGCCCTACCTGGTGCCGCTGGCGTACGGCTATGATGGCGAGTCAGTCTTTGCCCATTCGGGGCCGGGACGCAAACTCGATCTGATGCGCGCCGAGCCACGCGTGACCTTCGAGGTCGACGAGGCGAGCGCGCCGGATCGCTGGCGCAGCGTCATCGCCGAAGGAACGTTCGAGGAGATCGTCGATCCACCAGAACGCGAGCGAGCCCTGCGCACCATCTATCGCGAACCAGCGCCAATCCCGGACCTCGGGGCGCAGACTGTCGTCTATCGCATTCGGTTGACCTCGCGTTCCGGACGGTGTGAATTCCCTGATTGAGTGGTCAAGTCACTCGCCCGAGCTGGGCGAAAAGACGGTGAAGGAGGAAAAACGGAAAAATGGCGGGTAGCTGGCTTTCAGAACTGACGGGAACGAAGAAGTCGATCATCGGGATGGTGCACCTACCCGCTCTGCCAGGCACACCCCTCTATGACTCGGCAAAGGGGATGCAGGGGATTCGCGACTGGGTAGCCCGAGACCTCGAGGCGCTCCAGAGCGGCGGCATTGACGCGGTGATGTTCTGCAACGAGAACGACCGGCCGTACGTGCTCGATGCGGACGTGGCGAGCGTGGCGGCGATGGCCGATACGGTCGCCAGCGTTCGTGGAGAGCTCTCGGCGCCGTTCGGCGTCAACGTCCTCTGGGACCCCAAGTCGACATTGGCCGTGGCGGCGGCAACCGGGGCCGCGTTCGCGCGGGAAATCTTCACCGGCGCGTTCGCGGGAGACTTCGGCATCTGGGTCCGCTCAGCCGGCGATACGTTCCGCTACCGGCGCGAGATCGGAGCGGAGAGTTGCAGATTGATCTTCAACATCAACGCCGAGTTCGCCGCCCAGATCGCGCCGCGCCCGCTGCCCGACGTGGCGAAGTCAGTCGTCTTCTCCTCGATGCCGGATGCGATCTGCGTTTCTGGACCGATCACCAGCCAACCCGCCGAGGCATCGGGCCTGGCGGAGGTTTCCGCGGCCGTCAGTGCCTCGGGGGTGCCCGTGCTTGTCAATACCGGCTTTCGGGCCACGAACGCGGCCGAGTTGCTGCAGTACGCCGACGGCGCCATCGTCGGTTCGAGCCTGAAAGTCGACGGCATCACCTGGAACCCGGTCGATTCGGCCCGCGTCAAGGAACTCATGAAGGTAGTGCGCGACACCGAATAGTCCGCGCGCGTCCGAAATCACGGCACTTCCGGCCCCTCGCCGAGGGCCACGCCCGACTTGACGGGCGAACCCGCCCGTAGGACGATTGGCCCAACGTCGGTCCCTGAGGCGCCAGCTGGCACATGGTTGGCGCCTCAGATGAATCATGAGGGCTAGCCACTTCGCTAGCCCTTAACGGCCAGGTCTCGCCGGGCAGAGCTGACCGGACATTCACTCGCCGTGAGAGGAGCACCCGTCGATGGAAAATCCTTCCAACTCCCCCGTTACCAGACTGCTGGCCGAGTCCCTTTCCGGGCAGCTCTCGCGCCGCGATGTGTTGAAGCGGGCGACCGCGCTCGGCCTCAGCGCGCCGCTCGTGGGCGTGATGCTTTCGGCGCAGGCGCATGTCGCCCTGGGGCAGGATGCGGCGCCTGGTTCGACCATCGTGGTGCCCGAGGGCCTGCCGACGGATCTCGGCGGAGCCGCCCTCAACGTGATTTTCGGCGCCGATGGGCCCTCTGTGCCGTGGGAAGAGGCGGCGATTGCCAAGTTCACGGAAGCTACGGGGATCGAGGTCACGCTGACCGTGGGTCCACAGTCGGCAACCGAACGGCTGGCTCAGTACCAGCAACTTCTGGCCGCACAGGCGACCGATGTCGACGCCATGATGATCGACGTCATCTGGCCAGGTATTCTGGCGACGCACGCGGCTGATCTGTCAGAGGCGATTGGCTGGCAGGGGGCGGAGTACTTCGAGCGAATCGTCCAGAACAACACGATCGGCGACAAGCTGGTCGGCATCCCGTGGTACACCGATGCCGGAATCCTCTACTTTCGGACCGACCTTCTCGAGAAGCATGGCTTCGAGGCGCCTCCAGCCACCTGGCTCGAGCTGGAAGAGATGGCCACGGCCATCCAGGAGGCCGAGCGCGCCGACAACCCGGACTTCTACGGATTCGTCTGGCAAGGCGCGGCGTACGAGGGCCTCACCTGTGATGCGCTCGAGTGGCAGGTCTCCAACGGTGGGGGAGTAATCGTCGAAGAGGATCTGACGGTCAGCGTCAACAACCCGCGGGCAATCGCCGCGTTCGAGCGCGCCAGAGGCTGGGTGGGCACAATTTCGCCCGAGGGCGTCACGACGTATCAGGAGGAAGAAGCGCGGGGCGTGTGGCAAGCCGGCAACGCGGCATTTATGCGCAACTGGCCATATGCGTACGCTCCGGGCCAGGAGGCCGACTCCGCGATCAGGGACAAGTTCGATGTGACGTTGGTGCCGATGGG
>CAYSXO010000101.1:0-13091 GCA_964434995.1 uncultured Sphaerobacteraceae bacterium
AGGAATCGATCGGTTGCGCACCGCGCGATTTCCAGATGGTAGAGTTTCTGGCACGAAGGTTCGGACAGTTCAGTCCAGGGATCGCCAGATGACGCTCCACATCCGCCCGCCCTGCTAGGCCTCGTTCGCTAGCGGCACGCACGGCAACATTGCCTCGCCGGGGAGAATCCTCGGCTTTTTGTCGTTCGCGCGAATTCGAATCGACAAGCCAACCCCAGATGACCTTGACGGCGGCTGACGCCACGACACGGACGCCGTCGCGCTTCAGCGTGCCCGCGCGCCGCCTTCCGCCCGCTCTGTTCGACCCGAACGTGAGCGGATGGAAGGCACGCCATGCACATTGTCAAAGGAAAGGCGACTCGCCAGGTAGATGCGGCGGAGGTTGCCGCATGGGCACGAAATTATTGCGAAGCCATGCTCGATCTGGGCGCCGGAGATGGCCGATTTGTCCGCGAGCTCGCTGCCAGGCACCCGGCAACCGCGGCTATCGGCGTCGATCTCTGCGTGGCGAACGTACGAACGGCGTCTCGCAAGGCCAGCGAGAACGCGCTGTTCGTTATCGCAGATGCGTTGGCCCTGCCAGCAGAGCTGCGCCAAATGGCGACCAGCGTGACGATCAACTTTCCCTGGGGGAGTCTGCTGCGCGGATTGCTCAATGGGGATCCTGGCTTGCTGTCAGGCCTCATCGCTACCTCGAGACCCGGTGCGCTCGTTCAGATGCGGCTCAATGCTGGCGCGCTGGAAGAGGAAGGTTGGACATTGGAATCAGGGGCTGACCGCGTAGTCATGAACCTCGCCGCGGCTGGCCTCACCGGCGTTACCGCCTCTCATCTGGCGCGGCCTGATCTGCGGCGCATACCCACGACCTGGGCCAGGAAGCTGGCATTTGGCCGCGACCCTCGCGCCGTTCAGATAGAAGCGATGCTGCCAGGCGACCCTCGGTATGCGCGCCAGGGCCTGCAATGAGCGACATCCACGCCCCGCGTCGTTATCCAGCAATTGCGCCAGCCCTTCCACGTCATACAGGGTCGGCAACGCCACGCGGCCCGCCGGTCTTGACATGATTCGTGCGCGGTGTAGGCTGCGAGGTGTCGAAGACAGGCGCCCCGACCAGCGCCCATCCGGCGTTACGTGGGCCGAGGAGAGGCCGATGTCGCCCGCGCACGCCAACTCTCCCTCATCGAAACGCGCTCGCCATCTTGAAGTTC
This sequence comes from uncultured Sphaerobacteraceae bacterium, assembly GCA_964434995.1. GTDB lineage: Bacteria > Chloroflexota > Chloroflexia > Thermomicrobiales > UBA6265 > JACCXM01. The sequence continues at coordinate 1,209 of CAYSXO010000101.1, forward strand.
TTCAAGGAGCCGTGCATTTCACTCGCTGCCCGTCGGGCACGCTCCGCCAGCGGCCGCAACCGGGCCAGGACGCCGCATGACCGCGTTTGCCTCCCCCGCCAATACACGAAAACCCGTGGACAAGGAATCGACAGAAGTCAGCCTCGGTGAGCCAATTGGCATGTTCCATACGTGGTGGCGAGGCGATACCCTGGCCGACATGCCATCGCTGCCTGGCCTTACCATCGAACCGATGCGCGAGGAGCGAGATGGCGCGCTCGCGTCCGGGATTGGCGGCGAGGAGATAGAACGCCGCATGCGGCAACACCACGACCTTTGGCTTGCCACACTGAATGGGGATCCGGCTGGCTGGGGTTGGTGCGCTCGAAAGGCTCTGGCCATTGGCGAGTTGGCCATGGAGCGCGCGCTGCCGCCTGGCAACCGCTATCTCTGGGACTTCTTCACTCGTCCCTCGCTACGCGGCCGGGGCATCTATCCGAGAATCTTGCAGGCAATTGTCAGGAGCGATACCACGGCCGAACGCTTCTGGCTCGGACACGATCTCCAAAACCTTGCGTCGCGGCGCGGCATTGCCAAAGCGGGCTTCCGCGAGGTCGGCCTCCTCTATCGGCAGCCAGACGGCAGCTTCATTCTGGTCCCCAATGGCGATCTCAAATACGCAACCGCCGCCTCCGAGCTCTTTGCCGTCCATTTGGCGGGCATCGAGCGCAATCATTCCCCGTGACTCAGCTGCATTTCGGCCAGGCAACGACCGCTCACCAACCGTTCATTCCAGACATGCCATGCGGAGGACGTCATGACCGAAACCAGAGAAGCGGCGGCACGAGCGCAATGGGACGCCATGAACCCGGCCAGCAAGGAGAACCTGCTGCGGGTCGTTCGTGAAGAAGCCGAGGCGATGCTGAAGCTCGCGAGCGTTCCCCAAAACTGGGAATCGCCGACACCCTGCGGCCACTGGCAAGTCCGCGACATTGTCGGCCACATGGTTGATGTCACCGAAGGCTACCTCGCGGCTTTTCGCCTGGCGAGAGAAGGCGGGGAGGCGCCGCCACCAATCGGCCTGCTCACCATGGCCGAGCGGCTCGACGCAAATGCCCTTGCCCTCCGGTCGGTGCCGCGCGAGGAGCTGCTGGAGCGGCTGCGCGGCGACTTCGACGTGATGATGGCCGTCTTTGCGGCACTTAGCGCGGAAGACTGGACCGGGTTGATGGTCCCGCACCCCTTCATGGGACCCATCCCGGCGTTCTTTTTCCCGACGTTTCATCTGGTCGATTATGGCGTGCATGGCTGGGACGTGCGTGAGGGTCTCGGGCTTCCCAATGGCCTGAGCGGTGACGTCGCGGATTTCCTGGCGCCAATCATGTTCATCCTCTGGCAGGCCACCACGGTTCCCGGCCGCGTCGGCGCCGAGCCGATCCAGGCTGGAGTTCGGGTCTCAGGCCGCAGTGGCGGAGCCTGGCGAATCACTGTCTCCGAGGACGGCTACGCCTACGAGCCGATGTCGCCTGATGAGGTGGACCTGCCAGTCGTGTTTGACTTCGATCCGGGCAGCCTGGTCCTGACGGCATACGGACGGATCCACGCCGGCACCGCCTACGGTGACAACGAACTGGCCAATCGGTACCGAGGGCTCTTCCACTCGATTTAGGCGAGAGAGATTCGTCGCCGCCCGAGTGCCCAGTCGTATCATCCGGGCATCGCCCGGAGCGATCGTCAGTGTGGGCGCGCCAGCCACTCTGGAAATAGTCTGCTCGGCAAACACGCTCGTGCACGCCACGCTTTGGCCCATGGCTTGCAGCATTGGGTCACGTCGTTCAGCATTGCGCCGCGGATGCGTCTCGCCCAGGAGGATGTGATGCAGATTCCCACGACGGGTGTACACCATATCACGCTTATCGGCTCGAACCGTCAGGATACGATCGATTTCTATGCGGGCGTGCTCGGCATGCCATTGATCTTCGAGCAGCCGAACCTCGACGTTCCCGAGGAGACTCACCTCTATTTCGACGCGGGTGACGGCTGTTTGATCACCTTCTTCGTGCGGGAGCGCCGCGAAACGGACAGCACACCGACTCCCGAGGTGGTCGGTAATGTGCATCACATCGCCTATGCCGTATCGCGCGAGACGTTCGACCGCGCGGCAGTTGGGCTGCAATCGATCGGTTTCCCGAATACCGGACGAGTGGACCGCGGCTTTATGGATTCCCTCTACTTCCGCGATCCCAACGGACTCCTCCTGGAGCTGGCAACCTACACGTTCGAGCCGCCCCCGGGCGTCTCTCGCCGCGAGGTCTTCGAGGCAGCGCATCGGCTTCGGGTTGAACGTGGCGACTATGCCATCGGCCAGGATCATCTCAAGGCGGCTATCGAGCAACTTCAGCCGGCTTCGGTCCGCTAGCCGATGCTGCAAAGTACCGCGCGCATCCTGACCACGCATACGGGTAGCCTGCCACGTCCGCCCGACCTTCTGCCCGCGCTGCTGGGCAACGCGGGCATGGCCAGGAATGACGTGTCGACCGCGGACCAGGTGCGTGGCGCGGTGGTTGACACCGTGCAGAAGCAGATCACGGCCGGGATTGACATCGTCAGCGATGGAGAGATGGGCAAGTCCGGGTTCGCGCACTACATCGCGGCGCGGCTGACCGGCTTCCAGGGACGTGCCGAACCCCGCCCGTTTGCCCCCCGCGACCTGCAGGACTATCCCGACGTCGCGCGACAGCTCTTTGTTTCGGACGGTATTGAACTTCCGCGGCCGCCCATGCCGATCAACATTGGGCCCATTGCGTACGTCGGGTTGGACGACCTGAACTTAGAGCTCCAGACCCTGGCAGACGCTATCGATGGCCAACCTGTCGCGGGCGCATTCCTGCCCGCCATTTCGCCTGGCTGTGTCGCCATGCTGATGGGCACGACGTATTTCGGCAATCGCCGCGATTTTCTCTTCGCCTTGGCAGACGCGCTGCGCGAGGAATACCGGGCCATTGTCGAACGCGGGTTTCAGTTGCAGGTCGATTGTCCTGATCTGGCCCTGGGCCGCCACCTCGAGTTCGCGGACGCCACGATCTCAGACTTTCAGGAGAATGTCCGACTGCATGTCGAAGCACTGAACCGGGCACTTGCCGGCATCGCCCCTGAGCAGGTACGAATCCACGTCTGCTGGGGGAACTACCCCGGTCCGCATCACCACGACGTGCCGCTGACGGACATTCTCGAGCTTCTCTATGACATCAACGCCAACGGACTCTCCATCGAGGGCGCAAATCCCCGGCACGAACACGAATGGAGCATCTTCGAGGCCATGCCGCTCCCTGCCGGCAAGGTGCTGATCCCCGGTGTGATTGACACGTGCACCAACTACATCGAGCATCCTGAGGCGGTCGCCCAGCGGATCGAGCGCTACGCGCGCGTCGTCGGGCGCGAGCGCGTCATCGCGGGCACCGACTGCGGCTTTGGCACGATGGCCGGACGCTCGGCAGTGGCGCCAGGCGTTGCGTACGCGAAACTGGCCAGCCTCGCGGAAGGTGCGAGACTGGCCAGTTCCCGGCTCTGGTAACGTCGCGCCGCCCCATCGTCGGCGCGACGACCTACCCAACGATCAGCCGCCGGCGGCTTGCGCGGCGGCCTCCTCAATGTTGTCGATGTTGTAGACGCTGAACGGTCCCATCAGGACGCGCAGCGCGTCAACGTCCGGCCGGGTGGGATCCTTGGTGATCTCGTACTCACCCATGCGGCCGGCCGTGAAGGTCTGGCCCTCGACCGCCTCGATCTGGCCGGTCGCCAGCAGGTAGGAGACGTAGTACGTCAGGTAGCCAAGATCGACAAAGCTCCAGAGTGCGAACTCTGGCGCGCAGCCGTTCTGCGTGTACTCGAGCATTTCGGTTGGGTCGCCAAGTCCGGAGACCTTGACCTCGTCGCAGAGGCCTTCGTCCTGCACGGCCTTTGCGGCCGAGACGATGCCGACCGAGGTCGGGGCCATGATCAGCTTCATGTCCGGGTGCTTGGAGAGAAGCGCCTGCGCTTGCTCGTAGCTCTTCTCGGACTGGTCATCACCGTAGACGATTTCCAGCAGCTCGAGACTGTCATATTTGGGATCTTCGAGCGCTGCCTCCATGGCCGCGATCCAGGCGTTCTGGTTGGCGGCATCGGGCGATGCCGAGAGGATGGCGAACTGGCCGCCCTCTTCCCCGAGGATCGACAGCGCCATGTCGGCCATCACCTGTCCGGTCTCGGTGAAGTCGACCTGCGCCACGAAGACGCTCTCTCCGCTTCCGTCAGGAATGGGCGAGTCCCAGGTTACGACGAGGGTGCCCGCTTCCTGTGCGGCTTCCGCCGCCGGCACAATCTGGTCGCCGGAGTTGTTGGAGAGCATGACGACTTCGTAGCCGCCCGCTGGCGCGTTGGTAACGAACTCGATTTGCCCGGCCACGCTGTTCTCCGCGGTCGGTCCAACAAAGTCGAGCGGCGTCGGGTTGCCAAGCTCGGCAGCGGCCTCCTGGGCGCCCTGGTTTGCCTGGTCGAAGACCGAGATGCCGAGGAACTTCGGCAGCAGCATCATCTTGACCGGCTGGCCACCCTCGCCCTCCGCCTCTGGCGTCTGCGCCAGGGCGGCGAATCCCATGTTCGCCGCGAGCAATCCGGCACAGACGACGCCGGTAAGGACATTTCGCCTTTTCACGTCAACCTCCTCTTCTCCATCGAAGTACCGCCAGCCGCCAACAGTGCGTGACCCCTTCCTTCCCGGCGAGACGGCTACCCGGGAGCGGTCTGGGACCGCGCGCCCTCCGTCATCTCAGACGTCGTGGCGCGTAACGTTTGGTCGGCCTGCCGCCGCTTCAGGCGATCCCGCGCCCGCTCGGCCAGGTTCGGCACGAGCACGGACAGGATCAGCAGCAGGCCGATGATCCCCGTTTGGGTGTTGCCGGTGACCCCGGCGATGACGAGCCCATTGCGCAGGTTGAGCACGAGATAGGTGGAGAGGAGTACGCCGATCATCGAGCCCACGCCACCAAAGATGCTTACCCCGCCAAGAAGGACCACGGTGATGATATCAAGCTCGAAGCCCTCGGCCGTGCTCGCCCGCACCGCGCCCAGCCGGGCGGCCATCAGCACCCCGGCCAGCGCCGAGATCAGGCCGCTCATCATGAAGATGATCATCCGGGTGCGAACTACGCGCACCCCGGAGAACCGCGCGACCGGGGCGCTGTTGCCGATCACATACGTCAACCGTCCCAACCCGCTGAAATGGAGCACGATCGTGGCAACCACGGCGAAGATCACGAAAATCAGAATCGAGAGGGTTATTGGGCCGATCAGACCATGCTGACCAAGATTCGTAAACCACTCCGGAAATCCGCCGACCGAGCGGTCCTGCACCAGTAGCCGCGCCAATCCCCGAAAGCCAACGTAGCCCGCCAGCGTCACTGCCAGTGAGCTGAGGCCGACCACGGCGACGAAGTAGCCATTGATGAGGCCAAACGCGGCGCCGACGCTGAGCGCGATGATCACGGCCAGCCACATCGGCACGCCGGACTCAAACGCGGCGGCGGCCGTCGCCGCCGACAGCCCCATCATCGAAGCCACCGAGAGGTCGATCTCCCCACTGATGATGACGAACGTCATGATCAGAATCACGATGGCCTTCTCGATACCAAGCTGAAAGAGATTGACCTGGTTGCTGATGGTCAGAAAGTTCGGCACGCGGGTGATGTTGTAGGCCAGGACGACAAGCAGCAGGACGAGCAGCAGGCCCTCCCAACTTCGCAGCCGCCGCCAAAGCTCACGCGCCACGTGCGGCCCCACTTTCACCGGCCATTGCGGCTTGCGCTGCCTGCGCGGCGGCTCGGTCCCGCCGGCGGACCCTCACCCACATCTCTCGCAGCCTCCCCAGGATCACCGCGTCGGCCGTCACGGCGATCAGGATCAGCAGGCCGAGAATGGCATCCTTCACAAATTCGCTGATGCCGGCCCAGCGCAGGAGGCTCTGCTGCAACACCTCGATCATCAGCACGCCGAGCAGTGCCCCGATCATCGAGCCAGAGCCACCAAAGATATTAACGCCACCGACGACGACCGCCGCCACAACCTGCAGCTCAAGGCCCTGCGCGGCCGTGACCGTGATGTTGCCAAAGCGGACCAGAAACATGAAGCCGGCCAATCCGGCCAGACCGCCGCAAATGACGAAGGCGGTAAAGACATCGCGCTTCACCGGCAGGCCAGCCGTTCGCGCGGCGTCGGGATTCGACCCGATGGCGTAGAGCCGTCGTCCGAACGGCAAGTAGCGCAGCGTGAGTTGTCCAAGAACGACGACAACAAGCGCGATCGCCACCATGAGCCGCAAATCGTAGTTCCCCGCCGAGGCGACCGTGGCGCTCGGCACATCGTTCAACCAGTCTGGCAGGTCGGCCGTCGTTACCGTTCTCGCGCCGGAGAACTCGACCAGGAAAACTCGGTAGAGAGCCAGCGTGCCGAGGGTGGCGATGATTGCCGGCACACCGCCGTACGCCACGATCAGGCCGTTCACCGCGCCGAGCACCACACCGATCAGGATGGCAATAACCACCGCGACGATCGGCGACATGTCCTGTTGCCGCGTCAGCAACGTGCCCACCAGGTAGGCCGAGAGCCCGACGACGGAAGACACGGAGAGGTCGATGTTGCGCGTGAGCACCACCAGCACCTGCCCGACTGCCACCACGAGCGGGATCGCCAACCCCGTCGTTAGCCGGTTCACGCTGCGTGGCTCGAAGTAATTCGGTATCTGCGTCGCGAAGAAGGCCAGCAACGCGACGGTCACCAGCAACAGGATGACCTCGCGTACCTGTTCAGGACGAATCCGGCGCAGCAGCGCATCACTCACGGCCGCGCTCCATCACCCTGTTCCACACCAGCCAGCGTGTCGATGAACGCACGCGCTTCGTCTCGCCTCTGCCCAGGATCCCGCGCATCTGGGAAGAGGTCATCTGCCTGGCCCATCGCCGCCGAAAGAACCCGCTCCTGCGTCGCCTCCTGATGCTCGAATATGGCCATCTGCCGCCCCTCGCGCATGACCAGAACACGGTCACTCATCGCCAGCACCTCGGGCAAATCCGAGCTGATGAGGATGATCGCCATGCCCCTGGCGGCCAGTTCGTCGATCAACTGGTGCACCTCGACCTTGGCCCCGACATCGATGCCGCGCGTTGGCTCATCGAGAATCAGCACCCGGGGGGTCGTTTCCAGCCATTTGCTGATGACGACCTTTTGCTGGTTCCCACCAGAGAGCGATCCGGTCGGGGCTTCAACCGAAGGAGCGCGAATACTGAGGCGCTCGCGGAACGACTCGGCAGTCGCCCGTTCCTCGGCTCGCTTTACAAGGCCGCTGGATGAAAGGAACCGTGGCAGCGATGGCAGCGATATGTTGGCCGCGATCGATAACGGCATCACGAGCCCGAGTTGGCGCCGGTCCTCCGTGCTATAGGCAACGCCCATTCCCATCGCCTGGCGCGGATCACCAATTGAGACGGTTCGGCCATCGAGCGCGATTTCACCACGATCGGCCGGCGCGATGCCAAAGAGCGCCAGGCCCACATCCGTCCGTCGCGCACCGACCAGGCCGGCGAACCCGAGCACTTCGCCCTCATGCAGGTCGAACGACACATCGCTGAACGCGCCTTCGCGGCCCAAGCCGCGCACCGCCAGGCGCACTTCGCCCGGCTCGCGGCGGTTACGGCGAAAGAGCTCCTGCACCTCTCGGCCGACCATCTGGCGAATCGCGGACGCCGGCGTCAATTCCGCGCGCGGCGTCGTCGAGATCCAGTGCCCATCGCGCAGGATTGTCACGCGGTCCGCAATCTCGAAGACCTCTTCCATGCGATGCGAGATGAAGAGGACGGCCACGCCATGCTGGCGAAGCGTCTCGACAATGCGGAAGAGCTGATGCACCTCGTGCGCGGAGAGTGAGGCCGTCGGTTCATCCATGATCAGCACGCGCACGTCGAGCGAGATGGCTTTGGCAATCTCAACCGTTTGCTGTTCCGCAAGCGTAAGGCCACGCGCGGGCTCGCCAACATCGAGGCGGACATCGAGCCGCGCGAGGACCTCGTTCGCCTCGCGCTCCATCCCGCGGCGGTCGACGATTCTGCCCCTGTTCGTGTGCCCGATGAAGATGTTCTCGGCGACCGAAAGGTCCGGAAAGATCATTGGTTCCTGGTAGATTGCCGCGACGCCCAGTCGTTGCGCATCTTGCGCCGATCCGAGGTGGACAGGTTGGCCCGCGATCCGCACATCGCCGCTGTCTGGCGGATGGATGCCGGTCATGATCTTGATCAGGGTGGACTTTCCCGCCCCGTTCTCCCCCAGCAGGGCGTGAATCTCGCCGCCAAAAAGCGTGAGCGAGACATCGACGAGCGCCTGGGTCGCGCCGAAGCTCTTCGAGATGTGTTCCATTTCCAGCACTGGACGGGAGTCGCCCTGCCCGCGCGCCACGCCACCAGGCGGCCGCTCCACCGCGGACCCAACCATCGCCTTCGCTGCCCTTGCATGCGGCCGCGACGCCGTCGCCACGACCTCCGAGATCCTGGCAGTGAGTCTTCACTGAGAGGTGCGCCATGAAAGCACAGGCAGCGCCGACGCGCAACTGGAGGGACAAAGAGGTGAACATCGTCACGTTACGCGCCGCGCCGCCCCGATCGTCCGGGATCGGTTAGCTTTTCTGCCCTGAGTTATCTCGGGAGGACGACGCCATGTCGACCAGCAGGAATACCGTTGCCTACATCCTCGATCAGCTCGCCCCACTGCCGGTGCGCGCCCGCGCAATGTTTGGAGAATACGGTCTTTATTGTGACGAGAGAATCGTTGCCCTGATCTGCGACGATACCCTCTTCATGAAGCCGTCGCCGATCGCGGAGGATTTTCTCTCCGAGACCGATCTGGCGCCGCCGTATCCAGGCGCAAAGGGGTACTACGTTGTCCCTGAGGACCGCTTGGAAGACCGCGCCTGGCTGCAGGAGTTCGTCATGCGTACGACCATGGCCCTTCCCGCGCCGGCTCCGAAGAAAAAACGGGCAACACGCGCCTGAATCCGTGCCCTCCGCTCTATTGACAGGCATGGCCCCTGCTCTTAGGCTCAGGCTGCCGGAGGGAAGCCTATCAAGGACCCAATCTCCCTCGTTTCACAGGCGCCAAACGCCGGGTCCGCGAAGTCCCGGCTTGCCGCTATGCGTCGTGCGAGGTTGGATTCTTCAGCGCTGGCGCGATTCGGCCGAGCCAGCGGCAACGCCATAGAGGGAGGAAGATTCCGTGATTGGACGTCCATTTTCGGGCACAAGTAGCCGTCGCATATTTCTCACGAGCGGTGCTGCCGCGGCCGGGGTTTCGGCACTGGGAATGCTCCCGCAACGCGCCCTCGCGCAGGACGAACCTGCCGGTCGCCTGAAGACCGTCCTCGACCGGGGTACGGTGATCGTTGGCACTGGCAGCGCAACGCCACCATGGCATTTCGAGGACGAGGCCGGCCAACTCGTCGGTATGGATATCGAAGTCGCCCGGATTCTGGCAAAAGGCCTCTTCGGCGATCCCGAAAAGGTGGAGTTCGTCATTCAGGCCGCCGACGCCCGGATTCCGAATCTTCTCGCCGACAAGGTCGATATCACCATTCAGTTCATGAGCGTGACTGCCGCGCGGGCGCAGTTGGTCGACTTCACGGAGTCGTACTACCGTGAAGCAATCACTGTCCTGCTCTTGAAGGACTCGCCGTACAACACGCTGGCCGAGATGCAGGGCAAAGGCGTGACCGTGTCGGCGTTGCAGAATCCGCACATCGAGGACGTTGCCCATGAGGGCATCCCCGATGCGAAGATCGAGCAGTTCGACTCGGTCGCCAACACGGCGCTCGCGCTCGACGCGGGTCGCGTCGACGCCATGTTGGCCGATTTCTCTACCGCTCAGTGGCTGACCGCGCAGAACCCGGAGAAGTACAAGTACCCGCCGGAATCGTGGGCGATCCACAACTATGCCGCCGGTGTTGCACCTGGGGATGCCCACTGGTTGAGTTTCGTCAATCAGGTCTTTATCGACATGATGACCGGCCTCGAGTTCGCGCCGTATCATGATGCGTTTCTCAAGTACTTCGGCATCGATCTGGTCAAGCCGCCCGCGGGCGCGCCGCTGCTGCTCTCAGGTCAATAGCGCCGAAATCGCAAGTCACCCAGGGGAGTGGTTCATTGGTCCGCACCACTCCCCAGACCTCCCCTATTGGTCCAGCAAGACCTCCCGCAGCCTACCGACCACAATGGGCATCTGTTCGTCATCCAGTTCCATCGGGCTGATTCCGATGACGCCCATCCAGGCGCGTTCCTCATTGAGGAAAATGCGCGGCTCGCCGTCCTGAAGCGCCTCCAGCACGGCGAAGGCGGTCTTGCCCGTGCTTCGCTCGTCGAGGTGAATGGCAGCGCTTGGGACAGCGCCGGCCCGCGAGAAGGAACCGATCGACTCAACCTCGACGCCGGGTATGCCTTCCAGCCCGGCCGCAATCGCGTCCACACGCCACTGCCAGTCCGCGCGCTCGGCCTCGCGATCCTGCTGCAGATAGCGCCGCAGCGCGACCAGCAGCCCGATGATTTCCTCTTTCCCCACTTTCATCTGACGGCCAATGCCATGATGCGGAGGACCGGAAATTCTCCCTTCCGCAATCATGTTGCGGTAGGTCCACGTTTCGGGATGTACGTCCATGTCCTGGTGATGAAATCCAATTGCGCGAATCAACTCCGCCCGTCCGGCGATGAATCCCGAGGCCTGTGGCCCCCGGAATGCCTTCCCACCGCTGAAGATCGCGAGATCTGCTCCCTGCTCGACAAACGTTCGCAGGTTCAGGACCGGGGGAACCTCGAGTGCGGCATCGACAATCACTGGCACGCCGTGACGATGCGCGATCTCGGTGACGACCTCCAAAGGAAGCGCGAGACGGGCAGGCGTCGGATAGTACGCAACGGCCGCCGTCGACTCGGTGATGGCCGACTCGAGCTCGTAAGGATGAATGGCATCCGGGAAGCCGATTTCAACGAGGGCCGCCCCGACGGAGCGGTAGGCATGATCGTAGTCGTAGCGATGTGTGCGATGGATGATGATCTCATGCTTCATGCCCATGGTGTCGGGGAGCTGATTGATCTTCGCCGGGTCGAGCCCGGTCATGCAGGCCGCCGCCGCGAGCGCCAATCCTGCCGCGGCGCCAGACGTAACGTAGCCCGACTCGGCGCCGGTGATTTCCGCGATGAAGCGGCCCGCCGCATCCTGCAGCTCATCAATCTTGACGTAGTGTTTTGCCGCGGCGGCCATCGCGGCCAGCACTTCGTCATCCATGACGGCGCCCCCCAGCCGGGTCGCGGGGCCGACGCCGTTGATGATCGGCCGCACGCCAAATTCGTCATAGATTGACACGCTATTGTTTCCCTTCGCTTGACTTCAGACCGCGCCCTACGCGAATCAGACCGATAGCGAGAAAGCCTGGCTCAACTGGCCGGTCGCGGCCAGGAGAGCCGGGCTTCCTCGACGGTTCTGTCGTCGTTACGCCCGTGGGCGCTTCGGCTCCGTGAACGCGAGCGCGCGGCTCGGGTTCTCGACAAGCAAGGCATGAACGTCGTCGTCGGTCGCGCCAAGCTCGCGCAGAAGCGGAATGAACGTGCGTAGCAGGTAGTCAAATCCCTTCCCGCCATACCAGTGCAGGTCGTTCAGGGTGGCGATGTCCATGGACAGGAGGACCTGCGAACGATAGCCGGCCTTCATCAGGTCGATGACATTCTGCGCTCGCCGGTCTTCCTTCTGGTAGTCCTGATAGCCGATATTGTCGATACTCAGCCAGGCGCCCTTTTCCGCAATGGGCAGGATGATCTCGATGTCTCGGCGGTCTCC
>CAYSXO010000102.1:0-4616 GCA_964434995.1 uncultured Sphaerobacteraceae bacterium
GGCGCTCTCGGTGACAAATCCGGCGATCGTCTGCGTTTCGCTCTCCGCCTATGGGCGCCAGGGGGAACGCCGCGCCGAGCCTGGATACGACGCCCTGGTGCAAGCCGAAGCGGGCTGGGCCAGCCTCACCGGCGAGCCCGGCGCGCCCCCGGCGCGGAGCGGCCTGCCCATGGCCGACTACGCCGCGGGACTGGTTGCCGCCTGTGGGCTGCTGGCGGGCGTGATCGATGCCCGCCGGACCGGAAAGGGCCGCGACATCGACACGTCGCTCTTCGACACCGCGCTCTCCATGCTCAGCTACCAGGCGGCCTGGTGGCTTTCCGCCGGAATCGAGCCGAAGAGACATCCCCTTTCAGCGCACCCCAGCATCGTGCCGTTCCAGTTCTTCGCCACGGCGGATGGCTACATCGCGGTCGCCTGCGCCAAGGAGAAGTTCTTTCGCGCCCTCGTCCTGGCGATGGAGCTCCCGGAGTTGGCGGACGATCCGCGCTTCTGTTCGTTCGCGCGACGCCATGAGAACCGCGACACGCTCCTGCCGATCCTGGCCGAGCGGTTTCACGAGAGGCCAACCGAGGCGTGGCTGGCGGCGTTGCGGGGCGCGGCGCCCTGCGCCCCGGTGCGCGATCTGGCGGATGCACTCGCGCTCGAGCGCCTTGTTGAGCGCAACATGCTTGCCGCGTACGACCACCAGGTGCTTGGCGCCGTGCGTGGCGTCGGGCTTCCGCTGCACGTCTCTGGGTATGCCCCGCGCTACGCCGCCGGCCCGGCGCTTGGCGTCGATACCGAGCGCCTCCTTACCGAACTGGGATTCGACGAAGAGGCGCGCCAGCGCTTGCGGAACGACGGGGCGTTTGGCCCGGATTAACGCCTTTTCCGGTCAGGAGGGCGGGACGGGGTTCAGCACCGGCCCATCTGCCGTCTGTTCGATGGTGTAGCCAACCGACGTGCTTCCTGACGGGCAGCAAAGCGCGTCTTCCGGCGCGTAACGACGGAACTCGGCGGCGAGTTGGTCGCTGAACCAGATGTCCGCGTCGTCCGCCGCGCCATCAGTGCGAGAGGCCATTGGCTCTGGCGCGATCGTGCCGGCAAAGACATCGTCGACGAAGACAAAGGCCTGGTAGTTCCAGGGGCGGCACATGCCGTCGTATCCGGAAAGTCCCCAGAGCAGGGTCACCCCCCAGCCGCTTTCGTACGAGCGAAAGAGCTGCCAACCCTGCTCGACGACCGCCCGATCGGCGGCAGTCTCTGCTGGCCGTTCGTGCTCGGCGCAGCGTGGATCAGACGCCTCACCTGGGGGCGGCGCGGCCGGGATGGCCATGCCGGGCGTATTCCAGGAGGCGAGATCGCCATCGAGCCATGACGCGCTGCCCGCGTCAGCCACGGGCGTTTGCGCATTCGCCCCGAGGTTGCCGGCGAGCGCTTGCGTGACAAGCATGAGTGCCATCACGGCTGAAATCGGAATCAAGCGCATCGAGAGTCCTTTCCTGCAATGGCCGGCAGCACCGGAACCTCGGGGCGACCGCGGGATTCAACCACATGAACGGCCACACCGGCCCAGTGGTTTCAGGAAGCGCGGAGTACGCCGTGTGGGGAGCCGCGTTACGCTTCGCGTGGCCTGACGTGGCGCTGGCCGCGCTCATTGCCGGGCGAAGGTGGTGGGGCAGGAATGCAGCGGATTCGCATGCGTCGTTCCGATCTGACCGGCCGATTTCGGCAAACCCGCTTTTCCGCGTTTCAGGCGTGGCGCATCCGGCTCTGGCTGACGTTGATCGGACGTGGTCTCTTTCGCTTCAGGATCGACGTCGAAGGGTCTGAGCACATTCCCGCGGGCGAGCCGCTGATCGTGGCAGTGGCGCCGCACCGGAACTGGATCGATCCGTTCCTCATGTTGCAGGTGCTTCCTGCCCTGCCCCGGCTCTATTTCGTGGCGGCCTCGGACACTGCCGGGGTGCGTTGGTGGAAATCTCTGGCCATTGCCATCGCGGGCGGCATGGCGCCGTTCCCGTCGCGGGGCAAGAACAATCGCGCTGGGCTGGAGACGTCGCTGGCGATCCTCGGCAATGGGAATCGACTGGGCATTTTCCCGGAAGGTTGGGGCAACGACGAGGCGTCGCTGGCGGTTCTCCCGCTCAAGCGGGGCGTCGCCTATCTCTCGGCGCGGTCGGGCTGCCGCGTGTTGCCGGTTGGCATCGCGGGTACGACCGATCTCTGGCGCGGCGCGACGTTGCGCGTGCGGATTGCGCCGCCGCTCTCAGCATTGCCAGACGATGCCGACAAGGCGGCAGAGCAGGCCTTCGCCGATCGGTTGCGGGCGGTCCTGCAGGCGGCCGTGCCATCGGCCCCGCCCGAGCCGCCAACGGGAAAAAAGCCGTGGCGCTGGCTTACGAGGATGCTATAAGGGGCGGCGCACATGCGAGCAGGCGCGATGAGCTTCAACGGGGAAGGGAGAGGGACCGTGGCGAGTGGCCAGAGCGCAAGCGAACGGAAGCGGCCGCTGAAGGTTGGCATCATCCTGCCGGATACGGAGCGGGAAATGGGCGGCGCCACCGCGCGTTGGGCCGACCTGGCGGAGATGGCGCGCCTGGCGGAAGATTTGGGATTCGATTCGCTCTGGAACGCGGATCACCTGATCTATCGCTTCGCGGGGAAGGAGCCCCAGGGCCCGTGGGAGTGCTGGTCGATCATCGCCGCGCTGGCGGCGGTGACGTCGCGGGTGGAAATTGGTCCTCTCGTCGCATGCACGTCGTTCCGCAATCCCGCTCTGCAGGCGAAGATCGCCGACACCATCGACGAAATCTCCGGTGGCCGGCTGGTTCTTGGGCTGGGCGCGGGGTGGAACGAGCCGGACTATACGGAGTTTGGCTACCCCTTCGATCATCGCGTGAGCCGCTTCGCGGAGGCGATCGAGATCATTCACGGGCTGCTGCGGACGAGCCGCATCGATTTCGAGGGGACGTACTACAGCGCGCGTGATTGCGAACTGCGCCCGCGCGGCCCCCGACCCGGAGGGCCTCCGATCCTCATTGGCTCGACCTCGCCTCGCATGTTGGGCTTGCTGGCGAAATATGGAGACATCTGGAACGCCTGGGCGCGGCAGACACTCGAGGAGCTTGCGGAGGACCGCGAAAAGGTTGACGCGGCCATGGAGCTCGCGGGACGTGATCCGGCTTCGCTGCCGCGCACCGTCAGCCTGCTGGTCGATCTCCCGACGGCCACCGGCAGACCGAGCGAGGAGAAACCGGGGATCACGCCGCGTGAGCCGGAGGAGCTCGCGATGCATCTGCAGAGCTACGCCGAGGCGGGCATCAGCCACGTGCAACTGATGATCGACCCGAATACCACGGCGGGCATCGAATGGGCCGCGCGAAGCCTGGAGATGCTCGACAAGGGGTGAGTAGCGGTAGCGCGAGCCGCGGCAGCCCTGGCAGAGTAGAGTGACAGAGGATGTGGAGTGCTACACGGTGGTGAAGCGGCTGTCGCTGTGTGCGAGCGCGCCCGGCCTGCCCGCCAATTGGAGGATGGACCATGATCGCCGCGCGCGCCCTCTTCGCGGTTCTCATCGTCTTCGTTGTTTCGATCGGCATCGCGCCCTTGGCGCCCAACGCTGGCGTACTTGCACAGGGTCTCGGCGGCCTGGGCACGCCGCTGGCGGTGACCAACGACGACGGCACGACGGTCGGATCGGTGACCGTCACCGAAGTGATCGACCCGTTCACGGACTTCAACCCCGACTATCCTCCGGAAGCGGGGTCTCGCTTCGTCGTCGCCATCGTCGCCTTCGATGCCGATGCCGGGCAGCGCTTCGACATCCAGCCGTGGACGATCGTGCTGCAGGATGACGCGGGTTTCCTCTGGAACGAGGCCAGCCTGGTTCTCCCTGACGATGCGCTGATCCCCGAGCTGTCGAGCCAGACCCTCTCGCCGGGGAGCCGCATAACCGGAGCGCTTGGCTTCGTGATGCCGGAGGACCGCGTCCCGGCGAGGATCCTGTACCAGCCGGTCAGCAGCCGAGTCATGCTGGTCGCGGAATTGACGAATACCCCCGCGCCAGCTGCTGGGGATGTTGTGTCGATCCCCGATTCGCTCGGCGGCATGGGCGCGGTGACGGTGACCTCGCTGAACGATCCTCAGGAGGACCTCGACCCCAGCCAGGCGACGCCGGAGGGAACGCGCTTTGTCCAGGTCATGCTGACCTACGAGAATACGAGCGATGGCCTGTTCGTCATCGAGCCGTATGGACTGCTCTTGCGCGATGCCAATGGCGATCTCTGGTACTCCAGCTATGTCACGCGAGTGCCCGAGCAAACGATCATTCCCGATCTCACTGGCGCCCAACTCGCTCCCGGTGATCGGCTTTCGGGCGCGGTCAGCTTTGCCGTGCCGGTAGGCGTCGACGTGACCGGCCTCTACCTGTCGCCCGTGAGCGGGCAACTCCTGCAGCTCGCCGAGTTCGGAGCCAGCGAGCAAGCGGCCGTGCCGGCCCTCGCCCCGTCGGCCGTTGCGGGGAACGACATGAAGCCGGTCGTCTCGATCTCCGTGGCGCTCGAGGATGACGATCCTTGCGTAGCACTTCAGAGCTGGCTTGTGGCCACGCGCGAGCGCATTGCCCGCGCTGG
>CAYSXO010000102.1:4706-13090 GCA_964434995.1 uncultured Sphaerobacteraceae bacterium
GGCAGTCGCGGTGAACAAGGCGCTCGTGGCAACGCTGAATGCGTACAGTAGCGCAGTCCAGCAGATTCTTGATGCCGATGAGCCTGGAAAGGATACCGCGCTCGAAGTCACCGAAGGAATGAACACGTTCAACGCCGCTGGAGCGCGGATCAGCGCGATCGAGCATGAGATGGCGAATCTGGCCGCGACATGCGGTCTGCCCTAGCGATCGGAGGGTGAACGTACAGGCAGTTGCCTGTTCCTTCGGCCATGTCGCGGCAATACCCCGCGTCGAGACACCAAATGGTGCTGGCAAGCGTTGAAGTTATGGTTTGGGCAGGACTGTCGAGTGGACAGAACCTGCCGCCGCTTGCGAATTGACTCGGTAGACAGCGGCGGATTGGTCGCCGGTGCAGGGAGGAACGAGGCATGGACGGGGAATCGTTCGATCGGCTGTCGGTGGTTGTCCATCGGCTGCGCGACCAGGCGTCCCGGAGGAGCGCGTTTCGCCTCTTGCTCGGTGGGGCGCTCGTGGGCGCGGGCGCGCTGGCGGCCGATGACACTGACGCGAAGAAGAAGAACAAGAACAGGAACAAGAACGCGCGCCGCAAGCGCTGCCGCGGATACGGCGCTGGCTGTGGCTCGAACAGGGACTGCTGCAACGGCAAGTGCCGCAACGGGCGTTGCTGGTACACCGGCAATGGCGGCGGTGGTGGTGGCAGAAATTGCGGAGGCGCCCACTGCCCGAATGGCTGGCGCTGTCGCAGCCAGGCCGGCGTCCACGTTTGCGTCCCCAACAACTTTCCGACCTACTGCGATGGCAAAAACTGGTACACCTCGGATTACCGCTGTTGCGATGGGATTCCGAGTGGCGCATGCAGGGCCGGCAACGAATGCTGCGGCGGTGCTGGACAATGCTGCCAGAATGGTTGGAAGTGCTGCAGTGGCCGGACGTGCATCCCGAACGACTGGGACTGCAATGATTTCACCCGACAGTCGGCAGCGGGTGATGTGGCCATAGCGGCAGAGGGCCGAATCCCGTCGATGGAACCGACACCGGTGCCCGAATCGGACTACATCACCATCGATCCGGGCGCATAGCGCCGGAGCGCGACAATCAGCGTTCCTCAATCGCGGGATGGGGGATGGGCAGGCCGGTCAGCGTTGGCTGACCGGCCTGCCGTGTTCAGAGCAGAAATCTCTGGACGCCCTACGCCACCGGCGTTGCGCTGGCGGCGATCTCCGGCGTGACAAAGATGGGCGCGAGCAGAATCCCCAAAGTGCCATCGGCGGGCGAGCCGGTCAGGTAGAGATTGTAGGTGGTGCTGGGCAGCAGCGCGGTCCCCGGCAACGGGAGCAAGACGTCGTCGGCGCTGGCTACCCGGACTTCCAGTTCATAGGTTCCTGCCGGCACATCGATTGACGGTGACGTCTGCCCGGAGGCGACCCCACGCACCAGCGGCACGCCGCTGACGATCGCCAGGTCGACCGCCGGCGCATCCGTGGCGTCGTGCACCAGGCGCAGCCGCGCGGTGTTGTCGGCCAGGGGCCGCGTGTCGATCGGCTGAATCATCATCCGCAGGTTATCGCCAGCGCCAGAGGTTGAAAGCCCGTAGGCGACCCCTTCGCCGAGTGTGCCACGTCCGGCAAGGACCGCGTCTGCCAGCGAGAGTCCGCTGGGAACCACCGCGAACTGGCGCTCCCCGGCGGCCACTGGGATGAATTCGCCCAGTGATGCGAAGAAGACCCCCGGCACGACCAGCGAGCCGTCGATGTACAGATCGAACCCGCCAAGGTCCGGCGAGCCATTCAACGCCAGGAGGCAGGCCTGTCCTTCGGCAATCCCGAAGAGCGCGGTGCAGGGAACGCTCCCCGCGATGGGGCTGGCCACCACGGCGGCAACGGGGCTGGCGACCGGCGTCGCATCCTGCGCGCCGAGCCTCGACCAAATGGCCACGTAGGAAGAAACCGCCAGCATGGCCGCAAAGACGATCGTGACCCAGGCGGTTGCGCGGCGAGTCATACGTTGCTCCTCCCTGACTGGCGAGTACACCGAAGCGGTCTGTTTGATGGCCACAGGACCCGTCCCGAAGTGTTGCGCGCACGAACCATGCCGCCCGGTCGCTTGGGGCATGGTTCGTGCGCCACGGCAATCGGCGTACCATGCGCGTGGCGCGCTGTGGAGCGCGATTGCCGCCATCTCTCCGATGGATTCACGAGCGACGGGCGACGATGTGCCGGAATTTCGCGTCGTTCCCGCTGCTGCTGGAGGAAGTCATTTCGATGAGCGATACCGAAACCGCCTTGCGGCCTGGCACACCCGCGCCCGATTTCTCCTTGCGTTCGACCCCCGACCAGTCCGTCTCCCTGGATGAGCTGCGCGGCCAGCCTGTCGTGCTGATCTTTTACCCGTCCGACTGGAGCCCGGTCTGCACCGACGAGTTGGCGGTCTTCAATCAACTGCTGCCAGAGTTCGCGCGGTTCAATGCCCAGGTGCTGGGCATCTCGGTCGACAACATCTGGAGTCACGTCGCGTTTGGCGATGCGCGGAACCTGAACTTTGGCCTGCTCTCCGATTTCGAGCCAAAGGGCGCCGTGTCGCGAGCGTATGGGGTCTACCGGGAGAAAGAGGGAACCAGCCAGCGGGCCAATTTCGTGATCGATCCAGAAGGCGTCATCTATTGGAATGAAGTGTCGCCGGTTGGCATCAATCCCGGCGCGGGCGGCGTGCTTCAGGCGTTGGAAAGCCTGGCCGGCCATCGTGAAGAGGCGCCCGCGGAATGAGCGCGCCCGTGCCCCGAGCTACCCTGACCGTTCCCGTCGGGCCGGATGACTGGGCCGATGGCCCCGCCGATGCGCCCGTAACCTTTGTTGAATATGGCGATTTCGAATGCCCGCATTGCGCTGAGATGGAAGCGGCACTCCGGGAATTGCGGCGGCTCGCTGGGCCGGGGATGCGCTTTGTCTTCCGGCATTTTCCGTTGACCAGCAGCCATCCGCACGCGGAGATCGCCGCCGAGGCCGCCGAGGCCGCCGGAGCGCAGGGGGCCTTCTGGCCGATGCACGATCTGCTGCTGGCCAATCAGCATGCGCTAACGCCGAGCGACCTGGCCGCGTACGCGGAGGCATTGCAACTCGACGTCGGATCGTTCGTTGAGGCCCTGGAGCGGCACACGTACGAACCAGAGGTCAAGGCCGATTTCATGAGTGGCGTGCGCGGCGGCGTCAGCGGCACGCCATCGTTCTACATCAATGGCGTGCGCTACGACGGCGCCTATGATCTCGATTCGCTCGCTCGCGCGGTGCAGAAGGCCGCGCGGGCTTCTCGGTAGCATGATATCGACCCGCGAGATCCGGCTGATGTAGCCGTCGCCTCGTGGGCATCCCCGCTTGAGGGAATAATTCAATTCTCCACCGCGTCTGGACGTCAGTCGAGGAGCACATCGCGAACATTGAGTTCCCTGCTTCTCGATTGACGCTCTCAATCCATCATCCACGTGGAGGATTCGATTATGAGGCAAATTGTTGCGATTCTCGGCGTGGTCGTGCTTTTGTCGGCGCCCGCCTTGGCGTTGGCCCAGTACGACTACCCACCAGGTGGTTCAGGTGGCCCGCCGATGGGCGGAGCGCCTCCAGCTACCGGAGGTGATGGCGGAATGTCCGTCGAGAACCCTCCAAGCATCGGTCAACCATCGATCGACCTGCCGGCGATAGGGGGTGATGACGGCAACGTGACGATCGTTGATTTCGCCTTTCAACCGCAACAGGTTTCCGTCCCGGCAGGCAGCACGGTCTCCTGGGAGAATGCGGGGGCGGCGCCCCACACGGTGACGTCCTCGACCGGCGCCTTCGATTCTGGCACGATCGGCTCGGGAGCAGGATTCAGTGAGACTTTCTCCGACCCGGGTCTCTACCCGTATCACTGCACGATCCATCCGAACATGACCGGGATGGTGCAGGTCACCGCTTCCTGACGGTTTCCATTGCCGGGTGCGGTCGCGGGCGCAACGCCCATCTCCCGCACCCGCGCCAGGGCACGGGGATGAACATGACCGCGCGGCGGCCCCGCTCCGTGGGCGGCCGCTTCTGGACCAATCGTTGAGCGTGCTGCAGGAAGCCACGTCGTGGCGCGCGAGGTGGCTGGCGCGCCGGAATGGCGTGGCGGTCGCCAATCGGGCGCGGGAGCCAGCCGCGGTCCCCGCGAAGCTGGCGTTTGAAGCGGCAACCCTGCCGCACGCGGATGCGCTCTACCGTACGGCGTATCATCTGTCGCGAAACCATGCTGAAGCCGAGGACCTAACGCAGGAGACCTTCCTGCGCGCGTATCGCGCGTATGACGGCTATCGTGGTGGGAACATCCGCTCGTGGCTCTTCGCGATTCTGCGTCATGCCTTCATTGATGAACGACGACGGCTCGGGCGACAGGGCGAAGTCGAGTTTGGCGACGCTGGCCCAGAGATTGGCGGAGTCTGGCAGCCAAGCGCGGAGAGCGAGGCACTCCGGAGGTTGCCGAGCGAGGCGCTGGAGCGGGCATTTTCCGCATTGCCACCCGACTGGCGGATGATGGTCATTTTGGCCGATGTCGAGGAATTCACCTATCGCGAGATTGCGGACGTCATGGGAATACCGATTGGCACGGTCATGTCGCGGTTGCATCGGGCGCGCGCGCGCCTGCGAGACCACCTGTTGACCGCGCCTCGTGTTTCATGGCGCAGCGACGGGCGAAGCGCATGAATCATCAGCATGTCGCGGCGCGACTCGACCAGTTTCTCGACGGCGCCCTTTGCGCGGTCGAACGCTGGGCGGTGACCGTGCATCTGGATGAATGCGAACCCTGCCGCCGGCATGCCGCCGCCGAGGCGCGATTGCGTGGCCGCCTGCACGAGCAGCTCGCGGCGGTTGAAGCGGCGCCGGGCCTGACAGCCCGGCTGCAGACTGCTCTTGCCGAGGCGCCCGTGGAGCGAGCGCGGTGGATGCCGCGCGCGTTCATGACGAACGGGCCCGTGCGCCTGGCCATGGTTCTCGGTCCGGCCGTTGTCTCTATCTGGCTCTTCGTCCTTGTTTCCATGCCCCAGGCTGGCGCCTCGCTCGATCTCCCCCGGGAGTTGGTGGCCACGCATGCGCTCTTTGCCCAGGACGAATCGTTCCTCGACGTTGTTGGAGGCGCGGACGACGTGGCCGCGTGGTTCCGCGAGACCCTCGGACTCCATGTCGCGCCGCCTGATATCCAAGGCTACTCGCTGATGGGCGCTCGGCTGATCGTTCTGCACGGCAAACCCGTGGCCCAGCTCGTCTATGAAACTGACGACGAGCACTACCTCTCATTAATGGCGTTCCGGGATGGCGGCTATCCCGAGGCGGTTTCCGTGGAGCGTCAGGGAACCATCTCCACCGTCACGTGGCCAGTTGGGGAAACGCGCGTCGCGCTGATCGCCGATGCGCCCGAGACGGCGCTCATCAATCTGGCGGACGGGTTGCGCGGTTGGCCCGACACGAGCGATGCCACTGACCAGTAGTCGGCTCTTGCGGGCCCAAATTGGCTGCCACATCGTCACCTTGTGAGCTTTTAGACACCGTATTCCGTGCTGCCTCACATCCATTTCATGCACGCCGGTGGTCATCGTTCGGCGCTTCACGCCGTGGTTGACGTGGTTCGGACCGTTTGATAGCGTCCGTGACACGAAGTCTAAGGGCACGCGTGCCGGGGACGAGTAGAGCGGGAGAGAGTGTGATGGTCATCCGTGGGCAGTCAGAAGACGGTGCAGAGGTCCATCATCGTGACGCCGCGTTCGCCGTAGCCGGGGCAGTCAACCGCAGAGCGCTTGTTCAGCGCGGGCTCGCCCTGGGGGTCGCCGCGCCAATCCTCGCGGCCTTGCGTCCATTTGGCCGCGACAACGCGCTCGCTCAGGAGGTGACCTGCCCGGCGGATGCCAGCCCTGAGCCAGCCGGTACGCCCATGCCAATGTCCGGCCAGACGATCGGGGTGACGGTCGCGTATCTCTCGGTGCCCTTCTACGCCGGCTTCAAGCGCGGCCTCGACGATGCGGCGCGGCAGTATGGCTTCGCCTACGACCTGCGAGACGGCAAAGGCGATCCGGCAACGGAGATCGCCAACATCCAGAACTTCATTGCCGAGGGAGTCAACCTCATTCTGCTTACCCCGATGAGCGATGGCACCATCCCGGCCATCGTGCAGGCGAACGAGGCCGGCATCCCGGTCATCGAGGTCAACAACAAGGCTGGCTTTGGCAGCGACGCGGCAGAGGTCGTCACCTATGTTGGCGCTGATGACGTCGAGTTTGGGCGGCTGCAGGCGCGCCTGCTGAACCAGACCTTCGGCGACGACCCGGTCAAGATCGGCTACATCATGGGCATCCCCGGGACGTCGCCGCAGATCTTGCGCGCGCAGGGGTTCAAGGAAGAACTGGCGAACTTTCCCCAGTACGAGATCATTGCCGAATTGAACAACGACTTCGACAGCGCGAAGGCGCTCGCCGCGACGCAGGACCTGCTGACCCGATTCCCGAAGGGGGAGATCGACGTCATTGTCATGCAGGGGCCGGAAGGGGTGGCCGCCGCCGACTTCGCGCGCCAGAACGGCCGTGAAGAAGTGAAATTCATTCTGGGCGACTACCCGGCGGACGTCCGGCAGGCGATCATGGATGGCTACGTGCTCGGCACTATCAATCAGGATCCCTACCCGCAGGCCTACGAGGGTGTCCACATGGGATGGTTGCTGCTGAACGGCCAGGAGGACCAGATCCCGAAGCCGTACTTCCTGGAACTGCCGATCATCACCGCGGACAACGCCATGGAAACACCACCGGCCTGGGGGTGCTAGTCCGAGCCGGCAACAAGCGTTTTCCACGTTCAGTGCGGCGTACGCGGACATTGCCATGCGCGCACTCACCCCGGCGCCTCACCCGTCGAGCTGGGAACGAGTGTTGAAGTCGACCGCAATGCCATCTGTCGCCGCCTGAGGTCGCGGAGCGCCTCGTCCGCGCTCCCTCTCCCAGTGCGCTGGGAGAGGGGTCGTGGGTGACGGCGAACGCCGGGAACGGGACAGTACCGGGGGAGGATACCGACACGCCTGCCATAGCCATGAAGGTCTACGACTATCAGTGGTCCGCCACGTTCGGGCTGGACGCGTCGGCGGCAGCCTCCGAGCTGCGGCGGGATGGCGTCGATACCGTCCTGATCCGCAATCAGATCGACCCCTTGCCGACGTCCGGTGTCGATCAGGAGGCATATCTGGCGCAGGGAGGGGCTGCTCTTTCCGATCGCGCCTGGTCCGATGCAATACGCGATGCCGGGATGCGCGTCTACCAGACGACGGCGCTCTTTTTCGATCCCGCGCTGGTCGATCGGTTTCCCGATGCGCGCCCTGTCGACGCCAATGGCCATCCCTCGACCGGGTTCGATTGGTATCTCGGGGTCTGCCCGACGCACGAGGGCTTTCTGGAAGAGAAGATCGCGCGCCTGCGCCGGGTCGCGCGGGAGCTGGAGCCAGACGGCTATTTCCTTTCATTTACGCGCTTTCCCGGCTTCTGGGAGAACTGGGTTCCCGGCTATCAATTCGGCGCCGGGGATCGATTCTGCTTCTGTGACCGCTGCCGCGGCCGCTTTTCTCGCGATCTTGGCCTCGACCTGCCTACTGGGGGCATTGCCCGGCAGGCGTCGTACATCCTCGACCTGCATGGTCCTGCCTGGACTGCCTGGCGGAGCGAACGCATTGTCGAGGTAATCCAGCGGATTGGCGCTGCAGTGCGGGCTGAATCGCCGCGCATGCCGCTGATGCTGAACACCCTCCCATTTCCGGCGTCCGATTTCGGCCACCTCGATGTCCGGCGCGAGTTCGCCGCGCAGGATCTTTTGATGCTGCGCGAGGTCATTGACCACTTCGAACTGATGACCTACCTGCAGATCCTCGACCGGCCTGATGCCTGGCTCCAGCCGGTCCTGGAGGATGCTCGCGGGTCGGTTCCGGACAAGCCGCTCCTCTGCACCTTGCAGGTTGCGCCGCTCTATACGGAAGGGGTCCACGCCGGGCGCGGCAGGAACCGCGACATAACGGCGGATGACCTGAGCCGCACGGCCCACGCGGCGCTCTTGGCTGGGGCTGACGGCCTCGTCTTCTACCACTGGACCGATTTTCTCGTCGATGAAGCGGAAGGCGGGTCGAAGCGCGCGGCACTGCGGGAGATTGCGCATGATTGAGGCGACGCAACCACGATTTGGCGTGAGCTACTTCGGCAATCGCTACCCGCACCATGCCCGCGCCGACATGCGCGCGATGAAAGAGGCTGGCGTCGAATTCGTCGTCCTGGTGATGTCAGAGTCGGACGTACGCTGGAACCCCGGCACCATGACCGAACTGGTGAACATTGCGCGGGAATGCGGTCTGG
>CAYSXO010000103.1:0-13039 GCA_964434995.1 uncultured Sphaerobacteraceae bacterium
TGCTCGCTGCCGCGCCGCCACCAGAAGGTGACCTCCGAGGTCGGGGTGACGTTCTCCATGGTGACCGTGAAGCTCCGCTTCGGGCGCGCCTTGCGGCGGGAGAGCGTGATCCCCTCGCCGCGCTCAGGTTCCGTTTCGCGCACCGAGACGGAATAGGTCGCGTTGTGCCCCGCGCGGCTCCCCGCCTCCGAGATGCCGACGAGGTAGTTCCCGTTCCCTGGGGCCGCGAAGACAATGGACGACGACGGGTCGTCCTCGGCGCGGTTGTCATTGACGGCGATCGTGCTCATGCCCTCCCAGCCACGCTCCTCGAAGTCGCGATAGACGACGAGCTGGGTATCGACGTCTGGACCGAGATTGGTCGTCTCGATCTCATATGCTTTACCACTCTGCCCCGGGAAAAGGATCCAATCGGTGTCGCCCGGTTCGTCACAGAAGGCGCGCGCCTCTGTTCCGCCGACCGTAAAGGCGCGCATCGGCACCTCCCAGAAGGCGTACCAGTAGGCATCGTCCGGCTCCAGCGCGGCGTCGGGGCAGACCTCGCCGCTGCCGGGGGTGAAATAGATGCTCCGGGCGATGTTCCAGTGCTTGTCGAGATACGATCCGGGCGCGGGATTGGCGGCGAAATAATCGTCGTTGTTGCAGTCGAGCCGGAAGTCCTGCGCGCCATCGTCGCAGAGCATGCGCATCTCTGGCTGGAAAGGGGCATCGGAGTAGCACATCACGTCCCACTCGTCGATGCAGTGCGCGCCGCGGCTGGTGTGTGGAGCAGAATATTGCACCGCGCCGAGGGAGTGACTCAACTCGTGGATCATCGTGCCGGCATCCCAGCACGGCTGATCGACGCGGGCATACCCGATCAGATCGTGCGCCGTGGTATCCGGCTTGTCCCGATCTTTGGTGGAGTTGTCCGAGCCCACCGCCAGGAATGTACCCACCCCGCAGTAGGCGCTGGTGTCGGCCAGGATCAGGTATTTGCGGTTCGCCGCGTTGTGGCCCGCGTCTGTCAGTTCCTGGATGGATTCGCCAAACGTCTCCAGGGCATTGGGGTGGACCGCGAGCGCAAGAATATCGACCTGGCACTGGGCGTTGGTGACAAAGCGAATGCGCAGCGAGCCGCCGGTCTTGCGGGCGCTCTGATCGACGATGGCGTCCATCTCGCTAGCGAGCCGGCGGAAGGTGGACAAGAACTCGGGAAGGCGGTTGGCCCGGTCGTTGCGGTACATGTAGACCAACTGCACGCGCGGGCCTGACTGGCCATCGTCGATGCAGAGCGGCCGTTGCGCTGGTCCCGCCCCGGAACCGCCATCGGCCCTGGCTCCGCTCGCGCGGGTTCCGGCGCGGCCGAACATTTGCGGGTCGTTGCCGTGGGTGCAGAAGGTGCGGCCATCGACGCGGATGGTTTGCAGCCCCTCGCAATCGAGCGCCTCGACCGCCGCGCTATTGGCAGCGGCGATCTGCTCGGCATCGAGCGCCGCCGGAACTCCCGTGTGGCGCTGCTTTCCTCGCTTCCTGGACTTCTCGCCCTTCTTCTGGCCGTTTTTCTTGCCCGCGCGTTCTCTGGCGCTCGGGCTGCCCTGGTTCTGCTGGTCCTTGCCCTCTCCCCGTGACCGCGCGACGCCGCTCTCAGGAGCGCCAACAGGCGAAGCGCCGTCGAGCGGAAATGCGCTCAAGACGGCGCCGGCCACGAATGCCAGGACAAGAAGCAGGCGCGTCACCGCGCCACCAATGCGAACCCGCATATTCGCGAAGCTCCATGGCGTCACCGAAATCCGATATTCGGATCACCCTTTCGACCGGCCAGCAATCATACCCGCCAGCCGATCGATTTACCATAAGATCGAGAGCGCTCCGGGCGTGCATCCCGGTCGCCCAGGAAGGTCTCGGCCAATCCTGGCGAGGGACGCGCCGGGCCCGAGTTTCCCTCGCGCCGCTCGGGATGCCACCCCGTGGCGGCCGGACCGGTCATGCCGCGCGGCGGCGGAGCGCCACGAGGCCGATCAACGGCCAGAGCAAACCCAGCCCGACCCCCAGCGAGGAGGCAGCGGCGGGCACGGCGCCGGACCACATCGGCCCGGCGCCGGTATTCGGCGGATTCTTCGCGCCGACGCAGTTGAAGATCCAGACGCTCGCTCGTGACCCGGCCTCCACCACCACACGTCCATCCGCGTTGACACTGTCCGATTCGGCGTGGCACCAGGCCGCATCAACCTCCTGCAGATCGTAGGTTCCCGGCTGCAGGCGGGTCAGGCGCAGAATGCCGTCGCTGTCGGTGGCGCCCACCGTGACCGGCGTCAGTGTCGAGCCATCCCAGCGCGAGAGGCTGAAGCGGACGCCCTGACCTTGCGGGTCACAGCGCCCATACCAGTCGAACGAGGCAGAGGGCGTGGTGACCGGGCAGGCATATTTGTAGACTGTGATCGCGCCGGTTCCCCCTGCCAAATCCTCTGGCACGCTGAACCAGTGACAGGTGACAGCTTGCCCCACGGCGAGCCGCAGCGCGACGGCATCGCCCACGGCGCGGCCGCTCGGCGCGGCGGGATCGACCCCGCAGAAGGCGTAGGTGGCGACGATGCCAGCAGGCGTTTCGATGCGCAGCCGGTAATCGCCCGGCGGCAGCCCATCGAAGCGGGTCTGGCCGCCGATGCCGCCATCACCCGTCACGCGCCGGGCCGCGACCATGCCCGAAAGGCGGAAGGTGACATCGTTCGTCAGATTCTGCGCGCTCTGGCAGGCACTGGCGAAATCGGCCCAGACACGCCCCTGGAAGCCCGGCTCGCAGGTATAGGCAAGAACATCGATGGCGGCTGGCTCTTCACCCTCCGGCTCGACGTAATTGACGACCACAATCGTCGTCAGCGTGTTGAGCGAGATGACGAACGGCTCGAACGCGCCGGTCGATAGCTCGGTCAGCACGTAGTCGCCAGTCGGCAGCGTGGTCTGGAAGCGTCCACTCTCCCGGGTGCGGAACTCGGTTGGACCGGACGGGCCGTCGATGGCGAACGCGGCATCGCCACGGTCGCAGCCAGCCGTGCGGGCCAGGCCGCCGCCATCCGGGTCGGAGGAATCGACGAAGACGATGCCGCCATCGCCCGGGGCTGCCGGGCAGACGAACTTGACCACCTGCAACGAGCCGCTATCGGGCGGCGGCGGCGCGGGCTCGTCGACCACATCGAGGGTGGCCGTGCTTCCGGGCCGCACCGTAACCGGCGAGATGCCCGGCACGACCAGATATCCCGGCGGAGCCTCGGTTTCGATGATGCGGTAAACGCCTGGCGCCAGCCCGCTGAAGAGCAGTTCGCCATTTGCGTCGGTGCACGCGGCCCCCGCGCCATCCTCGAGCAGGTCGAAGCAGGCTCCGGCCAGCGGCGCGCCGCTCCGGTTGGTCTTGCGGATCAGGAGGTTGCCGGTACGCAGACGGTTCTGCACCGCGACATCAACCGTCTGGTTTTCGACAATCGTCACCTCCTGGTCGGCCGCGGGCTCGAAGTCCGCCGATGGCCGACGAGTTTCGCGCAGGGTGTAGTCGCCGATGGCGACATCCTCCATGAGGATCACGCCATTCTCGGCGCCGTCATCCCCATCGCAGGTGGGGTGAACCAGATTGCCGGTGGCGTCGATCAGGGCAAAGCACGACCCGGCCAGCGCGCGGTCTCGCGCATCGACCTTGAAAATGCGCAGCGCCCCAACGCGCTCTGGCGGCGGCGCAAGCACGTTGACCACGGTCACGCGGGCGCGCTGTCCCGGCGCAATGGCGATCTCCTGATCGTCCGACGGGAGGTAGCCGGTTGGGGACCGCGTTTCGCGCAGGAGGTAGTCGCCAGGAGCGACCGTGCGGAGGAGAAGAATGCCAGCCGCAGGGTCGCCATCGCTGGCGTCATTGTCGCAGATGGTGTAGCGGTCACGGCCGTCACGGAGCAGCGCGAAGCAGACGCCTTCGAGGAACTGGCCGCTCTCGTCGGACTTGCGGATTTGCAGGCTGCCGGTCGCCCGATCGTTGACCACGGTGACCGTCACGGTCTTTCCGGATTCGACGAGCGTGGCAGTGGAGCGGGCGGGCGCGAATCCGCCCTCCGGGGGCTGAATCTGGCGCACCACGTAACTACCGGCCTCGATGCCGGCAAAGCGCGTGATGCCATCGTTCCCCGTATCCGCGTCGCAGGCTTCGGTCGTGCTGTTGCCAAGCATGATGGCGTAGCAGGCGCCAACAAGGAGATTCCCCTCGCCGTCGATCGTCTCCACATCGAGCGTCGCCGTCTGCGCGCGGATGAACTCGTTCGTCACCGCGACCTGCCGCACCGATCCGGCCTGGACGCGAACCTCCTGGTCTGCAGCGGGCGCGAACCCATTCGGCGCAACGGTCTGGGTCAGGGTAGAGCGGCCCGCGCGCAGTCCAGTAATGAGGATGCGGCCGGGGGACGAGTTGCGGTCGCCGTTCTGGTCGTCGCAAACCTCCACTTCCGGCGCATTTTCACCATTCGCGGTCAGCGCGAAGCAGGCGCCGCCGAGATAGGCGCCGTCCTGGTCGCGAACGCGGATGAGAACATCGCCACGGCGGTTCTGCTGACGGCGGACGCTGAAATTGGCGCGCGTGGGACGATCGCCTCGCCGCACCGCGACGGAGCGCCGCTGCCCGGCCTGCTGCGCGAACTCCGCATCGGCTTCTTCGCCGGCGGATTGCAGGACCGCTTCATAGGTTCCGCTGGGTAGTCCTTCCACGGCCAGCACGCCCGGCTCGCCCGCGGCATCGCCTTCGCCATCGTCGCAGTAGGGGCCAAAGTCGCCGGCCGTCCCGGAGAGGGTGTAGCACTGACCGGGAACCGGGTTGCCCTCTTCATCGAAGGCCGCCAGCTCGACCGTGCCGCTCTCTGCCTCGGCCGCCTCGCTGAAGAGATCGACGGCGGTCGGGTTCACGCCATGCTCGACCAGCAGCGGCGCGGCGGGCGTGAATCCTTCGGGAGCGCGCGTCTGCGTGACCGTAATGGCTCCCGCGGGCAGCGCGCCGAAGGCCACCACGCCCGGGGTATTGTCAAAATCGCCCGGCCCATTGTCGCAACGCTCGACAACGACTGTTCCGGCGGCATCGCTGATGCTAAAGCACCCGCCGCCGATCAGCGTGTTGTCCGGGGCCAGATTAACGATGGCAAATGTGCCGCCGACGGCCGGCCGCGGTTGTTCCGCCGTTGCGTCTGGCACGGGCGATGGCGTCATGGCCGCCTCGGGCGCGGGCGTTGCCGCTGGCGCCTCCGTCGCTGCAGGCGTCGCGGTCGGCGTCACCGGCAGGAGCGGGTTGAGGAGCGTGATCTCGACCGTCTGCCCAGGCTCAAGAGCAACGGTCTGCTCCGGCGCGGACTGGCGGCCATCGGCGGCGCGCGTCTGCACGATGGTGTAGCTCCCGGCGGGCAGATCGGGGATGTTGAGCCGGCCGTCATCGCCCTGGTCACAGACGTCGGGGATGACTCCAGCCTCACTCTCAATGGTGAAGCACGTTCCGCCGAGCCGCTGCCCCTGCTCGTCCTCGACGAAGAGGACGAGCCCGGCGGGGCCAGCCGGAATCCCGATACGGAACTCGACCTCGGCCATCTCTCCCGCGACGACGTCGATCTCCCGATCGTCCGGCAAAGGGAGGTCATCCGGGAGGCCAAAGATGCTCAGGACATAGCGGCCAGGGATGACTCCATCGATGAGCAGGCTCCCTTCGGCCTCGTCCCGGTCCTCCGCCTCGCCGTCGCAGACGCTGAAGGTTTCGGCGTCGCCATCGATGTTGACGCAACCATCGACCGGCTCCCCGGAGGTATCGACAATGCGAACCGCGATGCGGCCCTCAGCGGCCTGCTCCTGCCCCGCCGGGCCATGCACGAAGACGACCTCCGTCTCCTCGCCGCCGATGATCTCCACGGTCTGGCTCGCCTGGGCGGCGGGATCTACGCCGGAAGGCGGCGTCGACTCGATCACGGCAATGGGGCCAGGGCTGACGCCTTCGAGCATCACCTCGCCATTGCCGTCGTCGTCGCAGAAGGGTCCGAACCCCTGACCTCCAGGTGGAATCTCGATGGTGTAGCACGCGCCGCCGAGCAGATTTCCCGCGTCGTCTTCGGAGACGATGGCCAGCGTGCCATTCCGCGGCTCTGGCGCCGGCGGAGCCGGCGCCGCGGGCAGCACGATGTCGACCGAGGCCGTCTGGCCAGCGGCGACCTCGATCCGGGTCGGGTTTGGGGCGGCGAAGCCGTCCGGCGGCTCGACGCCGAGGGTGTACTCGCCAGGCGGAACGGCCGCTATGGCGATCTGGCCCAGTTCGAAGCTTGCATCGTCGTCGGCTTCATCGCAAACGGCGATGTCACCTGCCGCGCCAGCAAGGGTCACGCAGGCGCCTGGCACGGGAGCGCCATCCTCCTGGCGCATGGTGGCGACCACCTGCCCATCGCCCGCGGGTGTGGCCTCCTGCCCCTCCTCGGCGCCTTCACGCCGGTTCAGCAACGGCAGGTCGATTCGCTCGCCCGCCGGGACCGTCACCCGCGTCTCGTCCGCCGGGACGAACCCCTCATCAGCGCGGGTCTGGATGACGGTGTATTCACCAGACGGGATGTCAGGGACGTTGAGCCGGCCGTCATTCTGCTGATCGCAGACATCGCGCAATTCGACCGGCCCGAGAATGTCGAAGCAGGTCCCGGCCATCGGGTTGCCGTCCGGGTCGTTGACGATGATGACAAGCCGTCCCGGCCCCTCCTGTGCTGCCTCCCGCTGGCGCTGGTACTCAATCGTCGCCTGCGCCGGCGTTCCCGCAGCCACATCGATGCCGCGGCTCTCGGCGGGCACGAAGCCATCCGGGGGCCGCGTCTCATCGAGGCGAAAGCGGCCTTCGGGGATGCCCTCGAACCGGATCGCGCCGTCATCGCTGCCGTCGTCGCCATCGCAGCGCTCGGCCGAGCCGCCACTATCGCGGTCGGTCAACATCCAGCACGACCCTGTCACCGGCGCGCCATCGGCATCGCGCAGGGCCAGGACGACCTCTCCCGCTAACGCGGGCTCCTGTGGTTCCTCGGGCTGCGTGGCCGGGGTTTCTGTTACCTCGATTGCCGGTTGCTCGACCGGCGTCTCATCCTCCCCCGCGCGTTGAAGGGGAACCGTCAGCGTGGCCCCGGCCGGCTCAATGGTGAAGGGGAGATCGGCCATGGGAGCAAACCCGGCAGGCGGCGCCGTCTGGCGCAAGGTCAGCGGGGCGGAGGGCACGGCATCGAAGACGACGTAGCCATCGAAATCGTCGTCGCACGCCTCGAAACCGAACTCGACCACGGCGAAACAGGCGCCAGGCAACGGCTGGCCCGCATCGTCGACCGGGAGCACGCGCAACTGACCCGGCTGCTCGCCCGGCCCCATCTCTGGCCCTGCCGCCGGCTCGCCCTGGGAGGGCTGCTCCTGTACCGGCTCTTCCGCTGGCTGGGCCGCTTCGCCCGCGGCCGCCTGTGCGACCGCCTCGAACCGCCCCTCGCCAAGTTGGAGAAGCTGCTCCTGGGCGGGCGTGCCTCCCTCGCCAGTTGCCGTCTCGAACAGTTGGTACTGGCCGTCATCAAGCCCGTCCGGGACGCGCAGCGCGACCCGGCCATCGATCTGGTTGTCATCCTCGTCGCACGCCTGGGCCTGCATCTCGTTCTGGCCATCAATGATGGCAAAGCAGGCATCAGCGCGCGGGTTCCCGGCATCGTCAACGGCGGCAACCTCGAGCCGGGTATCTTGCACGGTGTCCTTGCCTGTCACCGCGCCGGCGTCATCGACCGAGACGACGACCCGGGATGGCGCGTCGAGGCTGACGCCATCCTGCGCGACCGGCTGGCCATCGAGCAGGATCTGGAAACCGTACGTGCCCGGCTGCGCGTCCCAGCGCACCTCGTAGCCGCCCTGACGAGCGGGCGCCATGGCGAACTCTTCGCCGAGATCGGTCGCCAGGGTGACGGCGTTGCGCACCGGCTCGGCCTCGATCTCGCCGGTGAGGCTGTCGTAGCGGAAGTAAACCGCCGTGGCCTCGCCCGGCACGCTCAGGAAGAGATCGGCCCCATTCGGATCGCCCCCCTCGCCGAGCGCGCGCTCCTCATCGCTGGTGGCGACCACACGAAAGGTGTAGTCGCCCGGTGGCACGGGAATGACCGCCGACCACGAGCCGTCGCGGTTGTCGCGGAGTTGCGTCTGGGGGCAGGATGGGTCGAAATCGGCGGGGCAGCCAGCCACGCTCTGGAACGAGCCCGAAAGCGCGACACGTGCAGGCGCGGGGAGAGGCGGCGGAAGCGGACCGCCAGGCTGCGCCGCCGCGGCCGGGAGCACCGGCAGAAGTGGGACAACCAGGCTGATCAGGAGGGAGAGCGCAAGCAACGCCTGCGCCACGCGCGATGCCGTCCGGCGGCCTCGTGTCCGACCCCGACTCGCCGACGCGCGCATGCTACCCCTCCGCGGAACGACTGACGACCGGGCGACCTCTTGTGCCCCGACAACGGCCCACGGCAACGCGCGGCCTCTGGCCATGGAGCGACCGCGTTGTACCCTAACACGGTCGTCCCAGCGGGTGAACAGCCTGTACGCTCTATACGCTCGTGAGCGGGAGGATGTTTCCAGCGGACAGCTTGCACCGGCATCCACCGTACGATCGAGCCATCGGGAAGGTCCATTCGATCCAGCAGGTTCGGAAAAGGGGTAAAGCGAGCCATGGCGGAGCGCGAGTACCAGATCGCGGTGATCCCGGGCGATGGCATCGGGGTCGAGGTCACCCCGGAGGCCTTGCGTGTGCTCGACCGCCTGGCCGAGCAGAGCGATGGGCGCCTTGCCTTCGCCTACGAATCATTCCCCTGGGGCTGCCAGTACTACCTCGACACGGGCGCGATGATGGACCCTGACGGGCTGGAGCGCCTGCAGGGGAAAGACGCCATCTATTTCGGCGCGGTCGGTTGGCCAGGCGTACCCGACCACGTCAGCCTCTGGGGATTACGGCTGGCCATCTGCCAGGGGTTTGACCAGTACGCCTGCGTCCGGCCAGTGCGCTTGCTGCCGGGCGTGCCCAGCCCGCTGCGCAACGCCACCCCGGAGACGATCGACTGGGTCGTCGTCCGCGAGAACAGCGAAGGCGAATACGCGGGCATCGGCGGACGCAACCTGGCGGGACGCGGCCTCGACAACGAGGTTGCCCTGCAGACGTCGCTCTTCACGGCCAAGGGATGCGACCGGATCATCCGCTATGCCTTCGAGCTGGCGCGGACGCGCAAGCGCAAGAAAGTGACCAGCGTCACCAAGAGCAACGCCCAGCAATATGCAATGGTCCTCTGGGACGAGACGTTCGACCGCGTCCGGGCTGACTATCCCGACGTCGAGACGGAGCAATGGCTGGTCGATGCGATGGCAGCGCGCTTCGTCCTGCGGCCGGAGACGCTGGAAGTCGTGGTGGGTTCGAACCTCTTCGGCGACATTCTTTCTGATCTCGGGAGCGCCATTGGCGGCAGCCTGGGCATTGCCGCCAGCGCCAATATCGACCCGGAGCGCCGCCACCCCAGCATGTTCGAGCCAGTTCATGGCAGCGCGCCTGATATCGCCGGCAAGGGGATCGCCAACCCGATCGCGGCGATCTGGACCGCCGCCCTGATGCTGGAGCATCTGGGCCTGCCCGCCGAGGCCAACAAGGTGATGGCGGCCCTGGCATCAACGACCGCCGCTGGCGTCGTCACCCCCGATCTCGGCGGCACGGCGACGACGCGCGAGGTAGGAGACGCGGTGCTCTCGCATCTTTGAGGGCGAGAAGGAGACGCCTCATGATGCGTGGCCCTACCACCCTCTATCTCCCGCCAAGTTGGGAGCGTTGGTGCGTGTCGCGAGGATGGCTAACCCGCTGGCAGAGGCGCGAAATGCCCGCACCTCTGCCCCAGCCTTGCGGGAACTGGCGCACGTGGGATGCGGGCGGAGGCGAACGCCACCAGCGCAAACTCCTCCCCTTTCGCCATGAACGGGACCGCTGCCCCTCCTGTTCGCCTGCCCTGGGAAACCGCTCGGACTATGCTGACGTTTACGAAGCAGCAGGCGTCTCCGCGGGCGTTTTGTCTGTTTGCCCGGCTCCAGGAGATCGGAATCCCGCGTGCACGGTCCATCAGCGAGATTGCGGGTAGAGCAAGAGGCATCTCGCCGCTCGAACGGATCGGCTGTCATTTCGACGGTTCTCTCGTTGTTGGTGGTGGTCGCCGCCGTCGCCGTCGTCGCCTGGCTCGTTCTGCGCTCACCCGAGACAGCAGTCGACTCCGCGGAGCGGCTCGACCCGATCGGCACGGCGCTCCCCGCGCCGAGCGAGCCGCCAACGCTGCCCACCCCGGTACCGACCGAGGAACCGACACCCGAGCCGGAGCCGACCGCCCTCGGCTTCACCGGCGACGCTCCCGCCGTGTCCGGGTTGCCGACCGTCGCCGCGCCGCGGGAGCCCGAAGCGCCGGCCGGCCCGACGCCCACGCCGCGCGTGATCGCGCAGCCGACCGCCGTGCCGCCGACGCCGCTGCCGCCCGCGCCGACCCTCCCGCCATCCGTTCCCGTCGAGGAAGTGCCGGTGGTGGCCCTGCAGCCGGTCGAGGCCGCGCCGCCGCCAGCGCCCACCAGCGCCCCGGCTCAGGCGGAGGTGGTATCGCAGCCGACGCCCGCGCCAGACTCGGACGATAGCGATCCCTTCAATATCTTCGATGAAGTCGACGTGCCCCGGATCGTGCCCGGAGAGGACGACCCTCTTGCCCGCGTACGCGAGATGCAAGAAGAACGCGAGAGCGAGGGGCGCGTCACGGTCCCATCGATCGCTAACGGCGGCGACGACGAACGCGACGACAACGGGAGCATCGTGCCAGCGATTGACACCGGCATCGTGATTCCGACGGTGGAGATCCCGGCGATCGTGGAACGGGGCGGCCAGCCTGACCCGGCGGTGCCCGACGTCGATGCCATGATTGACGAGATCACTGCCCGCGTCACCGACCCGAACCGCAACCCCAACGTGGGGGATGCCGGGCGCCGCGTCACGGGCCGGGACGATGACGACCGCGATGACAACTCGTCAAGCACCCGGCGCAGGAGTGCGCGCGACCGCCTGCGAGATCGCAACAATCGCTCGTCCGAACGGGATGAGGATGACCGCGACGACCCAGCGAATTCCGTGATCGGGCCGCGCATCCCGCGCCCCGGGAATGGCCAGAGCGGGAACGATGACAATTGCTCCGTCGGCGACCCGGGCTTTCCATTCTGTTAGCCAACGTTCGGAGCCGGCATCCGGCAAAGCGGCTCAGATTGTCCCCAGCAGCTTCGCGCCTTCAACCAGCCCCCACGATCCCGCGAGCATCATGTCGCCATGCGGCGCGGCCTCGTGATAACCGAGGGCGCGGGCGATACGGCGGTTCGGCCCGGTAATTGCGACGAACTCGAAGGGGCCGGCATCGGCGTAGGCCGGGTCGAGCGCCGCGCCATGGCCGTCAAAGGCCTCGCGAAAGCCCTCGGTATCGAGCGTAGCCTCGCGCAACCCCTCCACCAACCGGGCGATGATTTCCGCGGTGATGCCGCCGGTGTGGTGCTCGAACAGCCCATAAAGGCGGCGCCCCTTCAGCAAGGTTGCGAAGGTGTGCATGTTGCCGACATTGACCAGAATCGCGCCGTCCGACACGGCCGCTTGCGCGACGGCAGGGTCGTTCAGCGCGCCGAGCACCGCCGCCGCGCCGGTATCCATCAGCATCACGCCCGGAATTGACTGGCGCACCGCCGCCATGCGGGTCATGCCCTCCGGAGGATCGGTGTAGACCGTGCGGCGCAGATCGCCGCCTTCTGCCAGCAGGCCTTGCAGATACTCGAAACGGACCTCGTTGTTGCCGGCGCCAGGGCGATAGCCGTGATCCTGCACGGCGACGGCGACGCATGACGGCAACACGACGCCGAACGGCTCCAGCAGCGTGGCCAGGGCGTCCAGATCGACGTCACCCGTCTCGATGACGGCCGCGCCCTCTGGCGCATCCGGGCGAATCTTCACACCGAGCGCGCGCACGTTCTCCAGATTGTTATGGATCGTGCGCGCCGCGTCCTCCGTGGCGGAGAGGGGCAACCCGGCCGCGAGATGTGCCTTCATGGCGTCGGACGATGCGCCGCCGCCCATAATCACCCCGGTCAGATGCACGGCGCGGCCCGCCGCCGTCGCCTCGCGGACGCGCCGCCCGACGACCTGCGTCTGCGAGGGCAAGACGAGCTTCAGGCAGTTTTCCGGCTCGCGCGCGGGGTCGTAAAGGAGGATGTCTTGCGTCCCCGCGCCAACGTCGATGGCGAGTACGCCCAGTTCGCCCTTTGGCACGTCATGGCCCTTTCAATTCTTGAGCTCGATGTTCGGCGGCCCTGATAGAGGCGCATCCTGTGATAGCATCATTGAGACATCTCGAGTCTAATTTAACCTCGGAAGATCATCATGCCGACGTGTGAAAGCTGCGGCAACTACGCGCCAGCCGCGGCAAAGAGTTGTCCGACGTGTTCTCGCATGATCAACCCAACGGGGGTGGATCCACTTGTTTCTGATCAGCGGCGACCGAAACAGAAAGGAACTGTATACCTCTCGCCCCCGAAACATGGTGGCGACTCTGTTCCCATCACGGACGTTTTCCCAAGGTCCTCTCGAGATCCTGGCTCGTCGTCCGAGACCTCTCATCGAGAAAGACCTTCCAGTGCTGAATGGGGTAAGGCCAATCACGCTGATCGTCCTGAAGCCAATGCGCTTCGAGTCAATGAAGAAACAACGAGCGCTGAACCCGGACGGGGACGACCTACTTCCAAGCCATCAAGCGCCATCAACCTGGATTCTTCCTCAGTAACCAGCCAGATCGAGATGCAGGTTGTCAAGCACGGCAGGCGCAGTTCCGCATCTTGAGTAAAGACGCAAAGGAGTCCTTCACCTCGCGGCGATTTCCATTGGCCAGGGCTGATCCATTTGCGAAAACCGAGGCCGCTTCACGATCACTTGACTCCTTCATTCGCCAATTACGTGGACGAGGATGGAAGAACA
>CAYSXO010000104.1:0-12745 GCA_964434995.1 uncultured Sphaerobacteraceae bacterium
CGGGCCGAGTCTTCAGCCAAACACCCCACAAGCGGAGTCACATGGCTCGCGTCATCGCCTTCTTCAATCAAAAGGGCGGTACGGCCAAGACGACCAGCACCCTCAACGTCGCGGCGGCGCTCGCCGAGCGGAGCCGGCGCGTCCTCGCCATCGACATGGACCCGCAAGCGAGCCTGACAATGGCCACCGGGGTCGATGTGGCGCGGCTCAACGCCTCGGTCTACGATCTCCTGCTTGACGACGAGCTTGCTATACCGGACATCATCGTTCCCTCGTCGATTCCCAATGTCTCCCTCGTCCCGTCCCATCCTGATCTGGCGGCAGCGGAGCTGGAGCTGCTGAACGTCCTCGAGCGCGAGCGGCAACTGGAGCAGCGCATCGAGCGCGGTGATCTTTCCGAGTGGGACTACGTCCTCATTGACGCGCCACCCGCGCTCAACGTGCTCTCCATCAACATTCTGGTCGCGGCGGACGAGCTGGTCATTCCCATCGAGCCGCACCCCCTCTCGTTGATGGTGCTGCGCCGCCTATTTGAAACCATCTCCCGCGTGCGGCGGCTCAACCCTGGGCTGCGCGTCCATGGGTTCCTGCCAACCAAGGTGCACCACTCCTCTCGGCTGGCTGCCGACATGCTGGCCACGCTGAGCGAAGAGTTCTCGCAGTATGCCCTCCTGCCTGTCGTCCCCCTCTCGGTGAAAGGGGCTGAGTCGGCCGCGGAACGCACGAGCGTGCTCCATTACATGCCGCGTTCCGCCATCGCCGAGGCGTACCGCGAGGTCGGGGCATGGCTCGAAGCGCACGATCCGAGGCTCCCCACGAGCAATGCCGTGGTCGGCCTTCATGTCTAGCGCGGCGCCGGCGCCCGGAGACCAGGCAACTCCGTCCAGGGGGCGCAAGCGATTCACCGTCGATGCCCTCTTCACCGATCATCGGCCCCAGGCAGTCGGCGTCGAGGACTTGCCAACCGCCAAGGAAATCCGGCTCGACCGCATCGTCGCCGACCCCGACCAGCCCCGGCGCACCTTTGATCCGGACCGCCTCGCCGAACTGACCGCCAGCATTCAGCGCGAGGGGATTCTGCAGCCAATTGCGGTTCGCTACGATGCGGGCCGCGACATCTACGTTGTCATACATGGCGAACGGCGCCTGCGCGCTTCGCGTGACGCGGGCCTGGCGACAATTCCGGCCATTGTCCGAGATGTTCCGGATGACCGGCGGCTTGTCCAGCAGTTGATGGAGAACATCGTCCGCGACGACCTGAACGCGGTCGACCGCGCGGCGGCATTGCGCGCGCTGAAAAGCCAGCTCAACGACGCGCCATGGGACTCGGTCGCGGAGATGGTCGGCATCCG
Organism: uncultured Sphaerobacteraceae bacterium; assembly: GCA_964434995.1. Classification (GTDB taxonomy): domain Bacteria; phylum Chloroflexota; class Chloroflexia; order Thermomicrobiales; family UBA6265; genus JACCXM01. The sequence continues at coordinate 1,353 of CAYSXO010000104.1, forward strand.
GCGCAGCCGGCTCTTCCAGCTCCTGGGCACCGAAAAGTTGCCCGACTCCGTGCGCGACGACATCCGCGGCGGCAGACTGAGTGAAAAGCAGAGCCGCGCCCTGCAGGGCCTCCTGGAACAGCACCAGGAGGCCCTGCGCGACGCGATCCTGGAGCAGGAGCTTTCTGCCGAAGAAGCCCTGCGCGTCGCGCGGTCGCTCAAGCGCGCGGAGCTCGACGACGACCGCGAAGCAGCACAAATCTACATTGCGCGCCATCTCGCCGAGGCCGCGGAGGCGCCGCCATCACCCGATCCCCTCTCACAGGCAGCGGGACTCTTCGCGGCAATCGAGGCCGCCGCCGCCGGTGACAGAGGTTCAAAGGAGGCGCTGGCGGCGACGGCAAAGGCGACGAAATCCCCCTCGTTTGACGGCGATCGCCTGCGCGCCGAAGTTCTGGCACTGGCGCGCACTCTGACGCGGACGCCGGCCGAGGAGCTGGTGCCGGGCGGCGCGGCGCACATGCCCCTGTCGATGCTGCGCGCCGCGCTCGACGCGCTGCTGCCAGCCGACTGAATTGCGCTCGGCAGGGTGCTACCCTTTCCACGACGCCTGTACGTACACCTGGCCGCGCGCCGGCACAAGGATGGAACGTTCATGAAAGACTCTCGGCTGACTCGCGCGACCGTGTTTGCCGCTTTTGCCCTGATCGTTCTCGCCGGGTGCGGCCAGATGCCGGAGCCAGCGCCGCCCACGGAGCTCCCGAGCGCGCCCGCGACCGCGTCACCACAAGAGGTTGGCAGCGGCACTCCGGCCGCCTCCCCCGCCGCCAGCCTGACCTTCGGTGACCTCGCTAACCGCGTCGATGCCGCATGGGCTGGCGTCACCTCGTACCAGGTGATTGCCACCTCCCAGGGATTTGAGATTCCCACATCCCCCGGCACGCCTGTCGCCAGCCCCGTGGCGTCTCCGGTCGCGTCGCCAGTCGCCCGTGAGCCGATGGACATCGTCATCACGCGCGATATCGAGCTTCCTGACGCGCAGCGCCAGGTGGCGACCGGACAGGGACCGAACGACCACGAGGCCGTAGTGAGCGCTGGCCAGCTTTACCTGCGCGGGCCACTCGTCGAGCAGATCGCACCCGGCTCGCCCAACGACGCGTGGATCGCCCTCGATCCGGCGCAAATTCCGGAAGGATCGGTCCTCATGCGCCTGCTCGGCGGGCTACCCGGCATGCCGCCCGCACCGCTCTCCACACTGCCAGAACGCCTGCTGTCACAGGACGTTCGGGACCTGGGCTCGGTCGAGTTCGATGGCCGCGAGTGCCGCGTCTATGGCGCGGCGGACACGATCACCACCACTGGCACGCGTGTCGACTTCACGATCGCCATCGACGACGAGAACCTCCCCTGCTACATCGAAACCAGCTCGGGCGGCATCGTGCAAGGCCGCATCGACTATCACGAAATTGGGCAAGCGCTGAGCATCGTCGCTCCAGCGGCGACGCCCGCCACGGTGCCGCCGGCCCTCGCAACGCCCGCCGTTCACGACTAGCGAAAGGGATGGCAGACCGGAACCATCCAGACCACCCGAGCCCCGCCGCGCTCGGCTTTGTTGGCAACGAAGCTGCTGGCTGGACCGGGGCGACGCGGGCTGGCGAAATTCACTTTCGAATCCTGAGAACTCTCGACGAGCTGGGTGAAGCCGAACGGCTGCAGGAGGTCGTCTTCGCCGTCACCGACCGCGACCTCATCCCGGCGAACGAACTGGTGGTTGTTGAGGAAACTGGCGGCGCGGTGATTGGCGCCTTCCTGCCGGGAGATCCTGCCCGTGCCGTCGGCATTTTGATCGGCTGGGGCGGCTTTGTAAAGCGCCCGCGCCTCGTTTCCGACCTGATGGCCGTCGTCCCGTCGGCGCGCAACCTCGGCCTTGCCGAGGCCATGAAACGCCTGCAAGCCGCCATTGCGCTGTCACGCGGATTCGAAGAGATCGTCTGGACAGTCGATCCCCTCCGCGCGGCGAACGCGCGGCTCAACTTCGGCAAGCTCGGGGCAGTTTCGCGGACGTATGAGCTTGACCGGTATGGGACAGGGTTTGCCGCCGACCTCTACGGATTCATGCCGACTGACCGACTCCATGTCACCTGGGAGATCACGTCGGCTCGCGTTCAGGCCTTGCTGACTTGCGGCGCGAGCCAACCGCGCCGCGACGCGCAACTTCCAGCCTACGAGCAGGGAACCACGAGCGCCCGCATGGCGGTCGCGATACCGGCCGACATTGACGCGATGCTGACTGCCTCGCCGGATGTCGCGCGAGCATGGCGCTTGCACGTGCGAGCAGCGCTGACTTCCGCGTTCACCGAGGGGTTCACGATCGTTGGGTTCCAGCCAGCTCAGGGACAGGGGCTGCCATCTCTCGTCCTGGAGCGCACGGCAGGTAAAGCCGAATAGGCCGCGATATGCGACCATGCCCGCCATGAACATCGTCTCGATCGACGTTATCCTGGTTCGGCTGCCCCTTCGCGAGCCCTTCGTGATCGCGTACGCAACCTACCCCGACACGTTGAGTGTGCTGGTGCGCCTGCGCGCGGCAGATGGAACGGAGGGCTGGGGCGAGGCGACGCCCGACCCGAACGTCACCGGCGAAACCTGGGAAGGCGTCGCGGAAACGATCCGCCACATGCTCGCGCCCGCCCTGATCGGCCTCGATGCGCGCAACCGCGAGACCGCGATGGCCACGCTCGATGCCCGTGTGGACGGTGCGCCAACCGCCAAGGCCGCGCTCGACATCGCCCTGCACGACCTCGTCTCGCGCGCAATGGGCGTCCCGCTCTGGCAGGTGCTGGGCGGCCGCGCCCGGGAGTCCCTGCACATCTCCCGGGTGATCAGCATGGGGCCTCCGGAGGAGATGGCCGCGGCGGCAATGCGCCACCTGGCCGCGGGGTTTCGGACCGTCAAGGTGAAGGTTGGCGATGCCGCGAACCCCGCGCTCGACGCGCGGCGTGTCGCCGCGGTGAGGGAGGCCGTCGGCCCGGAGATCGGCATCAAGGTCGACGTCAATCAGGGTTGGCGTAGTCCTGGCGTCGCCATCGGCGCCATCCGGGCAATGGCGCCTTCGCTTCCCGCCTACATCGAGCAGCCGGTCCTCTGGTGGGACCTCGAAGGCCTGGCGGAGGTGCGCCGGCAGACGGGCGCCGTCATCATGGTCGACGAAGGGTGTCATGGGCCGCGAGACATGCTCCGCGCGGTTGGCTTGCGCGCGGCCGATCTGGTGAATATCAAGCTGATGAAGACCGGCGGCATCCTGAACGCGCTGAAGCTGAACGCCATTGCCGAGGCTGCCGGCATCCAGGCGCAGGTCGGCACCATGGTCGAAAGCTCGATCGCCTCGGCAGCGGGGTTGCATGCGGCCATTGCCATGGGAAACGTGCGCACGGTCGAGATGGGCGGACCGCTCATGCTGGCCGGCGACGTAGGCGAAGCGTCGTCCTGGTACGCTGGGGACATCGTTACCGTTCCTGACAGTCCGGGCCTTGGCATCGCGGTCGATCTCGATCGCGTACGAAGGTACAGCGCCGGCTGGTGGGTGGTCGCGGGATGAGTCGACTAGGTGAACCAACGGGGTGAAAGACGCTGTCTGGATCGCGGTCGTCGTTTCCCTCGGCATGACGCAAGCGTTGCAGGTATCGCTGCTCGGCGCAATGAGCCGGCAGCGTGGCCCGGCCGAGGCCGCGTTCGTCTCGATCATGGGCACCTTTGTTGGCCTGACGCTCGCGCTGACGCTGCGTGGCTTTCAGGGCAGCCGGCCCGCCCTGCCCGCGCCGTTTGACCAGCCCTTCGCCACGGGCGTGCTGGCGGTAGCCTCTGGCGCCGTGCTCGTCCTCGGGCTGCGCGGCTTGCCCTGGGGCTTCGCCGTTACCGGGCTACTCGCCATGCCCTACCTGCTAGCCGCCTCGTTTCTGGCGCCCAGAATCGGCGTGGGCCTCTTTCTGGCCGCGCTGATTGCCGGGCAACTCGGCGGCGGGGTTCTGCTCGATCAGATCGGCGCGTTCGGCGGCGCGACGCGCCCTGTTGACGCGGTGCGCATCCTCGGCATCATCGCGCTGCTGGTTGGCGTCGTTCTCGTGCGCGGATTCGACTAGAACCTGAGAGGCAAGGTGTTGTGAGCGATTCGATCTACCAGCGTTGGGCCGATATCCTCGTCAATTACTCCACGGGCGTTGGCCCGGACGACCTGGTTGCCATATCCGGGGGCGTCGCCGCCGAGCCGCTGCTGCGGGTGATCTATCGCGCCGCTATTGCGCGCGGCGCGAACGCTCTGCTCCTGCCGTCGTTTCCTGAGGCGCAGGCCGACCTCCTACGGGCAGGATCGGACGAACAACTGGCCCATGTTTTCCCGGTCGAGCGGTGGCTTGCCGAGGAAGCGACCGTCGCCATCAACGTCCTGGCCAGCACCAATACACGCGCGCAGTCGACCATCGACCCAACTCGGCAGACCGTTTGGAGCCGCGCCCGAGCCGACCTGCGCGCGACGGCGATGCAGCGCGCGGCCAGCGGCGACCGGCGTTGGTCCCTGACCCTCTTTCCCACCGCTGCCTACGCGCAGGACGCCGAGATGGCGACGGATGAGTTCGCCCGATTTCTGGAAGCGGCCTGCATGCTCGATCGCCCTGATCCGGTTGCCGCCTGGCAGGCGCTTTCACATCGTCAGGCGCGGATGATCGACTGGCTTTCGCCGCGCGGCGAGATCCACATCACCGCGCCCGGCACCGATCTCCGGCTGGGCGTCGCCGGCCGCTCCTGGGTCAACTCCGACGGCAAGCGCAACTTTCCATCGGGCGAGGTCTTCACCAGCCCAATCGAGGATTCCGCCGAAGGGCACGTCCATTTCTCCTTCCCGGTTGTCACTGACGGTCGGGAGATCGCGGACATCCGCCTTCGCTTTTCGTCCGGCGTCGTTGTCGACGCCAGTGCCAGCAAGAACGAGGCGTTCCTCGTGGCAACGCTCGATACCGACCCCGGGGCCCGCCGCCTCGGCGAAATCGCCTTCGGCACCAACACCGGCATCGACCGCTTCACCCGGAACATCCTGCTCGACGAGAAGATCGGGGGAACCATGCACATGGCCCTGGGCGCGGGCTATCCCGAAACGGGCAGCACCAACCGCTCGGCCATTCACTGGGACATGATTTGCGATCTACGCGCGGGCGGGAAGGCCACCGCGGACGGCGAGACTGTTCTCGAAAATGGCGTCTATCGCATTTAGCGAGTCGTGAGAAACTTGGCTAATGGCTATTGGCTATCGGCTATTGGCTATCGGCTATCGGCTATCGGCTATCGGCAAGAGAGATACGAAGCTTCTGGCCGGCTGGCCGACTTGCGAATCACGACTTCCGACTGAGGACTGACTGTGGCAGAGGAAAGAAACCCGATTCTGACCGTGGCAGAGACGGCTCGGCTCCTGCAGCGGTCGACCGAGCAGGTCCGCCGTTACCTGCGTGAAGGTGTCATTCCTGGGCGTCGGATCGGCGGCCAATGGTTCATCGATTTCGCTGATGCGGAGTCGTTTCTGCAGAAGCGTCGAGAAAACTCCGATTTCGCAACGATTCTGGCAGGGAGCGACCCGGACCCATTGGGGACGGTCATCGCCATCGGGGGAAGTGGCGGGGGAGATGTGGCCGGGGGAATAGCTGGATACCTGCGGTCAACAGCGGGAGAACGCCGAGCGTGATCGAGCGGGACGCTGAAGATGGACCACTGGCACGTGATGGCGCACTCGCGAGAATTGCGTTCGTCGATGCCTCGGCGCTCGTCGCCCTGGCGGATCGCGACGATGCCTCGCATGCCGTGGCCGTGGATGCCTACCGCGATCTGCTCGCCAGCGGGTTTCGGTTGTTTACGACGAATCTGGCGCTGGCTTTCGCCCACGAGCTGATCGTGGCGGCGCTCGGCGCGGATGCCGCCCGGTCCTGGTTGGCGCAGTGCGGAATCCACGTGCAACCCGTCACCGCGACGGACCTGGAAGAGGGGCGCCGCGCCATCGAGGAGGGGTCGGGCGCCCCCGGCGCGACCCTTTCTGAAGCAGTCCATCTGGCCGTCCTCGACCGGCTTGGCGTGACCGACGTCTTCGCGGTCGATCGCGCCTTTCTGGCGATGCTCTCCTGAAACGGAATCCCCTCGCCAGATCGCGTGGATCGCGGGGTCCGGCCCGCCTATACTACAGGGATCGCGAGCGTCACCTGGCCCAGGGATACCGTCCGCCGTCGCGGCGCACGGCTATGTCTCTCCACCTTCAGTGGTACGGCGCCGAGACAGGGACGTTCGCCTTTACGCAACGCTCGCCACAGGCGTTGCTGTTCCAGGTGGCCTGCCCAGAGCGCTTGCCACGCGATCCACGAGTGATCGATCACAATCTGGAGGAGGAGAACGGTGAAGCAGTACCCCGCCGATCGCATCCGCAACATCGGGTTGTTCGCGCACGGCGGTGCGGGGAAGACGTCACTGGCTGAGGCCCTCCTCTTCGACACGAAGTCGACCACTCGACTCGGGAAGGTCGAGGAAGGGAACACGGTCACGGACTTCGACCCGGACGAGATCAAGCGCGGGATCTCCGTCAGCGCCGCCGTTGCGCCAGTCGAATGGCGAGACACGAAAATCAACATTATTGATGCGCCGGGGTACGCCGATTTCATCGGCGATATGAAGTCTGCTCTGCGCGTGGCCGACGCGGCCATCATCCTCATTGATGCCTCGGCGGGCGTCGAGGTCGGGACCGAGCAGGCATGGAGGCTAGCCGAAGAGCGCGGCATACCCCGCATGATCTTCATCAACAAGATGGATCGCGAGAACGCCGATTTTGGCCGCGCCCTCGCCTCCGCGCGCGCGGCGTTTGGCAACGCCGTCGCGCCAATACAGTTCCCAATTGGAGCAGAGAAGAACTTTCGAGGCGTGGTCGAGTTGCTCAGCGAGCAAGCCCATACCTACACCGACAACGGAACGGGCGCGTTTGAGTCCGGTCCGATTCCGGACGAGCTGCGCGAAGAAGAGGAGACCTACCGCCGCCAGCTCGTCGAGTCGATCGCCGAGCGGGACGAAGACTTGATGATGCGCTACCTGGAGGACGAACCAATCTCCCTTCAAGAGCTCGCTGCCGGCCTGAAGCAATGCATCAGCTCCGGCGAGGTCGTGCCCGTACTGGTCGGCTCGGCAACCACGAACCGCGGTATCGTGCAGTTGCTCGACGCGATAGTCGAATATCTCCCCTCCGCCGCTGAGACCCAGCCGGTAGGCTCGCTCAATGGCGAGGAAGTCGCGGTCACGCCGTCGGCCGAGGGATCGACGGTCGCCGTCGCCTTCAAGACTCTGGCCGATCCGCACGTTGGACGGGTGACCTTCATTCGGGTCTACTCTGGCGCGATAAAATCGAACTCCCACGCCTGGAACGCCACCCGTTCCGAAGACGAGCGCTTGGGACAGCTTTTCTACGCGCGCGGCAAGGAGCATCTCAATACCGAGAGCATCGGCGCGGGCGACATCGGGGCGGTCGCCAAGCTCTCGACGGTCATGACTGGCGACACCCTCTCCGATCAGTCGAAGCCTATTGTGGTTGATGGCATCGATTTCCCGGGCGCTTCGTACTCGGCGTCCGTCCATCCGAAGTCCAAGACCGACCTCGACAAGATGGGCCCGGCGCTGCAACGTCTGGTAGAGGAAGATCCGACATTGCGCCTGTCGCGCGACCCGAACACGGGCGAGACGATCCTCTCCGGGCTGGGCGAACCGCACGTGCAGATCGCGCTCGACCGCATGACGCGCCGGTTCGGCGTCAATGTTGAGCTGGGCCTACCGCGTGTCCCCTACCGCGAAACCATCTCCGCCAAAACACTGGCAGAGTACAAGCACAAGAAGCAAACGGGCGGCGCCGGTCAGTATGGGCACGTATTCCTGGAGTTGGAGCCGCTGCCTGACGCCGACTTCGAGTTCGGCGAGCGCGTTTTCGGTGGCTCGGTGCCGCGCAACTACTACCCCGCCGTCGAGAAGGGCGTGCGCGAGGGGATGGAAGCAGGACCGCTTGCTGGATATCCTGTCGTCAATGTGAAGGTGACGCTCACCGACGGCTCGTATCACTCGGTCGATTCCAACGAAATGTCGTTCAAGATCGCCTCAAAGGAGGCGTTCAAGAAGGGCATCCTGCAGGGGAAGCCTGTTCTCCTCGAGCCGGTCATGACCGTTCGCGTGACTGTCCCGGACACGTATACCGGCGACGTCATGAGCGACCTCAACACCAAGCGGGCGCATGTGAGCGGCATGGATCCGGGGTCGAATGGTTCGACGACCATCGAGGCGCTCGTACCGGCGGCCGAGGTGCAGCGCTACGCCACCGATCTGCGGTCGATTACGCAGGGACGCGGCTCCTTTACCGCCGATTTTTCTCACTACCAGCCCGTTCCGCAGCACATCGCCGATCAGGTCAGGGCGGCGGCAAAGCAATCGGAGGCCAGTCACGCGTGAAGCAATCGTCACATGACGGGATCGACGTCAAACGGCTGCTCGACGTCGATCCTGAACGCCTGTCTCGCGAGCAGTTGATTTCCTTCTGCCGCGATCTTCAACGGGCACTTTCGGGGCCGAGGCGCGCGGCGACAGACGCTCCGCGGGAGCGAGCCGCACCAACGAGAAACGCGGTTCCAACGGCCGACTACACGCTCGTATTCGACGGTGGGTCTCTCGGGAACCCCGGGATTGGTTACGGCAGCTATGAGTTCACCGGGCCGGAAGGGAGTACTGCCGCGCGGAAGCTCGAGTTCGGCGACGACATGACCAACAATCAGGCAGAGTTTCACGCGCTGATTGCAGGCCTGCAAGCGCTGCTCGACACATCCGGCCAGAACCCTGGAAGCCTGTCACTCGCGGTGCGAGGGGACAGCCAACTCGTCATTCGCGGGCTCAAGGGCGAGTGGAAGATCAAGCACCCAGGCCTGCAACCGCTTTTCCAGCAGGCGCGCAATCTCCTGAGCGAATTCGGCTCGGTCGACCTTGCCTGGCACCCACGGTCGAGGTCGGTGCAGACCTTCGGACACTAGGATCGGCTGCCACATAGCACGGAATGCCGAGGAACGGGGCTTCGGCGTCAGGCGTTGCTTCACCATGAAGAGCAATGGGAGGCGATCGCGGCACAGCGGGCAGTGCTCCTTCCCTTCGCTCATGTGCGCCTCGCTCTAACGTCAGCGAGGCGCAGCCCACCCGAGGTGCACGCATGGCCCCAGCACGAGAAGAGCATTCCGGTTCCCTCAGCCGCAGGGACGCAATCCGTGGGGCAATGTCCCTTGGCTTCCTTGTCCTGGCAGGCGTTGCCCAGGTCAACCGGGGCGCCGCGGCCGCCAGCGGTCAACTCGCGGGAGCGAGTCTGGCCGAGGTGGCGACCTTTTCGGGCTGGCGACAGACGTGGGATCTGATTGTGCCGGTGAGCACGGCGCGTTCGCTGCCGCGCACGTTCATTCTTTACGATCGAGCCGCCGGCGAGGCGGCGCTCATGTCGATTGACACGGCGGGCGCACTCCAGGAAATCAGGAGGATGGCTGGCTGGCGAGGGTCATGGCAGTCGATCATCCCCTCCGGATTTCCGCGCGTCTCTGGCGTGACCGGGTTGATCTCGTACGATGCCAGCGCCGGCCTGCTCATGACACGCCAAATCGATCAGTTTGGCAACGTTCAGGATCTGGTCGACTACCCCACCTGGCGCAAGAGCTGGACCGCGTTCACCACCGTGGGCGCCGCTGGCTTCCTGGCCTACGATCGGGACGCGGGATTCGCGACCCTTTTCGCGGTCGACAACGTGGGAGTGGTGACCGAGATCACCTCGTACAACGACTGGCGCGCAACCTGGGATCTCATCACCACCGGGCCCTTCACCACGAGTCTCGTCCCTTCTGGGGACCTCCTTTTCTACGATCGCGCTGCCAGGCAGGCCGAGGGCATGACGTTCCAGGGAACGGGTCAGCTCACGCGCTTCGCGGACTATTCCGGCTGGCGATCTACCTGGACCTCGGTGCAGGGCGGCCAGTTTTCGTTTCTCGGCTACACCGAGATCGGTAATGCCAATCTGATGCTATTCGACCAGGGCGCGCAAGAGCTGGAGTTCATCTCGATTGGCGCTGGCAGTTTGCTGACCTCCCTTCTCCTGACACCGACCCCGGCGTTGCAGGGGTGGTCAAGCGCGACGGCGCTGGGGCCTGATCTGATCCTTCTCTACGACCGCGCCGCGGGGCTGGCGGGCTTTTACGCCACCGACCGCGCGCCCGCTCCGCCGACGCCGACGCCGGTCCCGCCAGCGCCGACCCCAACGGCCGTGCCCATCGTCCAGTCCGGAACCATGACCCTGCGGTTGCAACAGGGCGGCGGCAACAACTGGCACACGTACACGGAGAAGGCAAGCAACCCGAAGACCGGGCCGGGCCAGGAGACCTCCATCACGAGCGTCAAGAACACCGCGGACAAGCGGATCGCGCTCATCCATCGGGACACGTTCGACAAGCGCACGGGACCGGTCTTCGTCAAGGCAGGCGAGACTGTCGATGCCTTCAACGGCATGGCCGTCGCGGGTGAATGGGAAGCGCGCATCTCCACGGGCCGCTCAAGCGCGCCGGCGAGGATCCCGATCGAAATTCGTTATGAAATTCGTTGACCGCAGGGTTCCCTCACGCCCGATGTCAGTCAGGCGGCCCAAAGAGGCGGGGGACAGCTGGGTCGACGGCGATATCGATCAACACCGGGGCGCCTGACTCGGACGCGCGCTCAAAGGCCGACCGGCAGGCGTCTACGAGGTCAGTAGCCCGCGTGACCCGTTGCGCCTCCACACCCAGGCCTTTGGCGATCGCGGCCAGGTCGATGCCGGGCAGGTCGAGCCCCGGCACCCCTGGCGTTCCCTGAAACGCGGCAAATGCCTTCAGGATGCTGTAGCCGTCGTTGTCGATGACGAAGAAGACGGCAGGCACGCGCTCCCGCGCGGCCGTCCAGATCGCCTGGACTCCGAACATCGCCGCGCCATCGCCAACGATGCAGGCAACAGGCCGATCCGGCCGCGCCAGGCCCACTCCAACCGCGCCGGGCAGCGCGAACCCCAACCCGCCACTTGCCGTCGCGAAGTACGAACCAGGCCGCGAAACGCGAATCTGATCGTAGAACTCGGCGCGTGATGACGCAGATTCCTCAACGATCATCGCGCCTTCCGGTAAAGAACGCGCAATCGCATGCATCGCGTAAGCCACGGTGATCGGGTCCGTTGCGGCAGGTACTTCCGGCGCGCGGCGCGCACCGGGTGACGGCCTTTCTGTTGGCGTTACCAGTGTCGCCAATTGTCGCAAGGCATCCGCGACGTCTCCCACGAACGACGCGCCCACCGGCGCCCGGGCCGCCTC
>CAYSXO010000105.1:0-12556 GCA_964434995.1 uncultured Sphaerobacteraceae bacterium
GGGCAGCATGCGTATTCCGTTCGGCCAGATAGTGGTTGATCGTGGCCAGGTCGTCCTCATCCCACGTTCGGCCGCGCGTCAGCGCGACGAATAACCGATAGATCGCCTCGCGAAGCGTGATCGCCTGGCACAATGCCTCGGCCGCGGCAGGTCTCTCACTTGCGGCCCGAGCTGACAAACGGGCATACTCGTCGTGCGAAACCACCTCCGCTAATCGGCTCCAGACGAGCAAATCCTCATATGTCCGGATCCCATCCAACGGCCTCGGATCGGGTCGCCAACCCACGGTGTTGGCAAAGTCCAGACAGACAGCGCCGCCCCGCAACGGCCATTGGCCGATCGGGAGCACCCTCGGCGACGCCGACGATGAGACTGCTGACACACGCATGGCTAACGACCTAATCGCGTTTTGGTTATTAACCGGCGTCAGTATACGCCGGGTAATCGCAATGTCAAGCGCAAGTCAGCCACGGGCCGAACATGGCCCCCGACGCCCGGACATGGGCACGTGCGGCCATGAAGGCTGCTCACGCTCGGCGTCCCCCGCGCTGCCGTGACCACCTAAGCATGGATCAGGATCACGACAGATCATCCATGCTCAGGCAGGGTAATCATTCGGTAAGATCAGCACCAGGACAGGATCGAAACGGGGCAGGATGAGGACGGACGGTGGCAGACAACGAACAGATGCCTGCCGGCGGCGACGGGCGCTACCGGCTCTCGGTGAAGGAGATGGCGCCCGACGAGCGGCCACGCGAGCGCCTCAAGCTGCGCGGGCCAGCCTCGCTCAGCGACGGCGATCTGCTCGCGATCATTCTCAATACCGGCATCGTCGGCGAGACCGTCACGGACGTCTCGCAGCGGCTGCTGGCCGAGCATGGCGGGTTGCGCGGGCTCTTTCAGATGGACATTGCCGAACTGTCGCGCATTCGCGGGCTGGGCGATGCCAAGTCCGTTCGCCTCAAGGCAGCGCTGGAGCTCGGGCGGCGTCTGGCAATCCTCTCCCCTGACGCGCGGCCGCGGGTGACCTCGCCGGACGATGTGGCGATTCTGCTGCAGATCGAGATGGCGGCGCTGGAGCAGGAGCAACTCAGGGTCGTTCTCCTCGACACGAAGCATCGCATCCTTGGCATGCGTACGGTCTACCAGGGGAGCGTCAACCAGGCGCAGGTGCGCGTGGGCGAGGTCTTTCGCGATGCGGTGCGCCAGAACGCCACCGCGATCGTCGCCGTCCATAACCACCCCTCCGGCGATCCCGCGCCATCCGCCGCCGATGTCTCGCTGACCGTCGAATTGGTTCGTGCCGGAGAGGTCCTCGACATTGAGCTGCTCGATCACCTGATCATCGGGCAGGGTCGCTGGCACTCCCTACGGAGATTGGGGCTGGGATTTCCAAAGGGGTAGCAGCCCGGAGGCCGCCAGGACACCAGAGAGGCCGCGGGCATCGCCCGCGGCCTCTCCCCCTTCCCACACGTGATGTCGCTTGGGCCTATTCGTTGCCGATGCGAATTCTGGGAACGGTGCGATCCACGAACGCTTCCCGGCCGGGAATCTCGCGAGCCGGCTTGCACGTCCCGTTGGCATCATCACAGTCGTAGTCAGGTGGGCAGCAGTTGCCGCTCGGATTCAGCGATGTCGCGCAGCATTTGTAGTCGAGCGGACAGCAGGCCTTGGTGCCACAGCAGTTTGGCGCGTCCTCCGGACAGTAGCCGCCGCGATCGGGTCGGCCACAGCAATTGCCACCGGACGTTGGGCAGATGCCGCCGGTGCTGCTCGTGTTATCGAGACAACAGAGGAGCGAACAGCACTCACCCGGCCTGTTGGTATTGCAGTCGGTGTTGTCGCTCAGGCAGGTGTCCTTACAGCGGCCCCTGTGGCTGTTGGGATCCCGCTTTTCGAGCTTCTTCGCCTTCTTTTTGGTGACGGTCTTGGTCTTGCAGTTCTTCTCGTTGTTATCCGGGCAGTGACAGAACTTGACCTTCTTCTTGTCCTTGTTCCGGCGATTCTTGTTCTTGCCATGCCCTTTCCGGTGCTTTGCTTCTGTCCCTTCAATGCCAAACAGTCCAAACACGGCGGCCGCGGCGCTGCCAAGGACGATCGCGAGTGAGTCGCGCCGGGAGCCAGCCGCTCCCGATATCGCCATGGCAAGCTGATCAAACCGTCGGTCGTCCATTAATGTCATACCTCCTGGCGGCGCAAGCCACTTCGCCGCATTATCATGCGGCACCTTGCTGCCTGCATGGCTTCCGGTTAGCGAAAACGATGAATCAGGACCAATGGTTTCATCGTTTTGATTGCGGCCGCGCGCGGCCTGTATGCCAGTGGGTCCCGCGCGCGGCAACGAAGTAAAGCAGCAAACTCGCCCACTCCTACAGGTTTTCGAACTACTCACGAATCACTGAATACGCACTAACCACTCAATTCGACGCTGCTTTTCGTGGCCCAAACGTGCTCGCTCCAACCCGTTCATCCTGACGTCGAATTTCTGGGGCGCCCGCTGCCAGACCACTCCGCCTCCAGTTCCACGTCCGCCCTACTTGCGCGGCATCTGTCATCTGGCAGGCACGGCCACCCGATGGAAATCTGTCCATCAGCAGATGCCTTTCACGAGCCGGCCCCGCATTATGGGACCACGGCAATGCAGGTGCGGGGGTCAGGGAGAGCCGTCTCCCAGGAGCCTCACCACCGTGGGAGACAGGAAACACCATGCACGTTCTGATCATCACGTTTGCGCTGGCGGGCCTCAGCGAGACCAACTACCGCCAGAACGCCACCTCGCTGGCTCCACGCTTTGGGCAGACGCCCGGCCTGATCAGCAAGATCTGGCTGTCCGATCCGGAAGCCAACTCTTACGGCGGCGTCTATCTCTTCGAGGATCGCGACTCGCTTGAGGGTTATCGCGGCTCGGAGGTCGTGGCGGCGATTCGGGCCAATCCGCGGTTTGCAGACGTCTCGATCCGCGCCTACGAGACGCTCGAGGAGGCCACGGCCATGACGGGCGGGCCAATCACCCCGGTTTACGCGACCTGGTAACGCGTGTCCCGCGCGTCTCATGGGTGACGCGACAAAGACCCCGTGGCGAAGGAGATTTTCAACGCGGGAGAGAGGACCTTGGCAATGGATAGCTCACTGCTCTGGACGCTCCTGCCACTTGCCATCCTGATCGCGCTCGATCTGGCGTCGCACCGATGGGGCGCTGGATCGCGCCCGGGCTCCCAGCCCGAGCAGGACCGGTAGCTGGAGCATGGAATGCGGTGGAGGGTTCCCGCGGGAACCCTCCACCGCACCGCCGTCAGGCGATCTCGAAGATCGTTTCAACTTCAATCGGCACGTTGGATGGCAGAGCCTGCAAGCCTACTGCCGAGCGGGCGTGGACCCCCTTCTCGCCGAAGACTTCATAGAGCAGCTCAGAGAAGCCGTGCACCACTTGCGGCGACTGCTCGAAACCAGGCACGCAGTTCACCATGCCCAGCACCTTCACCACGCGGGTGATGCGGCTCAGATCGCCGAGCACCGCTTTGGCCTGGGCAAGTTGGTTGATCGCGCAGATGCGCGCCGCCTGGCGTCCCTCTTCCACGCTGTAGGTCTCGCCGACGCGCCCGTTCCATGGCTTGCCATTCAGATCGGTTGGCGTGGAGCCAGAGAGATAGAGCAGGTTTCCGGTAATCACGCCCGCCGCGACGGCAGGGTGAAACGCGCGCCACTCCGGCAACTCGATGCCAAGCTCCTGCAATTTTTCCTCGGGGGTCATCCTCGCTCCTTCTCCCTTTCACGCGGCGCCGGCGCGCCATGGCGGCCCCATGGCGCCAGTCGTCGCGTCGTGTCGCCCATGATGATAGAGATACGGTAGGACGTCGCCCTCACTCCGCATACCAACGCTTCAGCGGACCTCGTATCCCAAGACAACGAGGAGCTGGCCAATTCAGCAGCCTCGGAGGTCGTGGGAAAGGAGCAATGAGGGCAAATCCATTACCGTCTGGAGCCTTCAGCGCCGGATCGCTCCCGTCACTGCCGGAAGAAGGAGTCCTGGGCCAACGTGCTCGGCTCGCTGGGCCATGGGCTCGTCCTCAGGGTCGCATCCACAACGGGCTCAACAGCCAGTTCCGGATCGAGGATCGTTCGATGCAGGCGGACGACCCGTGCAGAATGCCAACTGGCGTCGGCGCCCGGCCGAAGCGTGGGTGCGACGCCAGATTCCGGGTCCGCGGGAACACGTGATTGGCGAAAGTCGAGCAAAGGCACTCCGTCCAGAAAGTTCAGACGAGGCCGCCCCGAAACGCGGCAGCGACGGCTGCAGTGCGCGACTCCGCGCCGAGCTTGGCAAGGATTGCCGCCACGTGACTCGAGGCGGTGCGGGTGCTGATGAAAAGCGCCTCGGCAATCTCCCGGTCGGCCAGGCCGTCAACCAGCAGCCGTAGCACCTCGACTTCGCGCACCGTCAATCTGGCGAGGGTGCGCGCGGGAGCGGTCTGGTCGGCCAGGATCGCCTCGCTGGCGAGAGCGGCGGCCTCGGCGGAGGCGCGGTCGAGGGGGAGCGAGCGGCCCGCTTCCCAGGATGCGCGGTAGACATCGTCGCTCAACGCATCGCGCACGTGCTGGAACCGCTTATGCAACTCGGTCTCTTCCTCGGCGAAAAGGCTGTCGCCGATCGACTCGCGAAATGCGGCTGCCGCGCCGAAGAGGCGAGCGGCCGCGCGATGGTTGCCAAGCAGGTGGAGCGCTACGCCGATCCGGTCGAGCACGCGCGAGGCCAGATGGCGTTCGCCAAGCTCCCCCGTGAGGGCCAGCGCTTCGCGGTATTGCACCAGGGCCTCGGCGGCAGCGTTGCGCTCCACCATGATATTGCCGAGGTTATAGAGATTAACCGCCACGCCAAAGGTATCGTCGATCTTTCGCGAAAGGTCGAGCGCTTCCTGACTCAACTCCTGGCCCCGGGCATACTCGCCTCGCTCGTAGTAGGAACCGCCGAGATTGCCGAGAATGATGCTGGTCTGCCAGTCATCGCCAATGGCGCGCGCAATTGGCAACGCTTCTTCCTGGAAGACGATGGCGCGGTCATGGTCGCCCTGACGTTCGGCGATCAGGCCAAGGTCGTTGAGTGAGCGGGCAATGCCCGGTTGATCCGAAAGCTCGCGAAAGAACGCCAGCGCCGCGTTGAAAAGCGCCTCCGCGCGGGGAAAGTCGCTCCGGTTGCTGGCCAGGATGGCGAGCCCGCGCCCGGCCCGCGCGATGAGATGCGTCTCTCCCAGCCGCTCCGCCAGAGCGAGGCTTTCCGAGAGGGCGCGCTCGGCCTCGTCGAAGTCTGCCTGGTCGCCCGCGAGCGCTCCAAGACGGCCGAGCGCGGACGCGCGCACGGCGGCCCCCTCGCCGGCGCCCGTGGCCAGTGCACGCCGCAACCAGTCGCGGCCCTCCGTCCAGAAGCTCCGTTTTGACCAGAAAGCGCCCATGGCGCTGGCCAGCGCCAGCGCAACGTCGGGATCGTGCTCCAGGGCCCAGGTCAGCGCGGCCCGCAGGTTGTCATGTTCGGTCTCGATCCGCTCGATCAGTTCAGCATTCGTTGATGTCCAGAAAAGGGGCTCGGCCTGCCGCGCCAGATCGAGGTAGTAGGCGGCATGCGCGGCACGGGCAGCCCGCTCCTCGCCAGAGGACTGAAGCTGCTCCAGCGCGAACTCGCGAACGGTCTCCAACATGCCGAAGTGCGATGTGCCGCCTGGCGCATCGACCCGGTGAATCAGGCTGCTGGTCAGAAGCGTCGTCAGGGAATCGAGCAGTGTTTCGTCGCGAATGGTCGTGGCGCTGCCGGCAACCGCTTCCGCCGCGGGAAGGCTAAACCGGCCAACCAGAACGGCCAACCACCGGAAACGCGCCCGTGTTGGCTCATCGAGAAGATCGTAACTCCAGGCAATGGCGCTGCGCATCGTGCGCAGGCGCCGCGGGCGGTCTTGCGGGCCGCCGCTGAGCAGGGGCAGACGATGTTCCAGCCGTTCGAGGAGTTCGGCTGGCGAAAGCACCGCCCCGCGCGCCGCCGCGAGCTCAATCGCGAGCGGCAGCCCATCGACACGCTGGCAAATGGCTGCCACCGCTGCCGCGTTTCCGGCCGTCAACCCGAACTCGGGCCAGGCCGCTCTCGAGCGGTCCACGAACAGTTGCACCGCCTCCACCGAAGCAATCGCATCCAAATCAAGGACGTCCGCGCTGGGCGTGATGGGGTCGGGCAGCCGCAGTGGCGGCACGATCTGGACGTGTTCGCCGGAGAGATGGAGGAGGGCACGGCTGGTGACCAGAGCCTTCACCCCGGGCGCCGACTCGAGCATGGCCGCGACGAGCATTCCAGCGTCCTCGCCAACCAGGTGCTCGAAGTTGTCGAGAATCAGCAACATCTGCCGGCCACGCAACGCGGCCTGCAGCCGTGCTGCCGGCGCGAGGTAATCGCTCTCCATGATGCCCAGTGCCTGGACAATTGCCGAAGGAATCAGCGCCGGATCCTGCACCACCGCCAGGGGCACGAGGGCGACCCCATCAGCAAATCGATCCGCCGCGGTCCCGGTCGCCTCCAGAGCCAGCCGGGTCTTGCCGACACCGCCCGGACCCGTCAGGGTGATCAGCCGGACATCGGCGCGCGAAATCAGCTCGCGCAGTATCGCCAGTTCGTCCGCGCGCCCGACAAACGGTGTCAGAGCCGACGGCAACGCGGCACGGCCAGCCGCTTCCCCCAACGCCGGCACAAGCGGTGATTCACTGTCGTCTTCGGCGGCATCGAGACCTGGCCTGCTGACTGGGAGCAGAGCGGCGTCACCATACGCCGGTAGACCGAGCCGTTCCCGATACTCCTCCAGGTCGCCAGGAACAATGAGAACCGTGCGGCCTTGCCTGGACGCCGCCAGCTCTCCACGGCGGATGGCATGCAGCACCGCCTGTTCGCTCATCCCGAACATTGCCGCGGCCTCAGCGGCAGTAACCGATTCGGGCGCGTCGATGGAGCCGGCCGAATGGGGTCCGGAGGAGCTGCGGCTGGATGAACGGTTCGGCTGATCGCTCATCATGACGGCTTTTTCGTCCACTCGTGCGCAACAACGAGAAGGGGAATACCACATCCGCGGCCTGGCCTGCCACGGCAAGGGAAACGCCGGTCTGCCCGGCGGGTCTGCCAATGGCCGGCCTGTACCGCTTTTGGCATGAGTCCGGTTCCCGCGTTGGCGGCTCTCCGGCGGGCTGGCTGCTGGAATGGACGCGGAGTCAACGCGGCTCTGACCACGACCAGAGTCAATTCATCGCGAAGAGGGGCAGACCGATGAATACCTCGACCAATCAGTCATTCTTCAGCACGACGAACGGTTCCGTGCAAGCGAGCACGCGCTTCGTGCGCTACGGGCGATGCCGGCTTCTGGATGGGCTGCGTGTCCTTCCCGTCGCCATGATGCTCGTCGGCGCGGCCAGCTTCGCGCCCGCTGCCGGGGCCACCGGCTGCCATCAGCCGGTCAACCTCGCTGTCAGCGGCGGCACGATCCGCAACACGACAACACTGGCGCTCAGCGCCGATGGCGGCATCGCCGTTTCCAACGCCAATGGCGGCGATGACACGATCGCGGTGGCCGGCAATGGCGGCCTCTTCGGTGATGGTGGCAATGCCCTCGCCGGCAATGGCGGCCTGGCCAATGCCAACGCGGCCGGCGGCATGATCGACCTGGACGATGTTCGCTCCGGAGGGAATCGCGGCAACGCGATCGCCGCCAGCGGCCTGAGCGGCTGCGGTTCGGCGCCGCGTTCGCTGGCCATCGACGGGGGGACGGTCTCGAACGAGACGACCCTGAACCTGAGCGCCGATGGCGGCATCGCGGTCTCCAACGCGAATGGCGGCGATGACACGATCGCGGTCGCGGGCAACGGCGGCCTGTTCGGTGACGGCGGCAACGCCCTGGCAGGGAACGGCGGCCTCGCCATCTCCGACGCCCGGGGCGGCACGATCAGCATTGGCGACGTCAACTCTGGCAACAACCGGGGCAACGCGATCGTGGTCGGCCTCGGCGGCTGGTTCGGCGAGCGGTCCACCGCCCGCATTAACGGCGGCACGGTCCGCAACCGCACCATTCTGAACCTCAGCGCCGATGGCGGGACGGCCATTTCCGACGCGAATGGCGGCGACGACAACATCGCCGTGGCCGGCAATGGCGGGATCCTCGGCGACGGCGGCAGCGCGGCAGCCGGCAACGGCGGCGTGGCGGTCTCCGATGCCAGCGGCGGCGCCATCAGCCTGGGCGACATCAACTCCGGCGGCAACTCCGGCAACACGATCGCGGTGAGCGGCGGCGGCAACGGCGGCTCGCTGGTCATCGACGGCGGGACGGTCACCAACGAGACGACCATCGCCATCAGCGCCGATGGCGGCACGGCGGTCTCCAACGCCGACGGCGGTGACGACAATATCGCGGTCGCGGGCAATGGCGGCGAGGCCGGCGATGGCGGCGCGGCCGCGGCCGGCAACGGCGGCGTGGCCGTATCCGACGCCAGCGGCGGCAACATCAGCCTGGGCGACATCAATTCTGGCGGCAATAGCGGCAACACGATCGTCATTGGCAGCTAGACGGGCGGCCGCACAACCAGGCGGGCGTCGAGGCAATCACACCAGCCTCCGCCCGCGGCCCGAAACCTGAGCCACGGGGGCGAGCCAGATGGCTCGCCCCCGTTGGCGCTTTGAGCGGTTGCCGCACGAGCTCCGATCTCACCCCGTCGCTCTCCCGGTCGCCACACCTTCCGTGCCATCATGAATGGCGCACAATCCCGCGGGCCAGCGGCACGGTGATGTTGGCGGCGGGCAGATGCGCGCTGCAGGACAACGCCCACGCGGAAGCAGGGAGGCCATGAATCGACTCGACGGAAAGAGCTGCGTCATTACCGGGGCCGCCTACGGGATCGGCCGCGCCACCGCCGTCCGCTTTGCCAGCGAAGGCGCGCGACTGGTCCTGACCGATATTCAGGAAGCGCCATTGCTGGCCCTGGCCGAAGAGCTGCGCGCCAACGGGGCCGCGGTCGAAACCGTGGTGGGCGATGTGTCCGTCGTCGACGACGCGCGCGCGATGATCGCGGCCGCCATCGACCGCTTTGGCCGACTCGACGTGCTCGTGGCGAACGCGGGGATCATCCCGCTCGGCGATGTGCTGGAGTCGACCGTCGAGGATTGGGACCGGGTTATGGCCGTCGACGGGCGCGGCATGTGGCTCACGTGCAAGTTCGCCATTGAAGCCATGCTCCCTGCCGGCGGCTCGATCGTCTGCACCTCCTCGATTTCGGGCATGGAAGGCCAGAAACGGCAGGCGACGTACGGTCCGGCAAAGTTTGTCGCCAGCGGCATCACCAAGCACTTGGCCATCGAATGGGCCGATCGCGGCATTCGAGTTAACGCCGTCGCACCGGGCACGATTCGCACCGAGCGGGTCATGCAATTGCCGGAGGAGCCGGGCGGCGCGGAGTACCTCGCGGCCATCGAGCTGATGCACCCGATGGCTCGCATTGGCGAGCCGAGCGAAGTGGCCGCGGCCATCCTCTTTCTCGCCTCGGGCGACGCCTCATTTATCACTGGAGTGGTCTTGCCGGTCGATGGCGGCTACCTGGCGCAATAGTCCCGCCACATTGCGAGCAGATGCCGTTCGCACATGCCGCAGCGCATGACACGTTGCAGCACCCGAGAAGACGTGCCTTGGAACTTCACATCATCCATGGTAACCATCCACCGTGGCGATTCCGTGAGCACACGCCTCCGGCGCCGTGACGACCAGGCATCGGCGCCGGGCGCCGGCCGTTGACGTCCGCCTTTTCGTGCCATGCACGGGAGTGGTAGGATCGCCGAACCACGATCAAACGCGCTGAGAACTGTCGATGCTGACGGTCCCGCCTGGGAGCGGGGCTGCCGTTTGCCTTCGGATGGATCGAAGTTTGCGGAGAATTGGGAGGGAACTGGGTGTACGCGAAGGTCAATGGCGCGGAAATCTTCTTCGACGTCGAGGGATCGGGGCTGGTTCCCAACGGCGAGGTGATGAAGGAGAAGGACGTCGCCTTCGTTCTTCATGGCGGTCCCGCCATGGACCATACCTACTACAAGCCATACCTGACTCCGCTCTCCGATGACATGCAACTCATCTACGTCGATCATCGCAACACGGGGCGTTCGAAGGGCGTGCCGGTCGAGACATGCACCATCGAGCAGATGGCGGACGACGTCGAGGCGCTCCGCGAGTACCTGGGCCTGGGCAAGGTCCATGTCATCGGCAACTCGTTCGGCGGCATGTGGGCCCTGACCTACGCGTTGCGCCACCAGGATGCGCTCGACAAGCTGGTGCTGATTACGACCTCACCCAGCTACGGATTTTATGAGGGCGCGAAGGCCGAGGCCGCGCGCAAGGGAACGCCCGAGCAGGTTGCCGCCGTGCCACGCCTCTTCGAGGGTGAGATCGACAACGCGGAAGAGCTGGGCCAGTGGTGGAAGGTCATGAATCCCCTCTACTACTACCGCTGGGACGACAAGTACTGGGAAGGCAAAGACCGCTCCCGCCCCAATGCCGAGCTGATGTCGTATCTGTGGCGCGAAGTGATGCCGCACTATAATGTGCAAGATCGCCTCTCCGAGATCACCGTACCTACCCTGGTCCTCGGCGGCCGCCACGACTGGGTGACGCCGTACGTCGAATCGGAGAAGATTGCCGCCGGGATTTCGGGCAGCGAACTGGTCATCTTCGAGGAGAGCGGTCACCTGCCGTTCGTCGAAGAGCAGGACCGCTTCATGGCCGTCGTCCGCAAGTTCCTTGGCTACGGTGCTTGTTAGGGTGATAGGGTGTCAGGGAGAACGGGGGGAGAGCGACATCTTTCTCCCTATCACCCTCGTACTGGGAGGTCGCGATGTCTCGTTCATTGAGTGATTCCGAGTATCTCGCCCGTGTCCGGTCGGTCATGGTCAATCGTCGCCGCTTCATGCAAGGCGCGGCGGCGGCGGGCGCCATCGTCATCGGCGGCCGCGAGGCCAATGCCGCCATGCGGCTGCGCCCGGCGCGCCAGGGCGACGTCAAGCGCGGTGGCAAGCTGCGCGTCGCCACGTCGACCGACCCGGTCGGCCTCGACCCCATGATCTCCTCCGCGTACTCGACCGCCGTGATCACCGAGCATGTCTACGGCTCGTTGATGCAGTACGACAAGGAGCTGAATGAGGTTCTGCCCGATCTGGCCGAGTCGGTCGAGATCTCCGAGGACAAGCTGCACTACACCTTCAAGCTGCGCGACGGCGTGAAGTGGCACGACGGCATGCCCTTCACCGCCGAGGACGTCAAGTTCTCGATGGAGCGGCAGAAGAACCCCGACACCGGTTCTCCGAATGCCTACATGTACTCGGAAGTCGCCGAGGTCAACGTCATCGACCCGCTGACGGTCGAGGTCCACTTCAACAAGGTGCAAGGCCCATTCCTCGCCTTCATGGCCTCGCCCTGGGCCAGCATGGTGCCGAAGCACGTCGTCGAAGAGCATGGCGACCTGCAGACCGTGATGGTCGGCACCGGCCCCTTCAAGTTCGTCTCCTACGAACCGGCCAAGGCGGTCAATCTGGTCAAGAACCCGGACTATTACGTGCCGGATCAACCGCTGGTCGACGAGCTGGAGATCGTCTTCATCTTCGACAACACGTCTCGCCTGAACGCGGTCCTGACGAAGCAGGTCGATCTGGCGCAGGAGCTGGCCAAGAAGGACTACATGCAGCTCAGCAGCATGCCGGGCGTCGAGGCGATTGCGCTCGAATCTGGCAGCTGCAACTGGGCCTACATTGGCATGAACTGCACGCGGCCGCCCTTTGACAATCCGCTCGTGCGGCAAGCGGTGGCCCATGCCAAGAACCGGCAAGCGATTGCCGACAATGTCATGTTCGGCCAGGCGATCCCGCTCACCGGAGGCATTGTGCCCCAGTGGAGCTGGGCCTACTCGGAAGGCCTCGAGCTCTATTCCGCCACGCCGAACATCGAGAAGGCGAAGGCGCTGCTGGCGGAGGCTGGTTTCCCCGACGGCTTCGAGACGACGCTCAAGGTCTCCCCGGCCTACAGCGAGTTGGCGGGCGAGGCGGCGGTCGACCAGGAGGCGCTCAAGGCCGTCGGCATCAATGCGCAGATCGTCAATCTGGAGTGGGGCACCTTCATCAACGACGTCTTTGGCAACAACGACTTCGACATGCAGGTTTGTGGCTGGGGCGGTCCCTTCATCGATCCGGACGAGTTCCTCTATCCCGAATTCCACAGCAACCAGGGATTCAATCCTCAGCTCTTCGCCGACGATGAAGTCGACAAGCTGCTGGAAGAGGGCCGCACCACCTTCGAGCGTGAGGGCCGCAAGGCGATTTACGCCAAGGCACAGGAGCGCATCTTCGACCTGGCTTCCGTCGCCGCCGGCACCAACAACCGTCTGATCCAGGCGCAACAGGACTACGTGGAAGGGTTCACGCCCCTCCCCACTGGCCTGATGCGCTGGGTCCGCGAGGTCTGGCTGAACAAGTGAGGTAATGGGTGATGGGTGATGGGTCGTTCGCGCA
>CAYSXO010000106.1:0-999 GCA_964434995.1 uncultured Sphaerobacteraceae bacterium
GCCTCGTACCGGTCGCGCTGTTCCTCACCCCACTGCTGCCAGGTGTAGAGGAGGATGTCGGAGAAATCAGCCTGGGCGTCGGGCGAGAGGATGGCCGTCCGCTTACGGAACGACATCAGGGTTGGGGGAATCACCCCGATGAAAACGGTCTATGGCATCCTGCCTCATCTGTCGCACCAACTCGGGGGTGAATGGAATGCCTTCTCCCCGGTCAAGCTGGCCGAGGCCTGCAGCTTGACCCGCAACTCCTCGAGTTGGCGCTCCTGCGCGTCGAGCAGGCGCATCGCCTCGCGCACAACTTCGGCCGCGTCGGGAAAGTCGCCCCGCTCGACCTTCTGCCTGATTCGGGCTTCGATATCAGTGGGAAGCTGGAGGGTCATTGCATCGCTCCTTTGCTCTCTATCGTAGCAAAGCGACGCCAGCGCGCATCTGCCCCGGACACTCCAGCTTTCTTGTCGTTGTTACCGCACGCGCGGGTCCTCAACGCCAGTCAGTTTGGCGACGGAGGCGCGGGAGTAGACGTTGCGGCGAGCGTAGAGCCACCCGATGAGCAGGGCGGCCATGTCGAGCAACGGCGACTGCACGATGCCGGCCCACGCCTCCTCCTGCTCCGGCGTAATCTGGTGCCCGTAGGCGCGCAAAAGCTGGATGATGGCCAGGATGGCGGCAGAGAGAGCCGCGCCGCTGAAGACGCCTTCCTGCTTGATGATATTCATCAAAGGTCCTTTCCTATCTCCTCCAGCAGCCGCTGCCAGCTTCCCTCGGCGCGGAGGCGTTGCGGGCAATCCTTGCCGCTCCAGCGATGGTGCTGGGCGATGCGCTCGGGGCTGAAGCGGACGTCAGTACGGAGGATATGCCGCACCAGCCCCACGAGGTTGCGCCGGGTCCGCGCCCAGTCGCCGTCCGCGTTGACGCAGGTCTCGATGGCGATCGAGCGAAAGCAGCCGATATCGCGCGCGGGGTCGTCGCAGCCGTCGCCGGCGTGCCAGGCCATCTCGT
>CAYSXO010000106.1:1009-12530 GCA_964434995.1 uncultured Sphaerobacteraceae bacterium
GGCATCCCGGCGTGATCGAGGAGCTGGATCGCCTCCCGGTCGTCGACCACGTAGTGGAAGCTGACCTGCTCCGGCCCGCCCCGCAAGCGGTGGGTGAAGTCGCGGTGGCTCTCGGCGTTCGCGCCGGGACGGTGGTTGCCCGTCTCGTGAATGGTGATCCACGACGGGGTGATGCGCGTTCCTGGCCGGTTCGGGTTACCCGCTGGGATGATCGCCCGCCGCGGGGGCACGCCCGGCGCGGCGTCGTCGGAGAACGCCGGCTCCGGAGCGTCGAGCCCGTGGTAGCGGTTCAGCCGGGCCACGGTCCGCGCCAGGTAGCGCTGGCAACGCTCCCAGCTCTCGCCATTGGCGCACTCCGACCCGCGCGACCGCCAGCAGCCCGGCCCCGCGACATAGGTGACGACAAACTGCTCCAACGTCATTGCTCGCGGCTGGTAGACGCCCTCTTTATAGGAAGGATCGGTCACGCGGCGGGCCCACTCCGTGAACGCCTCGGCCCACGTCGCGAAAACGCGCAGCGGCAGCTCACCCACCCAGCGCACGGGGTGACGCCCGCTGTAGTCGAGCAGGCCGAGCGGGTTGCGCGCCGCACGCGCCTCGGCATTCTGACCGTAGCGGCTCTCCAGCCACGACTGTGCCACCGGCAGCGCCGCCAGCCCATTGCAGGCGGCGATAATGGCCTCGCTCTCACCCGCCAGCGGCGTCCCCGCCAGGATCTCGCGCAGCCGCGCTGCACGCAGATCGCCCGTCTGCCGGAATGGCGTTTGCGCCGTTATCGGCAGCAGCGGAAGCAATCCCGCATTGATAGCCGCACCGTGAGTGAAAGGCAGTCTCCTCGCGCCGATAAGGCGGTCCCGCCAATACGGCAGCGCAACATCGGTTTCGATGATCCCTTGTGCCTCGTTCATGGCGTGAATGGCGCGGCCGTCTCCCAGAACGACCCCGACGTGGCTGGCGCGGTTGCCCGCCCGCGTGCCGCCGGTGTCGTAGAAAAGGAGATCGCCAGGGCGCGTACCGCCATCGCGCACTGGGGGAAGATCCCGGAACAGTTCGTGACTGCCGCACCTGATGCCTCGTCCGGTCGCCCGCTGAAACTCTTCGCACACCAGTCCGGAACAATCGGTGCAACGGCCAGGCCGTGGCGGCGTGCAGTAGGCCCCGCCAACGCGCGAGCGGACCCCGTCCAGAAAGCGGTCCCGTTCCTCGCGCGGCAGGCGCGGCGGGACCGGCGGAGGGGAAGCGTGCTGTACTTCCGGCCCCCTCGACCGCGACAGGCGCTCCACGAGCCGCTGCCAGAGCGTGCGCCGGCCCATCAGAAAGGAACCACGAAGATGACAAGAGCCGCGATGAGCGCGACGAGGCACGCCCAGATGATAGTGATGTGGGTGTTCATGCGTTGCTCCATGTGGTGTGGCTGAGAGGTGTCAAGCTGAGCGCCGGTGCAGCATCTTGGCTCTCCTCGGAGAGCGCGCCGTGAGGCGAGAAGGTCCGCCGCGATCGAGAGGCTGAAACGACATCTGGTGAATCACGTTGTGCCGCGGCGTTCGCCCTCACCCCCACCTTCCGTCGAGCCGGGAAAGGGGTCGGGGATGGGGAACGGCATGGCCAGACCAGGACTGTTCAACCGGATGCCGTATGGCATGGCTTGGTTGCCATCCCGCCACGGTGTTGCAATCTGCTCATACCTCGGCCAGCGTCAGCGCCACCTGGCTCTGGCCCCAGCGCGCGGCATCGCCCGGTCGGCCGATCCGCTCCTCGATCTCCTCGATGCGGACCCGATAGCCGGCCAGCGGCGGCGCATTCCGGTAGGGATGGCTGGCCGGCAGGTTCCCCGCTATCCCCCACTTGTGGGCCGCATAACCCTCCAGCCGCTGCCGTTCCGCCGTGGTCAATGCCGTGCGGGTCAGGATCAGCTCGCCCAGGTCACCAATCAGCCAGCGATCGGCCCCGGCGATCCCGGCCCCAATGGTCAGATCCCCGGCGGGTACGGCCGTCCCGGTCGAGCCGATGACCGACACCCCGCCATCGACCGTCAGCGATCCGGCTCCCCCTTGATGCACGCCCGCGATCACGTGCCACTGCCCGAAGGGGTGCGTGTTGAAATCGAAGAGGGCCGAGCCGCTGAAGATGCCGACGTCGTTGTCGAAATCGGTCACCAGCAGGCCCGAGTTGTTCGCCCAGAGCATCAGCGCCTGTCCCGGCCCACCCGGTTTCCAGACGCAGAACTGGCTGAACGGCTGCGTCTCGATGCCAAGCGTCGTGGCAGCGGTCAGCCAGTCGCCCCCATCGAAGCGCACCACCGGCAGCCCGTTCTGGACGTGCAGGCGATAGCGCGGTTGGTGGGCCGCCGCTTCTTGCGTCACCGCCTCGCCGTTGCCCGTGGCGTCCGGCCAGACGGCCACGGGATCGCCATCGAGCAGCCCGGAGAGGGCGTCGGCTTTCAGCCAGAGCGCCAGCCCGCGCAGGCAACTCGGATCCCAGAGTCCCTCGCCCGCCTCCGCGAAGTCGAGTGTCTGTCCAGCTTCCCAGGCATCCCAGAGCGCGGTTATCTGCTGCCGGCCGCGCCGCGGATCGCGATTGCCATCCCGCCTCGGCATGTGGTCCCTGGCGGCAACCATCATCTCCCAGCGCCGGCGCGGCAACGCATTTTCCAGTGCGACGTACTCGGCCCAGGCATTGACCAGCACCGGCGCCCAGTCGCTCACCGAGTCCCAGCGCACCCGCAGTTGGAGGTGGCGCGAGCGGGGAAGGTCCGCACCAGTTGAGGCAAACGCCGATTGCAGGGTGAAGCCGCGCCGGGACGCGATCGAGGTGGTGACACTCTCCGCCTGGCTCCAGCTTGCGCCATCGTCCAGGCTGTACTCGAGCGTGATGGTGATCCCATCCGTGGAAGCCGCGTTGCCGCGGACGGCTGGCGCGGCAAAGCTCGCCCCAACAGCCCGCCAGCTCTTGTCGCGCGTCGGCTCGCCGGCATCGAGCAAGCTGGAAGTCCAGGAGCCGCTTGCGGCATAGGTGTGAGCGCTGGCGCCCCGCCAGCGCAGGCGATAGAGATCGTAGGTGGCGCTGACATCCCGGAAGACGAGCAGATCGCGGTCACCCGCGCCACCGGCGGCAGAGGGCCAAAGCATGGCCGGCGATTCCCGCCGCGCCAGCAGCCACCACCCCGCGCCGTCAAAGCCCCAGATCTCGTGCCCGCCGTAGCGTCCGGCGACGGCCACGATCAGCCAGTCGCCCACCACTGCCGCGCCGAAGCAGCCGCCCGCCTCCGGCCCCATGCGCAGCCAGCGCCCTTCTTCCGTCGAATCGTCGAACTCGGCCACCCGCCCGGCCAGCCAGGTATAGAGCCTTCCGCGATAGCTGCAGAGGAACGTGAAATCGTCTTCCGCGGCGAACTGGCCGTGCGTCATCACCGGGACCGGATCGCCCAGCCATGCTGGCGCCTTGCTGGTATCGGCGGTCACGCTCGGGTCGTCCGCCTCACCGGGATAGGGCTGCCCAGCCATGAAGTAGAGACTTGATCGGGTAGCGATGGCGACCTTGCCATTGAAGAGCGCCATGCGCAGAATCGGGCTATCGAGGTAGCGCGTGTGCGTGACCGCGTTCCCGTTCCACTTTACTCCCGAGAGTCGCAGCTCTTCCCGGGCGTTCGGCAGGCTCGGCGCGTAGACGAGCTGGCCCGCGTAGCCGCAACCAACCCGGCCCTTCTCCCCGGAGCGCCAAACGGTCAGCGCATTGGTCGCGGTGTTGAAGCGGCGGATATCCTGCCCGCTGTCGAGCATCACCAGGACGTCGTCCTGATAGTAGGCAAGGCCGCTGATGCTGAATCCCGCTCCCAGGTCGGCCACCTCGGTCAACGCGGACCAGGACGCGCTGTCGAGGGCCACGCTTCGGTAAATGCGCCGGCCGAGGCCGAAGTAGGCGTAGTTCCCGGCGATCACCCCATGCGCGCGCGTGCCAGCGCCCGGCACGTCACTGATGGCATCGGCGAAACTGACCGCGTGCGGGAAGGGCTCTACACCCTGTTCATCAAAGCACGGCCCGACCCCAAGCGACTCCCACCCCTGCCGCTCGCCCGCCGCCAGCGCCTGCCGCTGCCCCGCGCCAAACGGGCCGATCTCCAGGCGGCGCGTCTCTCGCGCCGGTCCCACTGCCGAGCGCTTGCGATAACTCCCCGGCACGATCGCATAACCCACGCCATTCAGCGTGATGTCGTTCATTCGCGTTCTCCGTTGGGTAATGGGTGATGGGTGATGGGACGGCGACGGAGGGCGGAGGGTCGGGGCGTCCACGCGACTTTTCACGTTCGCGACTCATGCCCATCACCCATCACCCATCACCCATCACCCCGTCACCCCCGTGCCCGGCGCTTGCGGCGCTGGATAAGCCGCTCGGTGGCGGCACGGGCGGCAGCGGCGCGGGCGGCGGCATCGCTCCGGATGCCGCGCTTGGCGTCCTCGGTGGCGCGCCGGTCGAGCGCGGACGCTTCCGCCAGGCCAAGGACGATGGCTTCGTCGCCGGGGAGCACATCGACCGCCTCGCCGTCGGTGGCCGGCGGCTCGCGCCCTGTCAGATGCTCGACGGTCCAGATGCCCGCGGCGGAGGCTGCCGCCGGCTCGGCCAGGATCAGATCCGCGCCCCACCAGCGCCACGCCTGGCCCATCTCCCCCGGGCGCTCATCGCCAGGTGGCCACGGCATCACCCAAATGCCGGCGGCGTCGGTCACGCGCACAATCCGCGCGGGGTCGATCGCCGCGCCGCTGGCGATGCGCGTTGCCCCGGCCGCGACCGCCACTCCGGTCGTCGCCTGCCTGGGAAAAGCCAACCCATATGCGCCAATCGCTGCCGCAATCGCCTCGTTCAGCGCGGCGTCATCCCAGAGCGGCTGGCTTTCGCCATCCTCCAGCCGCACCCGCAACGCGGCCCGCAGTTCCACCCGTGTCGTCATCGACAATCACTCCCATCACCCATCACCCTGTCCAACGCCCGCGCTTCCTCCAGCACCCTCAGCCATTCCGCCTCCGGGTCGCTGCCGCCAAGCGCCGCCACTGCCGTCCGTCTGGAATGAATGCCGCCCGCGACGAGGCTGGCCGCGTTGCGCACCGAGGCATCGAGGTCGCTCGGCAGGGCGCTCGGCCAGATCGCCGCCGTCTGCCGCAGGCCCGCCAACGGCTCCCCGCCGAACCGTTCCAGCAGATCGAGCAGCCGTCCATTGCGCGCCCGGTAGAACGCATCGAAGCCGCGCCGCTTGCGGGCCACCTTCTGCACCAGCGGCTGCACCTCCACCTCCAGCGCCGCGCCGGAGAGATCGCGACCAGAATCGCCAAAGGCCGTCCGAGGCGTCTCGCTCAGGTCGTGCAGGGCGCGGAACAGGAGATCGACGTACTGCGCGTGCAGCCCGACGCCGCCACCCGCGAGGAGATCGAGCAGATAGGCCCGAGCGCCCTCCGGCAGCTCCCACTTGGCGCCCGGCCCCACGCTGATCCCTTCGCTGCCGTCCACGTTCTCCAGCACGGCAATCGGCGCGCCGGAAAGCTCCAGCACCCGGCTCAGCGTGCTCAGGCGGGCATTCAGCTCGCGGCAGACGTCGAAGAGATCGGTCAGGTCGCTCTCGCCCCAGAATGCCTCCCTGCCCCGGCCAGGGCGGTGGCCGTTGGGGAGGATCACGTAGGGAATCCAGCCATAGGGGTTGCGATCGTCGCGGGCAAGCTGCCCGGCCACCTCCACCCGCCAGCGCTCGTCAGTCCAGGTCTCGACGATCGTCACCGGCCGGTTCCCCGTGGAAGCCGCTCCCACCAATCCGAACATGGCGATGGCGTCGTCTTCCGCCAGAGCGTAGACCTGCGTCAGCGAGCGGACGCGGCGGGGATTGTCTGGCGCGGTGACGGCGGCCAGGGTAGCCGGATCAACCGGCGCGACCTCAGGGCGGCCCCGCGCGGCATCCCAGGTGATTTTCACGGCCGCATCGCCCAGCGCCGAGGCGTCGATGCAGAGTTGCACGTCGAGCTGGCCCAGATCGAGCTCGGCGCAGAGTGCGGCCAGGGCACGCTCGGCGGCGTTCGCCGCGCCATCATCTCCTTCTGGCTGGACCGTGAACGTCACTGGGACTGGAAAGACGTAGGCGGCGGTCTTGCGCACCACGGCCCGCGCGTAGTTGAAGGTCAGGCGCGTTTCGCCGCGCCGCGGCCGCCCCAGCCATTGCGCCCCCTCGAAGAAGGCGAGCGCCTCGGCGTAGCGCGCGAAACGGGCGCGGTCCTCGGCGGCGAGCAGCCCCGACGGCCACGCCAATGGCGCGCCCGCCGCCGTCATGACGGGAAGCATGGGCGTCCTTTCGTTATGTGAGTCGTGAGTCAGAAGTCGGAAGGTGAGTCGGCCAGCCGGCAAGAGGTTCCGGGGAATACTCCGAATCTTTCGGGAACGACGACCTCAGTCCCGGCCGCGGCCCGCTCCGCGGGCATCGCTGCCGGCGTTACGGCTCCCTTCTCCCTGTGCACAGGCTGCCAGGGGGAGGTATGCCGGGTGCTCCGCGATCGCGGCGGGCACACGCCCCTCTCCCATCGCCCTGGGAGAGGGGTGGGGTGAGGGTTCGTCGCGGCAACGGCGCAGAATGTGCCAATACCTCCCCCTGTCAGAGCGCGCTGAAAGAGGGAGGGTGAGGGCTTCGGCTACCAGATCCGGTGCGGCGGGCGGGCCACCTCGGCCAGGGTGTCAAGCAGGCGCGGATAGTTGGTTTCGGCGGCGTAGTGCGCCACGGCCCGCTCGCGGCCGCGCGCGCCCATCTCCGGCAACTGGGCTCGGTTGTCGAGCGCCCAGCCCACCCGGTCGACCAGCGGCGCTTCGCGGTCCGCCTCGATCAGGAAACCGCCAACGCCGTCCTCGATCATCTCCGGGATGGCGCCCACCCGCGTCGAGATGACTGGCACGCCCGCCGTCATCGCCTCGATCACCGCGTAGGGCGAATAATCAAAGCGGGTCGGGAAGACGAAGAGATCGAACCCCGGCAACACGGAGGTCATCAGGTCGATCCAGGGCACCTCGGTCATCACCTCGACATTCCGCAGGCCAGCCACGCCCTTGGGCGGATCGCCCGTGACCAGCGTCAGGTGCGCCTGATCGGCGAACTGCTCCTGGTGCACCTTCAGCAGCAGATCGCCCCCCTTACGGATGAACCCATTGCCGATGAACCCGAGCTTGAGCAGCTCGTCGACCGGCTCGTGCCTGCCGTTCGGGTGATGGCCGTTGCCGTACCCGTTGCCATTGCCATGCCCATTGGCATGGTGACCATTGCCATTGAGCGAAACGTGCCCGTTGCCATTGGCGTGGCCGTTCCCGTGGCGGCCGTTACGAATCCCGGTCATCGGCGGCGGCAGCGTTACGCCATTGCGCACGACCTTCACCTTCGAGGCCGGGATGCCGTAATCGTCGATCACGGAGGCGGCGGCCCAGTCGGAGAAGGAGATCACCAGATCGCATCGTTTGAAGATGCGCCGCTCCAGATCGAGCGTCGCCCGCAGCAGCGGCGAGTTGTGATAGCGCGACTCCTGAAAGGCGAGCTTCCAGGTCAGGTCGATCGAAACGACCGCTGGCACGTGCTTCGGCAGATCGAGGATGCTCGTCGCGGCCGTCTGCGTGTGGATGTACACCAGATCGAGGTCGTCCGGCTCGTAACGACGCAGCAGATAGCGCACCTGCTGCCGCTTGAATTGAAAGATGCACCAGGTCCAGAAATCAAGCCCGCCATCGGCGAAGGGCAGGAGGTGATAGCGGCCGAGCCACTCGGCTAGCTCATCCATCCAGTAGAGACGGATCAGGGTTGGATCGAAACGGGGATCCCGGTCAAGATGCTCCTCCAGAAAGCGGTGGTGCGTCTTGTGACCCATGCCGTATTCGATGAAAAAGAGGGACCGGGCGGCGTCCACGGCCGGAGCGACCGACGACAGCTCCTTGACCTCCGCTCGCACTCGACCCCTCCCTCAAAAGGTCGTCTTGCAATGCGACAGGCGCAGACACCAGATTCGCCTGCCAACCTGTCGCATGCAACGCCCCCGGCTGGCCTGCGGCCGGAAGCCCCTGCTGATGTATGAATTTGCCATCCATGGGCCGAACGAACGCCCCGGCGCACTATACTCCGAATTGCGTCCGCACACACATCCAGTTGCGAAATAACTCGGCTCTCTCTACCAGTTTTCGCCCTGGTTGCATTCGGCCCGGGCCTATCTGCCTGGCATGTCGGACGGCGCTCGGCCGCATTGCCGCGACACTCATCGCAGTCGTTACGCAACCTTCGTGCCGACCCGCCGCGCGGCGGCGCGTGCGCCTGCCAGCAGCCAGCTACGGAGCCGGCATCCGGGCGCGCAAGGGACTCGCTTGCGCGCCCGCGGTTCCTTTCAGCATCGCCTCGGCGCCCGGCTGCAGCGGCTTCCAGGAGGCCCGAACCTTGACCATGGCGCCATCGTCAGCCACCGCCTTCAATTCCGCGACAATCGGCGCGGCGGGATTGCTCGGGAGGGTGATCGTACCGCTGACCGCGACATCCTCCACGTAGCGCACGCCTCTCAGCGTCAGGACGCGCGGCTTCCGCGACCGCGATGCGCTGATCTTTCCGCCGCGCAACCCCGCTGCCGATCGCCCGCGCCGCGGCGGGTAGGCAATCGCATCGCCTGCCGTGGCCACCGCCAGCGCCGCCAACCGCTGCTCCTCTTCGGTTGCCCGGTTTCCAGACTCCGCGACCGGCAACGGCTGGTCATGCAAGGCCCGGGGAAAGACGCCGGTCGCCCTGATCTCCGGAAATCGCTCCGCGCAGGAGGCGTCCAGGCCCATCAGGCGGTCTGGCGCGCGCAGGAACGCGCGCAGGATGGCGCTCCCGCAACCCACCACGTCGCCCTGGGCCACCACGTGCGTACTGGATCGGAAAACCACCAACCGCGCCGACGGCCCAAGCTGGCGTAGCGCTGTTTCCGCCCCTCCCATCGCGGTGACGGAATCAAGATCGCCCGCCAGAACCAACACCGGCAGTGAAGGCGGCACGAGTGGAAGTCCCTTGGGCGCCAGTTCTCGCCGGTGCGTTGGCGATGGCCACGGCACGCACTGGTTGTAGTCCTGAATCGGGTTTTGCAGCCACTGCTGCAGCGTGAAGGGAGCAAACGTCTCCTCGGGCAGCGCGGCCACCGCGGCCGCGAACTGGATGTCCCGTTCCACGGGCGTGGCGCGCATGTCGTAGAGCTGTGGGTAGTCGGTGCAGGGAACCGCCACGGCATGGCCAACGGAATACTCCCTGGCCGGCCACCCCCCGGAGAGCGTGCCATTCAACCCAGCCCTCGCCGCCAGCCGCAAGAGCGGCAGCGGGTCACCGGCAAGCGCCGCGCGGCCAGACGCATCCAGATCCCGGTAAATGCCGGCATCGGACCCGGCGGACCAGGCCAACGCGGCAATGTCGGGCGCGGCAACAGTGATGTTCACCGGGCGGCCATCGGGGCCAGGCGCCTCTCCCCTGATCGGCGCGGCGTCCAGTGCGTCGGCAAGCTCCCCTAACCGCTCGGTTGCCGATCCGGGCGCCGCGGCGCGGCAGGCCGCGCTCCGCTCGCAAACCGCGTCGAAGGCGAATCGCAGGGTCTCCGGTGTTTCGGGATACCAGGGATTGGCATCGACCAGCGGCCACGTGCCATCGAGCGTGAGCGAAATCAGCAGCTCCGGATGCCGCGCCGCGAAGGCCTGAGCAAAGAAGCTGCCGTACGAATCACCATAGAGATGCACTGGCCCGACATCCAGCGCCTGAATCACCGCGGCCATGTCGTCCACGGCATCGGCCGTCCCGAAAAGATCGCTGGCATGAACAAATCCGCCCTGCTCGTGCGGAAAGGTGCGGTTGAGCTGGTCGCCACACGCGGCGATCGCCGCGAAGAACTCCTCGTCGGTTTGGGCCTCGTCGAGCTCCTGGAGCGCCGGGCAGCCAATCGGCCACGAGCGCCCGGTGCCCCTGGCATCGACGACCAGCAGGTCATGATCCTTCAAGAGCGGGCCGAACATGCCGCGCCAGAGATACAGACTGGTGATGCTTGGGTAGCCTGGTCCACCCTCGTTGGCAACCAGCGTGCCGCGCGACCGGTTGCTGGCCGGCAGCCAGGCGAAGCCAATACGCAGCGAGCCAGCAGCCGGGTCATCGCGGTCGAGCGGCACGTTGAGCGAGCCGCACCAGACTCGCGCGGAGACCCTGCAGGGGACCAGCTTCTGCGATCCAACCCGAGTCGATGGCGCCTTCCCATGGGCCTCCCAGGCCGGCGTCACGGTCAGCGCCGGCAGCAAGAGCACGAGCAGCAGTACGACCCAACGACGCCGCTCAGTCACCCGAATGCTCCTTCACCTGACGTCACACGTGGATGCCGCGCCAGAACTGGCGCGGCCCAAGGAGTATGTGGCGAATCGTCATGAGCCGTCGAGTGCCGCCCGGAAGCGCCGGCTTACGCCAGGATCCCCTCCAGTCGCGAAACGCCCTGCTCGCGGAAGATGGCCAGCCCGGCGTACCACTTGATGCGGTGCCGGGTCGCGTCCTTCGTCTCCAGTTCGCCGACCCGCTCGACCTGAATGCCCCCATGCTCCAGACCCATCAGGCCGACGCCCTGCCCCAGCTTGACGCAGTAGACCGAGGAACAGACCGCGCCGCTCGATCCTTTCGTCTGCGTGTCGGAGACGAACTCGTCGACCACCAGCGGAATGCCGTCGTAGAAGAGCGCCCGTTGCCCGAACTGATCGACGTCCGTCTCCAGCAGGTTCCCCGATGCCCGGCGCAGCGAGGAGAGCTTGCGCCGCGTCCGCTTGCTGATCAGCAGCGCGTCCGGCTTGCCCGGCTTGACGAGGTCGATCACCTGATCCATCAGATCGAGCGTCAACTGCCCGCCGTTGGCTCCGGCGGCGATCGTCTGCCCAACCGGGATGGCCTTCGTCAGGCCGTCGAACGCCTTGGCATCGACCGCCGTATCGCCGTTGTAGAAGGCATCGAGGAAGGTGTGCGCCACCGCGCGGCCCCGGCTGGCGATCACTTCTGCCTCGAGGTCGTTCGGGTCGGCGTAGGTGGCCTGCAGAAAGTTATCCACGTCGGCGTCACCGCCCATGATCTTCAGGCCGGCCGTGACGGTGGTGAAGGTCGGCGTCGCCTCGGTCCAGGCATCT
Source organism: uncultured Sphaerobacteraceae bacterium (assembly GCA_964434995.1). Lineage (GTDB taxonomy): Bacteria > Chloroflexota > Chloroflexia > Thermomicrobiales > UBA6265 > JACCXM01. Next base: position 12,173 of record CAYSXO010000106.1, read on the forward strand.
CCCACGTCGTAGAAGCTGGCCGCCGGCAGCGTCGCCTCGCGGTTATAGGTGACGGCGGTGCCGGTCACCGCCATGAAGGGCAGAAGCTGAAAAATCTGTGATTCCCGGATGATTGTCTCGATCACGCCCCGCAGCAGCAGATCTTGCGTCAGCTTCGCGGCCTCGGACTTGGTCATCGCCATGGGATTGTCTTCTCCTCTCCATTGCGCTCGCGAGAATGTCAACGGCGAGGTTGGCGCCCCGCCGCAGTCGCGTTTGCCGCGTTACGTCTTGGCCTTCGTCGCCGCACGGGTGCACAACGTCAGGGCCCTTTCAGGGTTCTTTCGTTGGGGTAGCTTGGGGCTTTAGCCCCGAGCGG
>CAYSXO010000107.1:0-1391 GCA_964434995.1 uncultured Sphaerobacteraceae bacterium
GCCGCCGGGATCGGCGTGGTCTCGATCGACGGCGACCTCTTCTTCACCAGCGGGCCGGGCACGCGCAAATCGCGCAAGCTCGCGGAGACCCCGAACGCGGTCATCACCGTGCGCCTGGGCCACATCGTCCTCATTCTGGAGGGAGAAGCGCGGCGAACGGCCGACCCCGCCCACCTTGCCGCCGCCGTTGTCCGCTTTCGGGAGGGCGACGCCACTACCGCGCCCTTCAGCGCTCCCAGTGCTGGCCCGCCGCCGTGGCATCCGTACCGATTCGTCGTCCACACCGCTTCCTGTGTGGCGACGCGGTGGCAATTCGCGCGCTCGCGTTCATGGGCATGCCGCCATGGCCACGGCGGCACGAGTCTGGGTGAGCGCGTGAGATGAGGACCGGGGATGACCCGGTCCCTATCTCGCAAACGATGCGTTCAGGTCAGAATCCGCAGACGAAGGTGAACGGATCGCGCGCGGCCGTCGGCAGGGTCTTGTCAAGCAGTTCGTCGACCGGGCGAGCCGTTCCCTGAGCGCCATTGATGTCGAGGACATGCCAGGACTGCTGGCGGTCGGTCAGGTTAGCCGGGTTGGTGAACTCCCTCACCACACGCCCGCCCTTGTCACGCAACACGACAGTCACCTCTCCCGCTGCCGTCTCCGAGGCGAGGAAGATCCAGTACTCATACGTGCCGGGCAGCAGCCGGTGCACCGTGGTGACACCGTCGCCAGGGCCAGCCTGATCCTCATCGATGCAGGCAAAGGGGTACTTCGCCGCGCAGCTCGAATTGCCGCTGTTGCAGGCAAAGTTGAGGTACGGGCCGGGGCCGGTCGCGGCGTTCTCCGCCGGCACGAAGAGATAGGCGTCCTGGTCACGGTCACTGGTCCATGTTGCTTCGATCGTGAACGGGCTGCGCAGGCAGAAGGCCGACTTGCACTGCTTCTTGCCTTTCCCATTCCTGCCCTTCTTCGCAACGCTGCTCCCGGCGATGCCGAGCCCCAGGAGTGCGCCCAGCCCCCCGGCGGTGAACCGCCGCCGCGTCCAGACGTCAAATTGCTGCTGATCCATTGATGGTCTCCGTTCGTCGTTGTCACCCGCGCCCCGCGGGCCTGATGCATCCATTTCACCCTGCACTGGGGCGTGGCGCTGCCACCCCGTTGACCCGGCAGGTGTCAACGGGGTGGCAGCAGCCGGTGGACGAGACGTTGACCATGAGAACGGGCGCTCCTTGCGGAGCGCCCCGTTCGTCTGATGGTTCAGCCGCTGGCCAGAGACCTACCAGCTATTCGGGTTGTTCGGATCGGTGCCGTTGACGATCTCCTCGCCGTCGAGGAAGCCGTCGCCATCGGTGTCGGGATTGCGGGTGCCGGTGGCAAAGAGGTAGTACTCGTCACCGTCGGTC
>CAYSXO010000107.1:1401-12513 GCA_964434995.1 uncultured Sphaerobacteraceae bacterium
GCGCCGTCGTCGTCCGTATCGAGGTCGTACGGATCGGTGCCCAGCTCGAACTCGATGGCATCCTCCAGCCCGTCGCCCTCCGCGTCGAGTGGATCGGCCGCCACCGCCGGCAGCTCCGCGACCGTCTCGGCCGGAGCGCCCCTGGTGATCGTCATCAAGGAGGACACACTGCCGGGCCACTCGACCTCGCTGGGCGTCGGCGAGTAGCCGGTCACCTCGGGATTGACCACGAAGATGCCGGACGGATTGAGCAAGAACGCCGCCGGCACGTCGCCGACCAGGAGTTGCGCCGCCTGCTCGTACGCCGCCAGTCGCTCCGCCCGGTCGATCGTCGTGTCGCCGAGCCGGGTGAGCCGGTCGAACTCCTCGTTGCAGTAGCCGAACGGATTCAGCCCGGAATCACAGGTCCAGAAGACGCTCAGCCAGTTCTGCGGGTCGGGGTAATCCTGGTACCAACTGCCGAAATAGACCAGTTGCGGGTGGGTAGCCGGATCCTTGCGCAGCGCGGTGAGCGCGGCCCCTTCCATCGGCTCGATGGTCAGCGTCACGCCGAGAATGTCGCGAATCTGGCCGGCGATCCACTCCGATTGGTCGCCGCGCTCCTCGTAGTCGCTGTTGTAATAGAGCGTGATTTCCGGCAGGTTCTCCGGCCCGCCATACGACGACTCGGCCAGCGCCTGCCGGGCCGCCTCGGGATCGAAGGCATACAGCTCCGATTCGATCGCCCCTGGCAATCCCGCCGGCACGAACGAGACGGTGGGCAGGCAGCCGCCCGAGCGCAGATCCGCGCAGAGCGTGTCGCGGTCGATGGCATAGGCGAACGCCTCGCGCACCTTCTTGTCGTTGAACGGTTCCGTGGTCAGATTCATGGCCAGAAACTGCGTGCCGGCCTGCGGATAGGTGACAAACGCGGCAGTTAGCTCCGGGTCCGCGGTCACCTCGGGGATCTGCGTCGACTGCAACTGCACGATGTCGAGGTCCCCGGCGCGGAAGGCCTCAAGCGCCACGGAAGAATCCGCCACGTAGACATACTCAATGCCATCCAGGTTCGGCCGCCCCTGCCAGTATCGGTCGTTGGCAGCGAAGGTCCACTCCTGATCCTCAGCAATACTCGTAACCACGAACGGCCCATTGCCGACATGGTTCTCGGCACGCTTCCACCAGTTCTCCGGGTCCCGCGCGGCGATCTCCTGCCTGACCGGGAAGAAGACCCACAGCGACCCGATGGTATGGAAGTAGGGCGCGGGATTGGTCAGGTCGAGCTGGAGGGTACGGTCGTCCAGCGCTCGCGCGCCGAGGGCGGCCTTCGCGGCGTCGTACTCCTCCGGGGTGTACTCGCGAGGGTTGCCATCCGCATCGGCAGCCAGCCCCGCGAAGTCGGCGCAGCCAACGATCTCGAAGAGGATGTACTGGTACTCGCCAGCGGTTTCCGGATCGCAGGTGCGCTCGACGGCATAGCGGAAATGCTCCGCGGTCAGCGGCTCCCCATCGCTGTAGGTCAGATTGGGACGGAGCGTGAAGGTGATTTGCGTGGCATCGTCGTTATAGGACCACGACTCCGCCGCGCCGGGGACCGTCTCCTGGTTGGCATCGAGGCGAGTGAGCCCTTCATAGGCGAGTTGCAGGATATCGAGCTCCGGGGTTGTCGAGCTCTTCTGCGGATCGACCACATCGGGATACGAGAGGTGATGCACGCGAAGCACGTTCTCGGCCTCTTGCGCCAATGCCCCGGCGCGCGCGGCCGGCAGGGCGAGCGCGAGCATGACGACGACCACGGCCAGCCCGGACCAACGGCGAGAAACCCGGCACATCGGCTCCTCCTCTGATCACCCGACCATCTTTTCACCACGTCCCGTCTCCGCGGGACAAACAGGGCACAGCGTTGACTGCACCCTATGGGCCGGCATGGTTCCCGTCATCCGTACTTTCTACCGATTTTCGTCGTTACGCCGGTCCCCCGTGTCGGCAGCGGCAGCGTGGTGGCGAGCGCGACGATCCGGCCACCAGGCAGAACACGGCGCCCCGAGGCAGATTGCCTCGGGGCGCACACGGACTCTTCACGCCCACTCGTTGCCAGCCGCACGGCCGGGGCCGCGCCGAACCAGCGCGTTAGATGGCCGGGAAGCTGGTGGCGTCGTGGGGGTTGGTGCCCAGGTTCGCCTCGTCGCCGTCGTAGTAGCCGTCGCCATCCGTGTCCGGGTTGGCCGGATCGGTGCCCAGGGCGGCTTCGTCGACGTCCGCGAGGCGGTCGCTGTCGCTGTCGACGCTGGCATCGCCGGACGTGGAGAGCGGCTCGGCGGCAGCAGCCTCGTTGCCGCTGCTCGCGGCGCTGCCGCCGCCATCCCACACCAGCGGATCGGTGCCATTGCCAAAGAGTTCATCACCGTCGCCGATGCCGTCCCCGTCCGTATCCCAGTTGAAGGGGTCGGTGCCGTAGATGTTCAGCTCGTCGCCGTCGGCCACGCCATCGTTGTCGGTATCTGGATTGTAAGGATCGAGCCCCATGGCCAGTTCGTCGGCATCCGGGGAGTTGTCTCCGTCAGAATCGCCGGTGGTGGCCACCGTGGAGGTGTCCACCGGCGCGGCTGCTTCCGGCGCCGGCTCGTAGATGGTCTCCGGCGCGGGCGCCAGCGCGCCCGAGTCTCCAGTTGTTACGGTCGATGGGGTCACTTCCGACACGGAATAGGTGCCGTCCGGGCCGAGCAGATCGGTGCCGGACGTTCCGCGCGTCACCGTGCCCGGCGCCGCGGAGGCATTGCCGGGCCCCAGCGCCGCGGCATTGCCATCGGTGGCGGTGATGTTGCCGTCCGTCCCCGGGAACGACGAGGACGCATTCGGCGGCGGCACGCCGATCACCGTGTTCCCCGGCCCCGTGTTGAGATCGCCGTAGACGACCGTGGGGCCATCGGCATCGACTGCCGGGTTCGTGCCCGCGTTGGAGGCGCCGGTGTTGCCATCGGCGTTGATCACCGCGCCATCCGGATTCTGGGCGAAGGCGCTGCCGCCGAAGGCGAGCAGGCCGAGTCCGAGACTGGCCGTGACGGCAATTCGCGTCAGCATCTTCCGATTCACGATTAGCTGTCTGTCTCTTTGCATATCCATACGTGCTCTCCCTGGGCGGGCATGCGAAATGGCCATTGGCCGCGTCGTGCACATGCTCGCCCGCGCTTTTCCAATGGGATACTACTCATTCAACGATTGGATCACCGGCAGGGTTTCGTGCAAGCGCCAAATGCCCCGCCTGCAGGCCCGAAACGGTACTCACGGCGCATCCCCGCCGCATCTGGCCGCGCTTCCACGCATTTCGCGGCATCCATTGGCAGGTTCATGCATATCCCGAGCCAGGCATTGCGTCCGGGCCAGCCCCCTCCGCCTTCCATCACCTCTCCTCGGCCAGCCATTGCGCCAGAGCGGGACAGCGGCGTCAGAGACGAGCGAACTTCTGCAAGGCGTGGCAGCCTTCCGGGACGTAGCCCGCGCGCACGCCGTAGGTCCACGTCACCTCGCCGACGTAGATATCGCCGCGCGAATCGACCGTGATGCCGTGCGGAGCGACGAACCCGCCTGCCCTGCACGATTCAGCGCTCCCCCAGCGCGTCAGGACGTTGCCATCGAGATCGAGCACGTTAACCCCTCCCGGCAGGCTGTATTCCCGGGCCGGGTGGCCGAACTCGGCGACGCCGGCTCGCCACGGCAGCGAGGTGACGTAGAGCAGCCCGCGCTGGTCGGCGTAGATATCGGTCGGTCGCTGGATGTGATCCCAGACAGCGAGCAGTTCCCCGCTCAGCGTGAAGACCTGGACGCGGTCGTTCTCCCGGTCGGCCACAAAGACGCGGTGATCAGCGATCCAGACGCCATGCGGCAGATTGAACTGGCCGGGGCCGCTCCCCGGCTCGCCCCACGATGCAATCAACCCGCCCTGCGCCGAGAAACGATGAATGCGGGCGTTGCCGTAACCGTCAGAGACGTAGATATCGCCATTCGGCCCGATGGCCGCCTTGGTCGGGCGGTTGAAAGGCGGCCCGGCGCGGACGATGCTCTCGGCGGTCCCGTCGTAGCCCGTGTCGGAGGGGACGCCTGGCGTCCCGAGCGTCAGCAGCACCTCCCCCTCGGGCGAGAACTTCTTCACGGTGTGGTCGCCGCCATCGACGATGTAGAGGAAGTCGTCCGCATCGATGGTGAGCGCGTGCGGCTGCTCGGTGAGGAGATCTTCGCCAAACGACGTGACGAACGTGCCGTCCGGCTCGTAGACCAGGCAGCGCGCCTCGCGCCGGGTCACGGCGAAGAGACGATCCCGCGAATCGACCGCGACCCCGACCACATCCCCATGCCGCATCTCGGGTGGAAGTCGCTCCCATTCGGGAACGACCTGGTAGAGCGGCGCTTCTGCTATTTGTCGAAGGTGTGTCGCCATTGGTTGCTCCTCACCACGCTGACGCTGACATTGATGGGGTATTGAACCACCGGGCGCGGGCGAGCGCAGCAGGCGGCCTGCTCTTCGGGCGTCACGTGGCGAGGTTCCCGAATTGACCGCGCCGCTGCCAATAGGGCGGTCGTCCGGCGCCGGTTTCCGGCGCATGCTGGCTCCATGAGGCCGCCACTGGGCGGCCAACAGCGCAGACGCCCCCCGATGGGCACACGGGAGAACAGAAGGGAACAACAATGGAGAAATTTGCTATGCAGGCCCGCCTCGGCGCCCTGCGGCGCACGGCGCTCGGCGGCCTGCTCGTCGCCGCCGTCGCGATCACGGCGCTTGCGCCCGCCGCCGGCGCGGAGGACGGGGCCAACACGAGTCTGGTCCCCGGCCAGCCAGCGCCACAGGTCGACTCCGACGGGGATGGCATCAGCAACCAGGCCGAGGTGCAGGTCTACGGCCTGAACGCCTTCGACAACGATACTGACGATGATGGCCTTGGCGATGGCGATGAGCTGTACAACCGCTACGGCTACAGCTACCCGAACCTGTACGACTCGGACTACGACGGCCTTTCCGACCTCGAGGAGATCGCCTGCCTCTTCGGCTACTGCACCAGCGCAATCGCGGCGGACACCGACTTTGACGGCCGAAGCGACCGCGACGAGGTCTACTTCGGCGGCAACCCGCTCGATCCCACGCGCTAGCGGAGCACATTCACGGGGGCGGCCGCCGCCCCCGTCTCATCGCGCCGAGCTGATGGCGACCGGCAGGAACGTGCGGCGTGCTCTGCTAGATCGCCTCTGCCTTCAGCGTGTCCTGCCAGTGCGCCGCTCGCGCTTTCAGCAGGTCCTTTTGTCGGAGAGGGCTTACCTCTTCACCCAGCCGCTCCACCTCCTCGAAAGTGAAGCCCTCCTCCCCATGCGCTTTCCAGGCGGGTTGCAACGAGCGGAACGCGCCGCCGACGTGGCGCATGCTGAACCAGATGCGGTTCTGGATCGTCTCGAGATTCGGCGCGGCGCCGACCCAGATCTCCCCAGTCGGCACACAGCGCACGGCATAGATGCCAGCGGCTGGCTTGCGTTCCTTGTACGCGGCTTTGGCGGCTTTTCGATCTGTCGTTGTCACGGCGTTCTCCGTCTCTCCAGCGCACCACCGAGCCATGGTCATCCCGAGCGCGCGGGGGTCACTATTACTTCAAACGGCCGAAGCGATCGGCCGAGATCCCGATAACAGCGCGATGCCAAAGCGTGTGCTTCCTCACTCCTCGGGATGACACGGGGGCTGCTCGATGATCTAAACAGATCGGGCGCGTCGCATTCGTTCCCGCATCAGGGAGGGCAATGGCCAACCACACCTGCCATCTCGGCGAAAACCTGCGGCCCAGGCAGGCAGCCTGGGCCGCTCCATGACGACGAATACTTGACGTTGCCGCGCGAGCCACGGCAGGAAAGGCGTTACGCTGCCGGGATGCTCGCGGGATCGAAGTAGTCGCTGCCCAGGGCTGCCTCATCGCCGTCGTAGTAGCCATCGCCGTCGGAGTCGGGATTGGCCGGATCGGTGCCGAGGGCCAGTTCATCGACGTCCGCCAGGCGGTCGATGTCGCTATCGAGCGCGCTGGCCTCGGGCGCGGTCTCGATGGCGGGCTCAGCAGTCGTGGCCTCCGCGGGGGCAGCGCTCGTGGTCTCCGCGGGGGCCGCGGTGTCGTTGGCCACCGTCTCATTCGCCATTGGCGCACTGCCGGCGCCGGCATCGTCCCAGACGAGCGGATCGGTCTTGAGGGCAAAGAGCTCTTCGCCATCGAAGAAGCCGTCGCCATCGGTGTCCCAGACCGTCGGCTCGGTGCTGTAGAGGACCAGCTCATCGCCATCCGCCACGCCGTCGCCGTCGGTATCGGCATTCGTCGGATCGAGCCCGATCTCCACCTCCATCGCGTCGGCGTAGTTGTCCGCGTCCTGGTCGGTTTCGGTGGCCACCGTTCCGGATTCGGTGCTGGGGGCTGTCTCCGGCGCGGGCTCTTCGATGGGCGCGGCGACCGGCTCGACATCCGGCGCCGGGGCGACGCCCGAATCGCCGGGCGCGTACGAGGTATCGACCGTCGGCGAAACGGTGATCGCCTGCCCCGGCGAGTAGTTGATGTCGCCGCAACTGATGGTCCAGTTGCCCGGCGACCCGGTGGTGACGCAGTTGCCGGTGGTGTTGATGCCTTCGACGGGGGCGTTCTGCGCGGAGGCCGGGGCAGCGCCCGTCGCCGCGACGAGCCCCAGGCCGAGCGTGAGAGTGGTGAGAAGTCTCTTCATCTGAAATGCTCCAGCGCGGGGCGTCCTTGACGGTCTCGGGGCGCAACTCGCCCTGTATCCAATCCACTATCTGTTTCAACGTCTGGATCGCGGATTGGGTTTCCCACCGAATGCAGACGCCCGGCTGACTCGAGCCATTGAAGAAGGCGCAGCCGCTGGCGAACCCTCCACGGCAGTCAGAGGGGTCGTCGCAGAGTGCGCCATCCTTGTCACAGCGGGTACGGCCTTCATCGTGGAAGTCATCCACACACGTAGGTTGTGGCGCAGCAGATGTCCTCGGCGCAGGCGGTGTTACCCAATTTCCGTCATGACGCAGTAGCCCCCTACGGTGTTGCAGATGCAGCGGTTGATGTCATTCTCGAAGCACTCGCAGCAGTCGCTGTCCGCGCTGCAGGGCGCGTTCTCCAGGCCACAGCAGGCCCCGTTGCGCCCACACACGTAACCGGTAGTGCAGCAGATGGCCGTGGGAGACGGGCAGACAGTGTTGTTCGGGACGCAGGGCGGAGCGGTCGTGGTAGTGGTTGTGGTCGTCGTGGTGGTCGTGGTGGTCGTGGTTGTTGGCGGGGCGGTTGTGGTGGTCGTACCGCCACACGGGCCGAGCGTGTCGCCATGCGCGAGGTGCGCCTTTACCGCGGAGTGGGCGACGGTGATGGTCGACTCAGCGGGCGTGCCGGGCTTATGGCAGAGTGTGGCCTTGGCATCTTCCCTATACCGGTCTTTGCCCTGACCCTCGGCCTTGCTCCGGCGCTGCTTCCCGTGCTTCTGCTGGCGCACGGCCTTGCGCTTGCCCTTGCGCCGCTTTCCCTTGGCCACACCCTCCTCCAGACCCAGCCCATCTGTCTGGATCCCATTCGCCACTCTGGGCCGCGCGCGTGCCATGCATGTCTGGCGAAGGTCTTAATTCGTCGTTCCCAAGGCAATTCCCCAACTACGACTTTGGTCATAGACGGGGAAAGGGCATGGGGAGCGCGAAATGGTGGGAGTCCTTCTGGCAGCGGGCGGTGGCGGCTGTGGCGCGGCTACCGCCAGGAATTGTGGGGCGAGTGGGCGTTTCACCGCGTCTGCTCCCTGACCAGCCCCGGCCCGAAATGACTGACTGGCTGGCCCTCAAAACCAATGCCACGCTGGCAGCCAGCCGGACATGAACCGCGTGCCGCCTGTCTGCCGTCCGCTCCCAAACAGCAAAGAGCCAAGCTCCAGGGAGTGACACGGGCCCGGCGAATGCCGGGCCCGTGTCACTCGTTGCCGCTCGCTGATATGGCGCCGCCTATCCAGGGAAGCCTGTTGCCGCTTAGCAGCTCACCCGCTGCCAGCCCGAAACAGGGCCGCCGTTGATCCTGAATTCCACATACCGCGGGAATCCGTCCCCGGCTCCGTTGTTGAACGTCCCGGCAAGCGTTTCACTGGATCCTGACAGGTCTGTCCTGGTCAGGGGGTGATTCATCCCAAAGTTATCCGCGATATACCCGTCACTATAGAAGGATCCCCAGTATTGGTAGGTGTAGTCCGTGCAGCCATGAAAGCCGGTCAGGTGCACGGTGGGGCTGCAGAACCTGGGATCGCCCGTGGGCGCAAACGAGACCGAGACAGTTGGGTTGTTTTCCGGATCGCCCGGGCAGCCGTCGCCACACGTCGTGCATTGGTTGCACGTTGGGCTGTCAGTGCAAACGCCATCACAGCACGACCCGTCACCCGCACAATCGCCGTCGGTGCAGCAATTGCCATCCAAGAGGTAATCCTGCCCATGCGAAGAGTGCCCGTTGTCCCATCCGCTCTTGCTGACGGTGATCAGCACCCAGGTCTCCGCGTCCGCGTCGTAGTGGCAGACAGCGACCTTGCCAGCCGCCGCGGACCTGGTCCGCCCCCGCGGCCGCTCCTTGTGTTTTCCTCTGCCCCGCTTCTTCCTCGCCCCCGCGGCGCTTTCCCCAACCGCGACAAGGACCCCTCCGAAGGCGGCCCCGGTGAGGTATCGCACCATTCCTCGCCGGGAGATGCCCGAGGCCAGACCGCGGGCAACCTCGTCAAATCGCTCCTGATCCATCTCGGTTCTCCTTGAGCGTGAAGCTCCACCACGTGACGTCGTAGACGTCACCCGGATGACCCATCCACCATGTATGGATCCTGATCGCCAGTCTGGATCGGGAACGTGGCGTTCGCGTCTGGCGAAGGTCATATTTCTTTCGCCACATGCCAATTGCCCGCCTATGACCAAAGTCGTAGCCAGGGTGCCCGGGAACTGCGCCGGAGTCGTGTTCAGGCGAGGTTGTGGCGGTGCGCGTAGTCGGTCGCGGCCGTGCGCGACTTCACGCTCAGCTTGGCGAGGATGTGCGTGACATGGACCTTGACGGTACCCAGACTGACGAACAGGTCGTCGGCAATTTCCTGGTTCGAATTGCCAGCGGCCATCATCCGCAACACTTCGCGCTCACGCTGTGTCAGTCCGAGGTCGGAATGCGCGGGCGCTTTCGCTGACGTCTCACGCCTGGTCAGTGCCAGCGCCGCGCCAATCTCCGTCGAAAGCTCGGCGTTTCTCACCGATGCCTGAATGGCCGCGAAGCGCTCGGCGCCACCACGCTCCACGAGCATGCGCATGGCGAGATCGTGCAGGCGGCGAATGTGGGGGGTCAATGGGGCGCCCAGGAGCTCCTCGATGCGATCGGCCAGCGCCATCAGGCGAACGGCCTGCTCCACCTGCCCATCGGTGGCGGCGACGAGCGCCAACCCGGCCAGGCTCCAGGAGACATCCTCCAGATACTGTTGATCCCAGTTAAAACTCAGGCACTCCTGGTACAGGCGCATCGCGTCAGTGAGTCTGCCTTCTGCCCGCGCGATGTCCGCCAGGTGGCCGGGAATGCACTGCGACAGCTCCCAACTGAAGCCGAGCGCCTGCCACTTCGTCCATGCGTCACGCAAGCAGGCTTCTGCCAGGGGATAATCACCGTCCTTGAAGGCAACCAAGCCCTCATAGTGAAGGCTGTGCGCGAGCCCGATCTCGTCCCCGCACCCCGCGAACCGCCGCTTCGCGGCATCGAACCACTGGCGGGCTGTGGCCAGGTCATCATCGTCCCAGGCGAGGCGCCCCAGGGCCATCTCGACGCGCCCGCTCATTTCCGGGTCGTCGACCTTCTGATAGCGCGCCAACGCATCGGCAAAGAGGCGTTCTGCCTCGGCCTGCTCTTCGTTCATATAGGCCAGCGTAGCGGCGCAGTAGAGCGCCTTCCGCAATACGGGAGGAGAGACGTCGTTGCCAAGGGCCAGCGCGCGCCGGACCCAGTCCCGCCCGACAGTGGGATGAAAACGGAACTGCCAGAATGGCAACATCGCGCTGCAGAGGCCAAGGGCAATCTCCGCATCCCCCTGCTCGACAGCCCATGCGAATGCGCTCTGCAGGTTCCCTTGTTCGACGTCAAGCCGGTCCAGCCCTGCTTCCCGTTCGATCGTATTCTGTTTCGCCTCGGCATGCTCGGCCAGCACCAGGAAGTACGCGGCGTGGCGCTGGCGGATGATGCTGGCTTCACCACTCGTCTCGAGGCAATCAACGCCGAACTCGCGCACCGTTTCCAACAAGGTGTACCGGGAGTTGCCAGCAGGGTCGTCTGTCCGCCGCACCAGGCTGTTCGCGACCAACGCACGGAGCTCCTGCAACAGATCGAGGGAGCCGTCCCCGCAAATCTCCCTGATGGCATCGAGCGAGCACCCGCCATTGAAGGCCGCGATCCGCCGGAACAGCACCTGCGAGTGAGCGCTGAGGAGTCCGTAACTCCACGCGATCGTGCCCCGCAAGCTCCGCTGCCGCTGGTGAGCCCCCGGCGAACCTGCGCTCGGCAACGCCAGGCGGTATTCGAGCTGCGCCAAGAGCGCGGCTGGCGACAGCACGGGCACCCACGCGGCGGCTAGTTCGATTGCCAGGGGCAAGCCGTCCAGCCGCTGGCAGATGCTCACGATGGTCCGCGCATTCGCGCTGGTCAGCGCGAACTCGGAGTCGAGCGCCTGGGCGCGATCCAGGAAGAGGCGACAAGCGTCGAACTCGCCGGCATTCGTTTCGGATCCCGGCGAGAGTGAGGCCGGCAGAAGAAACGGCCGGATGTCCACAACATGTTCGCCAGGAACCCCGAGCACCGCTCTGCTGGTGACCAGCAGCTTCACGTTTGGACAGGCATCGAGGAGATCGGCGAGCGTCGAGGCTGCTGGCAGGATCTGCTCGAAATTGTCGAGCACCAGCAGATAGTCGCCATGCCGCGACATGGCCTTCAGAATGTCAAATACCGACCGGCCATCTGGCCGAATGCCGAGCGCGGACGCAATGGTGGGCAGGACGAGCGCTGGCTGCTGCACGTCCGCAAGATCGACGAATTGGTGACGGCCAAGCTGCGCACATTGCGGATGAATCCCAGCGAG
>CAYSXO010000108.1:0-4511 GCA_964434995.1 uncultured Sphaerobacteraceae bacterium
CGTGAGCCGCGGAGAACCTGGCGACACTGCCGGGACCCTGGTTGCGACCGTCAGACGTGACGCCTAGACTGGCTGCCTACCATAAGGTCAGGAATTGTCAGGAGGCACGCGCGCCGCTCCGCGGCGATCACCCGGTTGGCCGATCGAACGTGACTGACGCGAGTTCTCCTCCGAGAATTGCCACGTTGTCGCTCGCGCCACGCATTGACGTCCGCGTGGTGCTTTTCACCGTGAGCGAGGGTGAAGTCTGGGTTGCGCTCGGGGCGGACGAGGCAGAAGATGCCCTACCGGCAGGATTGCCGTTGGGTGGCGAAGCGCTCGATGAAGCCGCGATCCGCATTCTCGCGGAGCAAGTTGGCGCCGAAGAGCGCTATCTGGAACAACTCTATTCGATCGCCCACGGGGAAGGCGACTCATGGTCGGTGACGATTGCGTATCTGGGGATCACGCTGCCTGATGGAAACGCTGGTTCCCTGGACACCGGTCGGTGGGCGCGGGCGCTCGCTTTGCCCAACATCAGTGACCTCGACAACCGCATTATTCACTACGCGCTACTCAGGCTGCGTGCAAAACTTGGTTACACGACCATCGCGTTCCACCTGTTGCCAAGGACATTCACGATGACCGAGCTCCAGCATGTCTATGAGGCGGTGCTCGATCGGCGGCTCGACAAGCGGAATTTTCGGCGCCGGATGCAGGCCGAGGGCATCCTCGAAGCGACCGCTGAGCGGCGCAGAGAAGGAAGCCATCGGCCTGCGCGCCTCTTCAAGTTTCGCGCCGGGCATGACGCGGAGACGTATCTCACCCCTGCCTGGGAGGCTCGAACGGACGGAGAACCAATTGCCACATGAGTAAGTCCACGATGAGCGACCCTGAGCTGGGCGCTGGGCCAGTTGTTCCGCCGAAGCGAATTGGCCTGGTTGCCGCGCGAAGCAAAGACGAAGCGCGCGAGCTGGCCGAATTTGTCGACGGCTTTCTTCGTGAAGCAGGCGCCGAGGTCGTCCTCGAGGACGCGCTTCAAGAGTTCGGCGCGGATGCCGCGGACGCGATCATTGTCCTCGGAGGCGACGGCTTGATGATGCGCACCGCGAATGCCTATCCCGGGGTTCCACTGCTCGGCATCAACTTTGGGAACGTCGGATTTCTCGCCCTTGTCGAACGCCGGGATTGGCGTCATGCCGTTCAGGCGCTCCTGGCCGGCGAGTTTTCCGTACAGGAAGGCGCGACGCTCAAGGCAACCCTCGTTCGTGGCTCGGATCCATCTCCCCAGGGATCGGCCATCAATGACGTGGTGGTGCGATCCGGCCTGCGCATGGTCGAGCTCGAGATCTACATCGATGGGCAATACGTCAACACCTATCCAGGTGACGGGATGATTGTTGCGACGCCACACGGAAGCACCGCGTACGGTATGGCGGCAGGTGGCCCGATTCTGACTGCCGGCGTGCGAGGATTCGCAATCGTCCCGATCTCCTGTCATAGCCCAATTCGCACGCCATTCGTTGTCTCTGAAGACGCGGTGATCGAGATCGTTGTGGCGAATGACCACGAGAGCTCACTGATTCTGGACGGGGTGGAGGTGCAGCGCTTGCGTCGCTGGGACAGCGTCAGAGTTGAGCGCGGCGAGGCCGCGTTTCGGCTCGTTACGCTGGGATCAACAAACTTCTACGAGGCGTTTCGAACCAAGTTCAACTTCAAGATTCGCCCAGATGCGGTTCCAAGCAGGGAGAACCATCAGGTGAGATCCGCGAACTGAACCCGTGGTGGGCAGATTCGACCCCTCAACTCGATGAGAACAATAGTTCGTATTCCTCTGGTATACTCGCCACATGGCCCAGAGATCGACTTCATCCATCCGAAGCAGCGCCCAGGGTCAGGAGTCTTCAGACCGCGCGGTTACGCCACGGCAGCTCCCGGAGGACGCGCCGGTTGAGCGAAGCCTGCGTCCACGACGATTGGCCGAGTACATTGGCCAGGAGCGCGTTAAGGAGACGTTGCAGGTCTTTATTGAAGCGTCGAAGCTTCGTGGCGAATCGCTCGATCATGTGCTCTTCTATGGTCCTCCTGGCCTCGGCAAGACAACGCTTGCCACGATCATCGCGGCGGAGATGGGCGTCAGCTTGCGCATTACCTCCGGACCCGCGATTGAGCGGCAGGGGGATCTCGTTTCGATCCTGACAAACCTGAAGGCCGGCGACGTCCTCTTCATTGATGAGATTCACCGCCTGAACCGTGCAGTCGAGGAGGTGCTCTATTCCGCGATGGAGGATTTTGCCGTCGACATTGTCCTCGGCAAGGGACCGGCAGCAAGAACTATGCGCATTGGCTTGCCGCGATTTACGCTCGTTGGCGCAACGACTCGACTCGCCTTGCTGACGGGACCGCTGCGTGACCGATTCGGTTCCGTGCTGCGGCTTGATTTTTACAGCGACGAGGCGATGGAGGAAATTGTTACGCGGTCGGCCGGTGTTCTCGATGTGCCAATTTCTCAGGAAGGGGCGCGGGCATTGGCGCGCCGCGCGCGGGGCACGCCTCGGGTTGCCAACCGATTGCTGAAGCGGGCCAGGGATTTTGCCGAAGTGCGTGGCGAGGGCGCGATAACGGACCAGCTCGCGGCGGATGCGCTCGACATGCTCGATATTGATGATCTCGGCCTCGATGATATCGATCGCCGTATCCTGCGCGCAATCGTCGTCAAGTTCGGTGGCGGCCCGGTGGGTATCGATACCCTTGCTGCCGCGATCAGCGAAGAAACTGACACGGTCATGGATGTCTACGAGCCGTATTTGATCCAGCTCGGTTTTCTTCAGCGTACCCCCAGAGGGCGTATGGCGACCGATGGCGCCTATCTGCATCTTGGTCTTGAGCCGCCCGGGCCGTCCGCCCAGCAAGCACTGCTGTTTGGCGGTTCGAAGTCGTGACACAAAGCGTTGTCGTGGACACCCCGATCGAAGATCTGCTGACGGAGCAGTTTGATTTTGATCTTCCTCCCGATTTGATCGCCCAAACGCCCTTGGAACGGAGAGACGCATCCCGCCTGATGGTCCTTGACAGGCAAAGCGGCGAAATCGCCCATCGAACTATTTCGGCCCTGCCGGACCTTCTGGACCCGGGCGATCTTCTTATTGCAAACAACAGCCGCGTGCTGCCGGCCCGACTCCGTGGCGTGCGGTTGCCAACGGGCGGGGCGGTGGAAGTCCTTCTCTTGCGGCGCGTAGGGGCATCCTGGAGCTGTCTTGCCCGCCCCGCAAAGCGCCTGAAGGAGGGTGCGATCCTCGAGTTTCCATCTCGTGAAGCAGGCGGCCATGCTGCACGGGCTCTCGTGGAAGCGAACATTGGGGAAGGCGAGATCCTGCTTCAATTCGAGGACGCCGCTGACGAACGGCTCAGCGATTATGGCTTTCCTCCGCTCCCGCCATACATCGTTGAGGAGCTTGCCGACGGCGAACGCTATCAGACTGTCTATGGCACAGTACCGGGGTCGGCGGCCGCGCCTACGGCCGGCCTCCATTTCACGCGAGAGCTGCTGGACCGCCTGGCCGAGCATGGCATCTCCTGGGCTGAAGTGACGCTTCATGTTGGGCTGGATACGTTTCGGCCGGTGACCGAGGCGAAGGTCGCCGATCATCAGATCCATCAGGAGTGGTGCACGGTTCCTCTGGCGACGTCTGAGGCCATCGCGCGATGCCGGCAACGTGGCGGTCGAGTGATGGCGGTTGGAACGACGGCGGCGCGGACCCTTGAGACCATTGGGCACGACTGGGACGACCGGCGCCCGCGGTCCTATGCAGGGTGGACGGGTGAGTTCATAGTGCCGGGACACGAATGGCGATTGGTCGAAGGGCTTCTGACGAACTTCCATTTACCAAGATCATCGCTCATCTTGCTGGTCAGCGCCCTGGCGGGCCGTGAGGCTATCTTGAACGCGTACGCGGAGGCAATTGCGCACCGCTACCGTTTCTTTTCCTTCGGCGATGCGATGTTGATCCGATAGAACCAGGAGAGGAGAGATCATGCCAACACGTGGGGGCGTCGCCGCGCCGCCTGGGAACCAAGGTCGACCACGATGGCGCGCGATTTCCATTGCCGGGGTGGCGTCGTTGCTCGTTGCCGGTGCAGCATTAGCTCCGGCGGCGCGAATCTCGGCACAGAGTACGCCTTCGCCTGGCGCAACTCCGGAGTCCGCGGCCATCTCGTGCTGGAGTGATGACCAGAAACTGGAAGGAGACGACATGGCGAAGCAGTATTCCCAGCCCCCCGCATTGAAGGTGGATCCGGCCAAGTCGTACACGGCGACGCTGGAGACAAACAAGGGCCCGATCGAGGTGGAGTTCTTTCCGGGAGATGCTCCGAATACTGTCAACAATTTTGTCTGCCTTGCCGAGGATGGCTACTACGACGGAACCCCATTTCATCGGATCGTAAAGGGCTTTGTCATTCAGGGTGGCGATCCGACCGGGACTGGCTCAGGTGGTCCGGGCTATAAGTTCAAGGATGAGCCTATTGCCAGG